>JBFWXJ010000191.1:0-11284 GCA_050187535.1 Alphaproteobacteria bacterium | reverse complement strand
GGCCGCCGATCAGCTCGCGATGAGGGAAGACGCGCGACGCGATCGCCCGATAGGGGCCGGGGTCGAAATGCGGGCAGGCCGACAGCAGCGTGGCGCCAGGCGCCAGCCGGGCCTCGGCGATCGGCCCTGCCGCATACATGTCGACGAGGACGGCGAACATCGCCTCGGCGCCGGTCGCGTCGAGATGGCGGACGAGCCGGCCGATGCCGATCCGCTCGCAGTCCGGATAGACGAACAGCTCGTCGGCATCGACGACCAGCGTCCAGTGGGCCGGGCAATAGGCGTCGAGCAGCGCGTTGGTCCAGGCGGTGCCGCATTGGCTGGCCGCGAACGAGCCGTCGGTGTGGAAGACATGCACGTCCGGCTGGGTCAGCAGGAAATCCGCCGTGCCGTCGCGCGAATCATTGTCGACGACGAGGAACCGGCCGACGCCGAGCGCCCTGTGCCAGTCGAGGATGCGTGGCAGGCGGAGCATCTCGTCCCGCAGCACGATGACGGCGCGGATCTCGCCCGGAACATCGGGCACCGGCGACCGGTCGCGCTGGACCAGCCGGCCCACGCCTTCCGAAGGTGCGGCGCGCCGCCGAGCCATCTTCAGGCGTCCGGCGGAAGCGACGCCTGGGGGCTGCCGATGACCTCCAGCAGGGCGGTCACCTTCGGCTGCGCCGCCGCGCGCCGCCAGATGAGCATCGTGCGCACGCTGCGGAAGTCGCCTGTCATGGGATGTACGCTGAGCCGGCCGCGCTCGCGATAGCCGTCGAGCACGCTCTCGGGCATCAGCGCCACGCCCATTCCCACGACCGCGCAGCCGAGGATCGCGTGGTAGGAGTTCATCTCGATCACCCGGTCGGGCGCGACGCCGCCACGGGCGAACCAGTCCTCCAGCCGCTGCCGGTGAGGGCAGCCGGGATGGAAGACCAGCACCGTGCGCGTGGTGACGTCGGCCGGCGCGGCGATCGGCGCATGTCCGGCGCCGGCGACGATGACGAGACGCTCGACGAAGGCGGGCGTGGCTTCGAGCCGCGGGTCGGAAACGGGCTCGGCGACCAGCGCCGCGTCGAGGTCGCCCGCCACGACGCGCGCCGTCAGGCCGCGCGGATCGCCCGTATGCAGCTCGATCGCAACGTCGGGATGCCGGCGATGGTACTCCGACAAGGGCCCAGGCAGGCGGATGGCGGCCGTGCTCTCCATGGCGCCCAGGCGCAGCGGCCCGCGCGGGCCGTCATGGATCGCCTGCTCGGCCTCCGCCGCCAGGGCCAGCAGGCGGTCGGCGTAGTCGAGGAGCACGCGACCCGCCGGCGAGAGCTGCAGGCGGCGGCCGTCGCGCAGGAAGAGCGGCACGCCGAGGTCGGCTTCCAGCTTCTTCACCCGCGCCGTGACGTTGGATTGCACGCGATAGAGGCGCTCGGCGGCGCGGTTGACGCCGCCCGCCTGGACGACGGTCCGGAAGACGTGAAGGTCGGACAGCTCGATCATTCTCGGATCGAGAACCTAACATTCGCGATTATTCATCGAGAAGGGGTCGAACGCAGGGTTGGGCCAACTCGACCAACTGGGCATGGACGCCGGCAACGGTGCCGGCGCCGGTCGAGGAGAGGTTCGATGTCCAGCACGAAGATTCAGCCGACGGGCATCGTCGGCTTCGCTCCCGATGTCGCCGGGGCGCTCGCCCATCTCTGGTGGCTCGTGGTGCGGGAGTTCCGCATCCGCGGCGCCATCTCCGCTCTCCACCAGCTCGATTCCCGGGCGCTCGCCGACATGGGGATCGAGCGGTCGGAGATCTCCCGCGTGGTCCGCAATGCGCGCCGCGAGGCGGAGCGGTCGCGGCCGTTCGGCCGGGCCTGATGAACGGCCGATACGGAGGCTGCCCATGACGCCGCGCCAGATCGCCCTCGTCAGGGAGACCTTCGCGACGATTCGGCCGGCGGCCGGCGCCGCGGCGATGATGTTCTACGACCGGCTGTTCGTCGTGGATCCGTCGCTGCGGCATCTCTTCCGCCGCCCCCAGACGGAACAGGCCGAGGCCCTGGCAGGGATGCTGGCGGTCGCGGTCGACGGGCTCGACGAAATCGGCCGGCTGCTGCCGGCCTTGCACGACCTCGGCCGACGGCACGCCGCTTGGGGCGTGCGCGACGAAGACTACGGCACGGTTGCGGCTGCCCTGATCTGGACGCTGGAGCACGGGCTCGGCACGGCCTTCACGGCCGAGGCGAAGACCGCCTGGGTTGCCGTCTATGGCGCCCTGGCAGATGCGATGAAGGCCGGTGCCTACGAGTCGGGCGCCGCCGCCCGTCAGGCGGCGTAGCGCAGCGGGGCGCCGTCGGCGCCCCGCGGGCGGTTGCTCTGGCGCTCGTGGAGCAGTGCGCGGAGCAACGCGGTCTGCTTGTCGCGATGGGCCGCCTCGATGAGGGTCAGGTCGATCACGTCGCGCTGGGCATTGCTGCCGCCGAAGCGTGGCGCCACGGAACGCAGCGGTCGCAGCAGGCCGACCGCGGTCGTGTAGTCGCGACGGCCGAAGGCGTAGAGGGCGCGGGCGAGGGGCAGGCCGACATCGGCGGTCATCGCGCGATTGGTGCCGCCGCGCTCGACGCGCCGCCGCAGGGTCGCGAGGATCTGGTCGGCCAGGTCCCAGCGCGCAGCGCCGACGAACGCCATCATGGCGTGCACGTCGCTCAGCGCATACCAGCCGTCGCAGGTGGTCGGCGCCCAGCGTTCGGCCAACCCCGCCCAGCGGCCGCCGACATCGACGCCGGCGAGGCTGAGCCGCCACAGCAGCGAGGAGGCATCCATCAGGTCGATGACGAGCCCCGATTCCGCACCGCGGATGTGATCGTCGTAGATGCCGAGCGCCGCTCCCGCGTCATCCAGCTCGAAATGACACAATGCGCGGTGCCACCAGTTGTGAACGGCGAGGAAGCTGTCCTCCGACCACATGGGCTGGCGCTCGCGCATCCAGGCGATGCCGTCGGTGGCGCGGCCCTGGGCTTCCAGCGCATGGGCGACGGCGTGGTGCGCCCAGGCGTCGCGCGGCTCGATCGCCAGCGCCTCGCAGCCGGTCTCCTCGGCGCGTGCCGCGTCCCCGCATTCCTCCATGCCGAAGGCGTGCATCGCCAGCACGGCGTGGTAGCCGGGCAATCCCGGGCCCCAGGCATGGCGAAACCGCGCCACGCGGTCGCGCAGCGCCCGCGCGTCACCGCGGTACAGGTCGAGGAGATGGGCCTGCTGGAGCGCCACCACGTCGCGCGGATGGTCGATCAGCAGGTCCTCCAGCCGCTCGGCGGCCTGATCCAATTCGCCAGCCGCATAGGCGGCGATAGCGGCCGCGTGCAGCTTCTCGCGATCGGTACGTGCCGTCCGCTGCAGGTCCGGCAGTGCGGCCGTCGCGCGCGCGACGTCGCGCGCCTCGAGGCCGGCGAGCAGGAGGTAGGCGCCGAGCGCGTGCGCCATCGCGAAGTCGGGGCTGTCGGCCAGGGCCGCGATCACGTCGGCGGCCGGGTCGCCGCCCATCCGCAGCCCCGCGGCGACGGCACGCTCGAAATGCGCGAGCGCGGTGTCGCTGGCGCCGCTGACGCGAAGGCCACGCAGATCGGATCGGTTCATCTCTGTCTGGGGGCTCCTGCCCGGGAGCAGCCGGAATCGGCCGCGATTTCACGCTTGGTCGCCACGGCGTGCCGGAAGGTTTTGCTGCAGTGCAGCATATGGGGGTGCTGGCGGCTGCGACGAATCGTCCTACAAATCACCAAGGGCGCCGGCCGCGCCGCAGCGCCCGAACGGCCTGAGGAGGGGTCCGTCATGTGGCATGAATTCCGGGCGTTCATCGCCCGCGGCAACGTCATCGACCTGGCGGTCGGCATCATCATCGGCGCCGCCTTCACCTCGATCGTCGACTCGCTGGTGAAGGACATCATCATGCCGCCGATCGGCCTCCTGCTCGGCGGCATCGACTTCTCGGACTTCTACATCAACATGAGCGGCAAGGAGTATCCGTCGCTCGCCGCCGCCAGGGAGGCGGGCGCGGCCACGATCAACTACGGCGTCTTCATCAACGCCGTGATCAAGTTCATGATCGTCGCGTTCGCGGTGTTCATCCTCGTGAAGCAGGTGAACCGCCTCTACAAGAAGCCGCCGCCGCCGCCGCCGACGGTGCCCGAGGACGTGAAGCTGCTGGCCGAGATCCGCGACCTGCTGAAGGCGAAGGCCTGAGGCTGGCGCTCGTCGTCGCCGGTCCTCACGGGCCGGCGACGACCCGGCGCTCCAGCAGGTCGGCGATCTCGGCCGCGCCGTAGCCGAGCTCGGCCAGCACGGCGCGCGAGTGCTCGCCCATCGTCGGCGCCTCGATGCGCACGCCCAGGTCGTGGCCGTCCATCTCGACCGGCAGCTTGGGCAGCTTGGTGGAGCTGCCGTCCGGCAGCCGCACCGGGACGAGGAAGCCGTGGGCGTTCAGCTGCGGGTCGTCGAACAAATCCTCGGTCGTCACGACGGGCGCGAAGGGTATGCCCGCCTTCTCCAGCCGGTCGGCCGCCTCGGCCCTGGTCAGCCGGCCGATCGTATCGGCGACCAGCGGCACCAGGCGCGGCCGCGCGGCGACGCGGTCCTCGTTCGATTGCAGGGCCGGATCGTCCCGCACGCCCGGATGGCCGAAATGGTCGCAGAACCGCCACCAGTGGTTGTTGGAGGTGATGCCGACGAACACCTGCTCGCCGTCCCTGGTCGCGAAGGGCTCGTAGATCGCCCAGGCGCTGCGGCGGGCCGGCATCGGCGGGATCTTCTCGCCGGTCATCACGTGACCCGCCATGTGCGAGCCCATGAGGAACGCACCCGTCTCGAACAGCGCGCTCTTGACGAGCTGGCCCTCGCCCGTGCGGTCGCGCTCGCGCAGGGCCGCCAGGATGGCGATGGCGCCGTACGCGCCGCCCAGTATGTCGATGATCGAGGCACCGGCGCGCAGCGGCCGGCCAGGCGGGCCGGTCATGTAGGCGATGCCGGACATGAACTGCACGATCTCGTCCAGCGCCGGGCGGTTCTCGTAGGGGCCGGCGAGGAACCCCTTGAGCGCGCAATAGACCAGCCGCGGATTGATCGCGCGCGCCTCCTCCCAGCCGATGCCGAGCCGCTCGACCGTGCCCGGCCCGAAATTCTCCATCAGCACGTCGGCGCCCGCGACGAGCCGCGCCAGCACGGCACGGCCGTCCGCCTGCTTGAGATCGACCGCCAGGCTGCGCTTGTTGCGGTTGAAGACGGTGAAGAAGCCCGACGCGAACCCGGGCAGCCGCCGCGTGTGGTCGCCCTGGGGTGCGGGCTCGACCTTGACCACGTCGGCGCCGAGATCGGCCAGCGCCAGCCCGCAGGAAGGCCCCATGATCGTGTGGGTCATCTCGACGACGCGGATGCCGGCGAGGGGGAGCGAGCGGTCGGTCATGGAGTGGGCGGATCCGTGTCGGGAACGGTCGGGCGGGTGGGGCGATACGATATCAGCGCTCATGTCTCCGCGGCACCCAGCCATCGCGCCATCCCGGGCATGAACTCCTTGCGGCTGCCCTTGAGGTGGGCAATGAAGCGACCACCGAGATCGGCGCGACGCAGCCGGTCGCTCGGCGTCCAGTTCCATTGCGCCGCCGGCAGCAGCAGGATGTCTGCGCCCGCGACGGCGGCCCGGTCGCGCCGCGTGCCGAACAAGGCAGCTGACACCAGTGAGATGACGGCGAACTGATCGCCGCCCCAGGTCCGGAGGTCGGAGATGCGGCTGAGACCGGCTGCGGTGCGGAACATGTTGCGCTTGCCGGTCATGAACCGCGCCCCGCTCTCGGCCATGGCAGAGAACCGCTCGAGCACGGCATCGAAGAAGTCCACGGCCGCCGGGGTGAAGCGGGCCGCGACGACGCCGAAGTTGATTGCGCCGGGACGGCCGTCATCGGGCAGGCCCCAGCGGTCGAGCGCAGCCGGCGGCGGATCGAGCGCCGCCTCCAGGTACGTCAGCGCAACATCGAACGGTTGGTCGAACAGCGGCGCCAGCTCGCGCAGGACCAAGGTGTCGAGATCGAGGAAGATGGCGCCGATCCCGTCGTTCCCGGCGCCTGCTTTCCCCACACGTGCCGCGAGATAGTCGCGATATGCGCGGATGCGGTCGAGCTGAAGCAGCGCGGGATCGGCCAGCTTCCGCGGCTCCACCCGAAAGCCGGGCGGCACCGCCAGGCCGCCGCCGGTGATCAGGACGGGGCGGGCCCCGGGCGCGCGGGCGGCAATGCAGGCTCCGGCCATTGCGAGCATGCGTTGCGGCGTTACGGCGGTGTCCTCCGGCCGCTGCGCGCGATGCAGCGGATGGGTGTCGAGTGCCTGGAAATAGATGACGACATCGTACCGCAATAGCGTGGCTCCCATCCGCCGGCCACGCGCTGCAAGTCGCGGCCGGGGGGAGCCTAGCGACACCTGCGCTGCTTGACACGCGGCGCCGGAATGGGGCGCTTGGCGGTCGCATGCCGCCCGCTCACCCGCACTTCCCCCGCCCATGCTCCGACTGAAGATCCTCGCCGGCCGCCTCGCCGCGGCGGTCGTCGCCGGGGCGGTGATGGCCGTCTTCCTCGCGGCGCGCATCGTCCCGACCCGGTGGATGTCCGCCTTCGGCGGGCGCGTCGCCTGGACCGTCGGGCGGCATCTGCGGGCGACCAGGATCGCGCGCGAGAACCTGGCCGCCGCCTTCCCCGAGAAGCCGACGGCCGAGCGCGAGCGCATCCTGCGGGCGGCGTGGGACAATCTCGGCCGGACGGCTGCGGAATACCCCCATATCGGCCGCATCTGGGACTACGACCCCGAGCATCCCGAGGCCAGCCGGCGCATCGAGGTGGTCGGGGCGGAGTACTTCCTCCAGCTTCGCGACGACGGCCGCCCCGGCATCATCTTCGCCGCCCATCTCGCCAACTGGGAGCTGCTGGCCGTCGCCGGCGCCCGCCACGGCCTCGATCTGGCGGTGCTCTACCGCGAGCCCAACAACCCCTTCGTCGCCCGGCTGATCCGCCGCATCCGCGGCCGCCACATGGGGCGCCTGATCCCGACCGACCTGCGCGGCGGACTCGCCCTGATGGGGGTGCTGCGCCAGGGCGGCCATGTCGGGATGCTGGTCGACCAGCATTTCAGCCGCGGCGTTCCCGGCACCTTTCTCGGGCGCCCCGTGCGCACCGCGCCCGCCGTCGCCAAGTTCGCCCGCGCCTTCGACTGCCCGGTGCACGGCGCGCGCGCCGTCCGTCTTCCCGGTGGCCGCTTCCGCATCGAGCTGACACCGCCGCTGGAGCTGCCGCCGCGCGACCCCGACACGCACGCCGACGAGGCGCAGGTGATGGCCGCGGTCAATGTGGTGGTCGAGCGCTGGGTGCGGGAGCGGCCGGAGGACTGGCTGTGGATGCACCGGCGCTGGCGGCCGGAGCCGGTCCCTCCGCCGGCCCCCATGGCGGGCGGCGTTGACAAAGGCCGATACGGAAACTAGGGCTTCTCATCGGGCGGGACCGCCGTCCCGCCATCCGAAGAAGAGTGCCGACGACGCCCATGGCCGATACGATCGACGCCGTCTGCGACATCATCGCCCAGACCAGCAACATCGATCGGGCGACCATCACGGCGGATTCCCATGTCATCGACGATCTCGGCGTCGACAGCCTGGACTTTCTCGACATCGCGTTCGCCATCGACAAGCGCTTCGGCATCAAGATGCCGGTCGAGGCCTGGATGGAGGACGTGAACGCCGGCCGGGCCAGCAGCGCCGACTTCTTCATCATCCGCAATCTCGCCGGCAGGATCGACGCGCTCGTCGCCGCGCGCCAGGCCTCGGCCTGACGCCGCGCCGCACGGCATGGAGCTCGAGGCCTTCCGCCTCGTCGACCGCGTCGTGTCCCTGTCGCGGGACGAGCGGCGCATCGTGCTGAGCGCCGCGGTGCCGCTGCGGTCGACCATCCTCGACGCGCATTTTCCGGGATTTCCCCTGATGCCGGGCGTCCTGCTGATCGAGGCGATGGCCCAGGCGTCGGGCTATCTCCTGCTGGCGCTGGGCGACGCCGCCCGGATGCCGCTGCTGGCGGAGGTGCGCGAGGCCAAGATGCGCGCCAGCGTGCCGCCGGGCGCCGAGCTGGCGGTGGAAGCAGCGCTGGAGCACGACGGATCGGGCTACGCGGTGACGCGGGGCGCCATTGCACGCGACGGCAAGCGCGTCGCGGAGGCCGAGCTGCGGCTGCGCACGGTGCCCTTCCCGACGCCCGAGCTGCGCGCCGGCGTGATGGCCGCGATGCAACGGGTCGGGCTCGCGTGACCGGAAGCGACGCGACGGGGCGCGGGCGCGCCGCCTGGATCACCGGTGCCGGCATCGTCTCGGCGCTGGGCGCGGGGCGCGACGCGCATCTGGCGGCCCTCGCCGACCCCGCGCGCATCGCGGCCGGCCGTGATTCGACGACCTTCGCCCCCTGGCACGCCCATCCCTTCGCCTCCGTCGACCTCGACCGCTTCATGCCCCGGCGCGCCGACCAGCGGGCGATGGGCGTTTACATGCAGCACGGCGTCCACGCGGCCGGTCTGGCCCTGGAGGAGGCGGGGGTGCGCGGCGATCCGGCGCTGCTGGCGCGCACCCATCTGCTGGCGGCCGCATCCGGCGGCGAGCGCGACCTGGCGCTGGACGAGGCGGTGCTGGGCGAATCGCTGGCCGCCGACGATCCGAGCACGCTCATCGCCCGCCGCCTGACCGACGGGCTGCGGCCGACGGCCTTCCTGGCGCAGCTTCCCAACATGTTCGCCGGAAACATTTCCATCGTGCTCGACGTCGCCGGCTCCAGCCGGACCTTCATGGGCGAGGAGGCGGCGGGCGTGGATGCGCTGCGCATGGCGTGGCGACGCGTGGAGGCGGGGCAGGGCGATCTCTTCCTCGTCGCTGCGGCGGTCAATTCCGCCCGCTGGGATGCGCTCCTGACCTACCGCAGCGGCGGCCGCCTGCTCGAGGGGCCGTGGCGCGACCTCTGGGATCGGCCCGACGCCGGAGTGACCGGCGGCAGCCTCGCCGCCGCCCTGGTGATCGAGGCGGCCGACCATGCCGCGACGCGCGGCGCCCGCCCGCTCGCCCGGCTCGACCGCGTCGCGCAGGGCTGGTCCGACCGGTCGCCGGGTGCGGCGGCCCGCTCGGCCGGCGCCGCGTGGCCGGAGGAACCCGTGCCGCTGGTGATGAGCGCCGCATCGGGCGCCGGCCCGGCGACCGGCGAGGAGCGCGCTTTCCTGGCGGCACTGCCCGATCGCCCTGCGGTGCGCGGTCTGGCGGCCGCCTGGGGCCATGGTGCGGAGGCGGCCTTCCCCGCCGCGGTGGCCCTGGCGGCGTGGTCGGTCGCGACGGGGTTCGTGCCGCCGCCGCTGGCGGACGATGGCATCGAGGCGCCCTTCGCGGGCTCGCCCGCGCGCGTCGCCGTGACCGGCTGGGGCGCCCGGCGCGGCGAGGGGATGGCGCTGGTGTCGGCGCCATGAACCCTGCCGTCGCCATCACCGGCATCGGCATCGTCTCGGCCATCGGCTGGGGGCGCGAGGCGAGCTGGCAGGCCCTCGTCGATGGACGGTCGGGCATCGCCCGCATCACGCGCTTCCCGGTCGAGGGCCTCAAGGTGACCTTCGGCGGCGCGGTCGACCATGACGGGATCGGCACCCTGCCGGTCACCCGGCGCTGCTGGGCCATGGCCCACGCGGTCGCGACCGAGGCGCTGGCCCAGGCCGGCTGGGCCGGCAGCTTCGCGGGACCGCTGTTCGTCGGGCTGCCGCCGCTGGAGCTGGAATGGGCGCAGCGCCGTGCGCTGGTCGCCCGTGCCGGCGGGCCGACCTACCGCGACATGATGGCGGTGGCAGCGGGCGGTCCCGACGACCCCGGCTATGTCGACTTCCTCTACGGCACCACGGCCGAGCGCCTCGCCGCGGCCTTCGGGACCGAGGGCGCGCCCGTCACCATGTCCACCGCCTGCGCCACCGGCGCCACGGCGATCCAGAGCGCCGTCGAGGCGATCCGGCGCGGCGACTGCGATCGGGCGCTGGTCATCGGCACCGAGGGGTCGCTGCAGGTCGAGGCGCTGATCCGTTTCGGCTTGCTCCAGGCGCTCTCCACCCGCAACGACGACCCGGCCGGCGCGGCGCGGCCGTTCGAGCGCACCCGCGACGGCTTCGTCATGGCCGAGGGTGCCGCCGCCCTGGTGCTGGAGCGCCCCGCCGCCGCCGCCACGCGCGGCGCGCGGCCGCTCGCCCATGTCCGCGGCTGCGGCGAGGCGGCGGACACCTTCCACCGCACCCGCAGCAGCCCCGACGGTGCCGCCATCGTGCGCGCGATCGCGGGCGCGCTCGGCGATGCGGGGTTGCAGCCGGAGGCGATCGACTACGTGAACGCCCACGGCACCGGCACGCCGGAGAACGACCGCATGGAGTGCCTGGCCCTCCAGCTGGTCTTCGGGGAGCGGGCCAATGGCGGCCTCCCGGTCAGCTCCAACAAGTCGATGATCGGCCACACGCTGAGTGCCGCCGGCGCCATCGAGGCGGCGTTCTCGGTGCTGACGCTGCGCGACCAGGTGCTGCCGCCCACCATCAACTACCGCGAGCCGGATCCGGCCATTCCCCTCGACGTCGTGCCGAACGCGGCTCGCCCGGCGCCCGTGCGCACCATCCTGTCGAACTCGTTCGGGTTCGGCGGCCAGAACGTCTCGCTCGTGATCGGGCTCGACGCCGCATGAGGCGGGTGCTGGTGACCGGGGGCGGGCGCGGGATCGGCGCCGCCGTTGTCAGGGCGCTGGATCAGGCCGGGTTCGCGGTGGACTTCACCCATCGGCGGCCCGCCGACGGGCTGCCGGGCCGGGGGATCGCGGTCGACCTCGCCGACCGCGCGGCGGTGGATGCGCTGGCCGAACGCGCGGCCGACGAGGGCTACTACGGGTTGGTCCACAACGCCGGCGCCACCTCCGACCGCTTGGCCGCAATGGTCGACCAGGGGCAGGCCGAGGCGGTCATGCAGGTGAATTTCTGGGCGATGGCCCGGATCGCCAAGGCGCTGGTCCGCCCGATGACGGCGGCCGGCGCCGGCCGTATCGTGGCGATCGGCTCGGTCGCGGCGCTGGCCGGTAGCCGCGGCAACGCGGTCTACGCCGCCTCCAAGGCGGCCCTGCTCGCCTATCAGCGCACGCTGGTGCAGGAGGTCGCGCGCAAGGGTGTGACCGTCAACTACGTGGCACCCGGCTTCGTCGACACCGAGATGATGGCGGCATACGCCGCCCAGCGCGCACGGCTCGAGGGC
>JBFWXJ010000190.1:0-11326 GCA_050187535.1 Alphaproteobacteria bacterium | reverse complement strand
GAAGGGCGGCACGGACTTCTGGAGCGCGATCAGGTCGCTCTTGCGCGTGACGGGCAGCATCGCCAGGGCCGCACGCGAGGTGATCCCGCCCGGGTCGACGTCCCGCAGCAACGCCGCGTAATGCGGTGCCGCAGTCTTGGCGTGCGCGACCTGGGCCGGCAGTGCCGTCATCAGCGCCGCCTCGCGCTCGGCTGCGGGCCGCGTCTCCAGCGCATCCATGTATTCGGTCATCGGCGGGCTCACAGCCAGCGCTTGCGGCGCTTGTAGGACTTGAGGTTCTTGAAGGACTTGCGCTCCTCGCCCCCGCCGCCGCCGAGATAGAACTCCTTCACGTCCTCGTTCTCGGCGAGTGCCGCCGCGGTGCCGTCCAGCACCACCTTGCCGCGCTCCATGATGTAGCCGTAGCTCGCGACCTGGAGCGCCATGCGCGCGTTCTGCTCGACCAGGAGGATGGTGACGCCGAGCTCGGCGACCAGCCGGCGGATGATCGAGAAGACCTCCATGACGAGGAAGGGCGAGAGGCCCATCGACGGCTCGTCCATCAGGATGAGGCGGGGCTTGGCCATCAGGGCGCGGCCGATCGCCAGCATCTGCTGCTCGCCGCCCGAGAGGTATCCGGCCAGCCCCGTGCGTTCCTTGAGGCGCGGGAAATAGCCGTAGACCATGTCGATGTCGGCCGCGACCTGGCCGCGGTCGCGGCGCGTGAAGGCACCGAGGCGCAGGTTCTCCAGGCACGTCATGTCGGCGACGATGCGGCGTCCCTCCATGACCTGGAAGATGCCGCGCCGCACGATCGCCTCGGGGTCGAGGCCGCTGATGCGCTCGCCCGCCAGCAGCACCTCGCCGCGGGTGATGGCGCCGTCCTCGCTCTTGAGCAGGCCCGAGATCGCCTTCAGCGTCGTCGACTTGCCGGCGCCGTTGGCCCCCAGCAGCGCCACGATCTGCCCTTCCGGCACCGCGAGCGACAGGCCGCGCAGGACCAGGATGACGTCCGCGTAGACGACCTCGATGTTGTTGACGGCGAGGAGGGGCGTCGTCATCGCGATGTCCGGAACGCAAACGGCGGACGGGAGAGCACCCGTCCGCCGCCCGCCCCCTACCCTCGTCCCCGGTTCAGTAGCCGAGCCAGCCGGGCTTGCGCGGCAGGTTGATGGTCGCGAGCTTCTCGAGCTTGATGGTGCCGGCCTTCATCAGCTCGTCCAGCGCCGCATCCGTGGCGCCCGAGACCTTGGTGCGATAGAGGATGATCTCGGTCGTCGGCCGGTGGTCCGTCGACGTCCAGGTCGAGGGCGCGCACACGCCTTCCAGGCCCTTGGGCACCCAGTCCTTCTTGGCGTACATGCCGTCGCGGATCTTGATGGCGGTGATGCCGCCGTGGCCGGCCGCCCAGTCCATCGCTTCCTTGATGTAGAACGCTGTGCAGATGCCGGCGATGTAGTGCAGCGGGCGATAGCCGCCCGAGCCGCCGATCTCGCGCACGACCTTCATGCCGGGCGCTTCCTCGTTCCACAGGGCACGCGTGCGCACGGGGATGACGACGCCGTCGGCGGCGTTGCCGGCCGCCTTGGCCGCGTTCTCGTCCATGCCCCAGACATTGCCCATGAACTGCACGTCGACGCCGGCGTTCTTGCACGCCTTAAGCACCGACACGTTCGAGCCGGCCGTGTTGCCGAGATAGGCGTAGTTGGCGCCGGACTGCTTCAGCGTCAGGCACTGGGCGGTGTAGTCGCCGGGCGTCAGCGCGAACTGGATCGCCGGTAGCACGTCGAATCCCAGCTCCTTCGCCAGCTCCTCGGCCGCCGCCTTGGGCGCGTTCGGATAGGGGTGGTTGGCGCCCATGTGGACGTATTTGGGCTTGCCCTGCCCGCCCTTCTTCTTCCAGTCCTCGGCCGCCCAGGTCACGAGGCCGCGCGCGGCGTCCGAATAGGAGGGGCCGTAGAAGAAATTGAAGGGTGCGGCCGCCGTCGAGCGCTCGGCCTTGCCGGTCGGGTCGGTCAGCGAGCCGGCATAGGAGCCGGAGATGTAGGGGATCTGGTCCTTCGAGACGAAGGTGATGAGCGCCTCGGTGTCGGCCGTGCCCCAGCCGAAGATCGCGACGACCTTGTCGCGGCCGGTCCACTTCTTGTAGGTCGCGATCGAGCGCGGCACCTGGTAGCCGTAGTCGACGGTGTCGAGCGCGATCTGCCGCTTGGCGACGCCGCCCTGCTTGTTCACCCAGGCGATGGCATCGGCGACACCCTCGCCGAACGGCTTGCCGACGTCCGACGTCGGGCCGCTGTAGTCGGCGAGATGGCCGACGTTGATCTTCTGCTGGGCGACGGCCGGAGTGGCCGCCAGCGCGGCAGCGGCAACGGTCAGCAGCAATGGTTTCGCGCGCATTTCATCCCTCCCGCTATGCTCGTTTGGAGCGGACCCTAGTACGAAAACGGATAGAGCTTCCAGTAGGCCTTGATCTGCCGCCAGCGGTGGGCCAGCCCGTCCGGCTCGAACACCAGGAAGAGAATGATGGTGAGGCCGATCGCCACCTCGCGCAGGTAGGAGAGGTTGGCCTTCAGCTCGAGCGCGCGGTCGATCGCGGTGCCGGCGAGGCTGGCGGTCAGGCCGTCCATCACTTCGGGCAGCAGCACCATGAAGGCGGTGCCCATCAGGGTGCCCATGATCGAGCCGAGCCCGCCGATGATGATCATGCCGAGGAACTGGATCGAGAACAGGATGGTGAAGCCCTCGACCGAGACGAAGCCCAGGTAGTGGGCGTAGAGGGCGCCACCGATGCCGGCGTAGAAGGACGAGACGCCGAACGACATCGTCCGGTACTTGGTCAGGTTGATGCCCATCATCTCGGCCGACAGGTAGTGGTCGCGCACAGCGACCAGCGCCCTGCCGTCGCGCGTGCGCATGAGATTGGCGGCCGCGACGTAGAGAACGATCACCCAGAAGAGGACGACGTAGAAGTAGGTGGCGTCGGTGTCGAAGGCGAAGCCGAACACCGTGACCGGCGCCGCCGGCGCGCCGTGGGTGCCGCCCGAGAACCATTCCGCGCGGCCGAAGAAGTCCTGCAGGATGAACTGCGCGGCGAGCGTCGCGATGGCGAGATAGAGGCCCTTCAGGCGCGCGGCGGGAATGCCGAACAGCATGCCGGCCACGGTCGTCATGACGCCGGCCAGCGGAATCGCGAAAAAGACGGGCACGCCGAACTGGTTGTTGAGGAAGGGCGAGGCGAAGGCGCCGAAGCCGAAGAAGGCGGCATGCCCGATCGAGATCTGCCCGGTGAAGCCGACGAGGATGTTGAGGCCGAGTGCCGCGATGCCGAGGAAGCCGATCTGGATCAGCAGCGACAGCTCGTATTTGAGGTCGAACCCGGTCGTCTCCGAGATGACCGGCAGCAGGCAGAGCAGCAGGATGCCGGCCATGCAGAACCAGCGGCTCGCGGCCGTGTCGAAAATGCGGGTGTCGGACGCGTAGCTGGTCCTGAAGTCGCCCGCGGGGCGCATGCCGGCGGTCGCCATCTCACACCCTCTCGATGGCGCGCGTGCCGAACAGCCCGTAGGGCTTGATCATGAGTATGACGATCAGGACCCAGAAGGGCGCGATCTCGATCATGTTGCCCCAGTGCAGCCACTGGCTGTCGACGAAGTGGGCGAGGTTCTCCAGCAGGCCGATGATGACGCCGCCCAGCACGCCGCCCACGATCGAATCGAGGCCGCCCAGGATCACCGCCGGGAAGACCTTGATGCCGATGAAGGAGAGGGCCGACGACACGCCGTTGACGACACCGACCACCACCCCCGCCACCGCCGAGACCGCGGCCGAGATCGCCCAGGCCATGGCGAAGACCCGGCGGATGGAGATGCCGAGCGATTGCGCCACCTGCTGGTCGAAGGCGGTCGCCCGCATGGCCAGCCCCATGCGCGTCGCCCGGAAGAAGTAGGCGAAGCCCGCCATGATGCCGAGCGAGACGACGAGGCTGGCGAGGTAGACGGTGCGCACCTCCAGCCCGGCCACGGTCACGGATTCGCGCGCGAAGATCGGCGGGAAGGGCTGGGCGAAGACGCCGAAGGCCCATTTCATCGCCGCCTGGAAGACGATCGAGAGCCCGATCGTGACCATGATGACCGAGATCACCGGCTCGCCGATCATCGGCCTGAGCACCACGACCTGGATCAGGATGCCGAACGCGACCATGAAGACGAGCGTCAGCAGGAAGCCCCAGACGAAGGGGATCTGGTACTTCGTCAGGAAGAACCAGCACACCCAGGCGCCGATCAGCAGGAACTCGCCCTGGGCGAAGTTCACGACCTGGCTCGCCTTGTAGATCAGCACGAAGCACATCGCGACGACGCCGTAGAGCGCGCCGACGATGAGCCCGTTGACGACGAGCTGGAGGAGGAGTGCCCAGTCCATTCAGGCTGGCCCCATCGGGTTCGAGCAGGAGGTGTTTCCTCGTCCTGAGCCTGTCGAAGGACGAGGTCGCGCCGGCCGTGCCGCCTCATCCTTCGACAGGCTCAGGATGAGGCCCCGACCGGCAGAGATGGTCCGGCGCATTTTCACGCCGCCTTCGCCGGCGCGGCCGCACCGGGGTCGACGACCTTCAGCGTCGTGCGGATGCGCTGCCTGGTGCCGTCCTGGAAGGCGATCGTGGTGTCGACCGGGACGGCTTCGGCACCGGCGTAGATCGCGTCGATGATGTCGCCGTACTTCTCGTTGATGACGCCGCGGCGGACCTTGCGGGTTCGGGTCAGCTCGCCGTCGTCGGCGTCGAGCTCCTTGTAGAGCAGGAGGAAGCGGCGGATGCGCTGCGCTTCGGGCAGGCGGGCGTTGACGGCGGCGACCTCGCCCCGCAGCAGTGTATAGACCTCGTCCTTGGCGGCGAGATCGCTGTAGGTGGTGAAGGCGATGCGGCGCTTCTCGGCCCATTTCGACACGGTCGAGAAGCGGATGCAGATGATCGCCGCCAGATGGTCCCGGCCGTGGCCGAGGATCACCGCCTCGGCGACGTAGGGCGAGAACTTCAGCTTGTTCTCGATGTACTGCGGCGAGAAGCGGTCGCCGCCCGCCGTCGTCGCCATGTCGCGGATGCGGTCGATGACGACGAGGTGGCCCTTGCGGTCGAAGTAGCCGGCGTCGCCCGTGTGCATCCAGCCGTCGCGCAGGTCGGCCGCCGTCGCCTCTTCGTTGCGGTAGTAGCCGGCGAAGAGGTTGGGGTGGCGCGTGACGATCTCGCCCACCCCCTGGGCGTCGGGCGCGTCGATGCGGATCTCCACGCCCGCATCGAAGGCGACGCCGACCGTGTCGAAATCGACCTCGCCCGCCTTGTGGATGGTGTAGGCGCCGAGCAGCTCGGTCTGGCCGTAGAGCTGGCGCAACGGCACGCCCAGCGCCTGGAAGAACCGGAAGGTCTCCGGCCCCAGCGCCGCCCCGCCGGTCGCCGCGGACTTCAGGCGCGAGAACCCCAGGCGATCGCGCAGCGGGCGGAACAGCAGCCAGTCGGCGAGCCGCGAGCGGCCACCGGCGTCCAGCGCCCGCATGCCCATCGCCATGCCGGCCTGGTAGAGGCGCTGCTTCAATGGCGAGGCGTCCATCATCCGCGCCCTGACGTCGGCCGCCATGCCTTCCCAGACGCGCGGCGCGAAGAGCACGAAGGTCGGGCCGATCTCGCGGAAGTCGGCCATCGTCGTCTCCGGCTCCTCGACGAAGTTCACCCGCATGCCGCAGACGAGGAACTTACCGACCGCGTAGATCTGCTCCATGATCCAGGGCAGCGGCAGGACCGAGACGTATTCGTCGTCCGGCCCCTTGGGGTCGATGCCGAGATAGCTGATGCAGTGCCGGACGAGCGCGCCCCCCGACAGCATCGCCAGCTTGGGATGGGCGGTCGTGCCGGACGTGGTGCAGAGCACCGCCACGTCGTCGCCCTTCCCCGCATCGACGAGCGCGTCGAAGCGCCCCGGCGCCTCGGCCGCCCGGCGGTCCCCCTTCGCCAGCAGGTCGTCGAGCGGCATCAGGCGCGGGTCGTCGTATTTCCGCATGCCGCGCGGGTCGGCGTAGACGATGTGGCGGACCGTCGGGATGCGGCCCTCGAGGCCCAGCAGCTTGTCGACCTGCTCCTCGTCCTCGGCCAGCACGACCGCGATGTCGGCATAGGTCGCGAGATAGGCGACCTCCTCCTCGAGCGCGTCGCGGTAGATGCCGAGGCTCATGGCGCCCAACGCATGGGTGGCGAGCTCGCCCATCACCCAGTCCGGGCGGTTGTCGCCGATGAGGCCGACGACCTGTCCGCGGCCGACGCCGAGCGCCTCGAGGCCCAACGTCATGCGCGCCGTGCGCGCCAGCACGTCGGCCCAGGTCAGGGAATGCCAGATGCCGCGGTCCTTCTCGCGCATGGCGACGTGGCCGGCATTGGCGGTGCCGTTGTGCCGCAGCAGCTTGGGCAGCGTGTCGGCGCGCGCGAAGTCGGCGGCGATCCAGCTCACCCGACCGCCTCGTCGGCCGGCACGGCCGTATCGTCGTCGACGCCGAGATAGGCCCGGCGGACCTGCGGGTGAGCCATCACCTCGGCCGGCAGCCCCTCGGCGATCTTGCGGCCGAAGTCGAGCACCATCACCCGGTGCGAGATGTCCATGACGACGCCCATGTCGTGCTCGATCATCACCACCGTCATGCCCCATTCCTCGTTGAGGTCGACGATGTAACGGGCCATGTCCTCCTTCTCCTCGAGGTTCATGCCGGCCATCGGCTCGTCGAGGAGGATGAGGTCGGGCTTGAGCGCGATCGCGCGGGCGAGCTCGACGCGCTTGCGCAGGCCGTAGGAGAGGGTGCCTGCGGTCGCCTTGCGGACGTGCTGGATCTCCAGGAAGTCGATGATCTCCTCGACCTCGCGGCGATGGGCCAGCTCCTCCGCACGCGCGCCCCCCAGCCAGTAGATGGGCCCCGTGACGAAGTTGCTGCGCAGCAGGTGATGGCGCCCGACCATGATGTTGTCGAGCACCGTCATGTGACCGAAGAGCGCCAGGTTCTGGAAGGTGCGGCCGATGCCGATCGCCGCGCGGCGGGCCGGCGACAGGGGCGTCACGTCCTGCCCCTTGAAGAGGACGCGGCCCTTCTGCGGGCGATAGCGGCCCGACACGCAGTTCAGCATCGAGGTCTTTCCGGCCCCGTTCGGGCCGATGATCGCGAAGAGCTCGCCCCGGGCGACGGCAAAGCCGACATCGGTCAGCGCGCGCACGCCGCCGAAGGCGAGGCTCGCGTCCTCGACCGCCAGGATGCTCCCCTCGGATGCCGCGACCGCGCCCGCCAAGCGCCCATCCCTCCCGACCGGGCCGGCGCTCTTGTCTCGCGAGGGCGCCTTGCCGTGTTCGCCGATAGCTACCGCGCCGCTCGCGCACGTGGCAAGAGCGGTGGGCGAGACCTCATTCCAGCGCTGCGAGACGCTGACTCATGGAGCATTGGATGAGCGTGGTTGCGTCCCTCGACGATGCTCGGGATTGAGGACCGTCCGGTACTGCCGCCGGTTTCCTGAGCGTCTGTGCCCCCGGCTGCGGCCGTCGTGCAGCGCTACGAAGTCCTCATCCCGAGCATTGTCGAGAGACGCACAATCGTCGGGCAATCCCTCCGCGACATTTCAATCTTCGGAGCTTTGGTATTTTCGTCTCGGCGTGTGCGAGGAGCGCGTATCAACTTTCATTGGTCGCACGGTCGAGCCGCGAAGCTCGGGCAGGTCGTGGTCGAGACCCAGTCCGGCGAAGCGGGCGGCGATTCGGCTACCGAGCCCAACGGCATCCCCTACTTCATTCAGCACGGCTTCCTGAAGGATTGCGCTGACATCAGCGTCGAGACTCCGCCCGTGCCGGGTGGCTCGGCGGCGCAGCTTCTCCACCACCGCGTCGTCGAGATCGCGGATCGAGAGCTGCGCCACCGGCCGGTCTTCCCAATCAGTAGCGGTAGTGCTCGGGCTTGTAGGGGCCGGTGCCGCCGACGCCGATGTACTCGGCCTGCGCGGCAGTAAGCTTCGTCAGCTTGGCGCCGAGCTTCTCCAGGTGCAGCGAGGCGACCTTCTCGTCCAGGTGCTTGGGCAGGACATAGACCTTGCGGTCGTATTTGTCCGCGTGGTTCCACAGCTCGATCTGCGCCAGCACCTGGTTGGTGAACGAGGCGCTCATCACGAAGCTCGGGTGGCCGGTGGCGCAGCCGAGGTTCACCAGCCGGCCCTTGGCCAGCACGATCAGCCGCTTGCCGTCCGGGAAGACGACCTCGTCGACCTGCGGCTTCACCTCGTCCCACGTGTAGTTGGAGAGCGACGCGATCTGGATCTCGCTGTCGAAGTGACCGATGTTGCAGACGATCGCCCGGTCCTTCATCTGCCGCATGTGGTCGAGCGTGATGACGTCGACGTTGCCGGTGGCGGTGACGAAGATGTCGCCGATCGCCGCCGCGTCATCCATCGTGACCACCTGATAGCCTTCCATGGCGGCCTGGAGCGCGCAGATCGGGTCGATCTCGGTCACCATGACGCGCGCACCCTGGCTGCGCAGCGAGGCGGCCGAGCCCTTGCCGACGTCGCCGTAGCCCGCGACCACCGCGATCTTGCCGGCCAGCATCACGTCGGTCGCCCGCTTGATGCCGTCGACCAGGCTTTCGCGCACGCCGTAGAGGTTGTCGAACTTCGACTTGGTGACGCTATCGTTGACGTTGATGGCGGGGATCGCGAGCGTGCCCTTCTTCGCCATCTCGTAGAGCCGGTGAACGCCGGTCGTCGTCTCCTCCGAGACGCCGCGCACCGCCTGCAGCAGCTCCGGGTAGCGCTGGTGCATGATCAGCGTCAGGTCGCCGCCGTCGTCGAGCAGCATGTTGGGCGTCCAGCCACCCGGCCCGGTGATCGTCTGCTCGATGCACCAGTCGTATTCCTCCTCGGTCTCGCCCTTCCAGGCGAAGACCGGGATGCCGGCGGCCGCGATGGCGGCGGCGGCCTGGTCCTGGGTCGAGAAGATGTTGCACGAGCTCCACCGCACCGAGGCGCCGAGATGCGTCAGTGTCTCGATCAGCACGGCGGTCTGGATGGTCATGTGCAGGCAGCCGACGATGCGGGCACCCTTGAGCGGCTGCTGCTTGCCGTACTCGGCACGCAGCGCCATCAGGCCCGGCATCTCGGTCTCCGCGATCGCGATCTCCTTACGACCCCAGCCGGCGAGGCCGATGTCCTTGACCTTGTAGTCCTCAGTCCCTGCGGCGGCGGCGGCCATCGGCGGCTCCATGAGAAAAGCGACGCCCGGGAGATACCAACCGGACGTCCCCAACGCAACAAGAAATAAAGATATCTTTATGTAACGAAGTCAGCGCGCCGGTGCCGATCCCCCGAGACGCTGCAACAGCTCGACCGTCGGCTGCCCGTCCTCCTGCAGGCCGTTCTCCGCCTGGAACCGACGGATCGCCTCGGCGGTCTTCTCGCCGAGATTGCCGTCGGGTGAGCCCGGCTTGTAGCCGCGGGCCGTCAGCAGGCGCTGCACCTCGGCCACGACCGCGGGGTCGGCGCTGCCCGTCGGCCGCTGGCGCGCCAGGACGAGGTCCTGCGGCGTCAGGCGGCGGGCGATGACCTCCATTCGTTCCTTGGCGTCGCCGTCGCCGGATTCCAGCGCGCGGGCGTACCAGCGGTAGGCCTCGACGTCGTCGACCGTGCCGAGGAAGCCGCGCTCGTAGAGGACGCCCAGGTTGTAGGCGGCCTTGGCGAATCCCTGGTCGGCGGCGCGACGGAACCAGCGCGCGGCATCGGCATAGTCCTGGGTCACCCCCCGCCCCTCGGCCAGGACGATACCGAGGTTGTACTGGGCGCCGGCATGGCCCTGCTCGGCGGCGGTGCGGTAGAGGCGGGCGGCGTCGACCATATCCTCGTCGACGCCGAGGCCGCGCTCCAGCAGGACGGCCAGGTTGAACTGCGCATTGGCGACGCCGCCCATGGCGGCGCGCCGGAACCAGCGCGCCGCCTCGGCATAGTCACGCGGAATGTTGCGGCCGTCGGCATAGAGGACGCCCAGGTCGTGCGCGGCCATCGAATCGCCGCGCTCGGCGCGGTGGCGCAGCACATCGGCGGCGGCCGTCGCCGGAGGCCGGGTCCCACCCGTCGGTGCCGGCGTGGTCGCCGGGGCGGTCGCCGGTGTCGTCGCTGGGGCCGGGGCGCTCGCCGCGGGCCGCTCGGCGCCGGGCGACCCGACCGAAGCCGTGACCGGCACGCCCGGCGCCGGGGCGAGGAAGCGCGCGGCCAGCGCCGCGACCAGTAGCCCGGCGCCGCCGGCGAACAGGGCCAATCTCTTGTCGCCCCACCGCCGGCGCGCGGCAGCGACGCGGGCGCCCGAGCCGGCGATCGCCGCCACGGTCCCCCGACGCAGCGCCAGGCCGGCGGCGCCCGCCGCCGCCGCGGCCGGACGTATTCCGGCCGCGATGCGCGCGGCGACGGCCGCCGGCGACGGCCGGCGGCGACGCGGCAGCGGCGTCGGCCGCGGCTCCGCCAGCGGTGCGCTCTCCACCTCGACGAGGGAGGCCGGTGCCGCGGCCATGTCCATCACCCGGCGCTCGAGCCAGGTGGGTGCGTCCTCCTGCCCGGTCGCCGCCGCCGCCTCAACGAGACGGCGCGCCTCCGCATCGAGGCCGGCGAGGAGCTGTATGCCGGGGCGGGCGGCAGCGGCGTTCATGGCGCCGCCCCGGCAGGGCGCCGCGCCTGTCGACTCGTGCTAAGACCAGCTCTTCCCGAAGCGCGCATCCGGAAATCCATGAGCGGCAAGGTTGCACTGATCACCGGCGTCACCGGCCAGGACGGCGCGTATCTGGCCGAGCTGCTGCTGGCCAAGGGGTACGTGGTCCACGGCGTCAAGCGACGGTCCTCGTCGTTCAATTCGGAGCGCATCGACCATCTCTACCGCGACCCGCATGAGTCGGGCGTGCGGTTCTTCCTTCACTACGGCGATCTGACGGATGCCACCAACATCATCCGCCTGGTGCAGGAGACCCGGCCGGACGAGATCTACAACCTCGCCGCCCAGAGCCATGTGCTGGTCAGCTTCGAGACCCCCGAATACACCGCCAACGCCGACGGGCTCGGCACGCTGCGCCTGCTGGAGGCGATGCGCATTCTCGGCCGCGCCGGCGACTGCCGATTCTATCAGGCCTCGACCTCGGAGCTCTACGGCGACGTGCCGGTGTGGCCGCAGGACGAGACGACGCCCTTCCGCCCGCGCAGCCCCTACGGCGTCGCCAAGCTCTACGCCTACTGGATCACCGTGAACTACCGCGAGGCCTACGGGATGCACGCGTCCAACGGCATCCTCTTCAACCACGAGGG
>JBFWXJ010000189.1:7446-11359 GCA_050187535.1 Alphaproteobacteria bacterium | reverse complement strand
CCTCCTCGACGATGATCTGCGTCAGCACGGTGCGGGTGATGTCCTCGCCCGTCTTGGCGTCGTAGACGACGAAATCCTGGCCGTCCTTCACCATCTGGCAGAGATGGTCGAGGGTGACGTAGCTCGACGTCGCCGTGTTGTAGAGGCGACGGTTCGCGTATTTCTTGATCGTGATGGGCGAGGTCGCCGACCCCGAATCCTCGGTCATGGACGCGCTCCGGGCGGTGGCCGGTCGTCCCGTGCATAACACGGATTACGCATGTGCGAACAGCCGGCGGCGGTGGCGACGCACGGGGCCGGCCGATATAGTCCGGCCCCATGGCGGAGCCGCCCGAATCCGACCCACCCGACCCGGACGCGCTCGCCCGGCGGTTCGTCGGGCTGTGGCAGGAGCAGCTGCTCGCGGTCGCGGCCGACCCGGCCTGGGCCGAGGCGCAGGCGCGATGGCTGAGCCTGCTGACCGGTGGTCCCCTCGCGCCCGCCGCACCTTGGCGGCCGCGCCGTGAGCCCGCTCCCGCCGCCGCCCCCTCCGCCGCCGCAGCCGCGCCAGGGGCCGCGGCCGCTGCCGGCCCATCTCGTCCTGGCGGCGACGATCTGGACCAGCTCGCGCGCCGCATGGCCGCTCTTGAGGAGCGGCTCGCCGCCATCGAGTCCCAGCTTCGCCGGCCCGATCGCCGACCTCGCGGAGCGGCTCCGCGCCGTCGATCCTGAGGCGTTCGGCCAGGCGCTCGACCGCGAGATACGGGCGCGCGCCGACCGCTTCCTGACCGGCCTCGAGCGCTACCGCCACCATCCCTATCGCCGCGCGCCGGACGACCCGCCGCCGGTCTGGCGCGACGGCACGACGGTCCTGCGCCGTTACGGCCGGGCGGGCGCCGGCCCGCCGGTGATGGTGGTGCCCTCGCTCGTCAACCGCGCCTATGTCCTGGACCTGGCCGAGGGCAACAGCCTGCTGCGCCATCTCGCCGCGCGCGGCCTCGCGGTCTATCTCGTGGACTGGCAGGCGCCGGGCGAGGCCGAGCGCGCCTTCGACCTGACCGCCTATGTGGCGGGGCGGCTGGAGGCGGCCCTCGACCATGTGCTGGCGGCCGAGCGCCGGCCGCCGGCATTGGTCGGCTACTGCATGGGCGGCGACCTGGCGCTGGCGCTGGCCGTCCGCCGGCGGCGCGACATCGCGCGGCTGGCACTGCTGGCGACCCCCTGGGATTTCCACGCCGAGCGGCCGGAGCAGGCGCGCGCGATGGCGGCCTGGGCGTCGGCGGCGGGGCCGTGGATCGACATGTGGGGCGAGATGCCGGTCGACCTGCTGCAGCTTCTCTTCCTGGCGCTCGACCCGGCACTCGGCCTGCGCAAGTTCTCCGCCTTCGCCGACCTCGACCCGGAAAGCGATCGCGCGCGCGCCTTCGTGGCGCTGGAGGACTGGCTGAACGACGGCGTGCCGCTGGCCGCCCCCGTCGCCCGCGAATGCCTGATGGACTGGTACGGCGCCAACGCCACCGCCCGCGGCACCTGGCGCATCGCCGGCCGCACGATCGATCCGGCGGCGCTCCACATGCCGGCCCTCGTGATGACGCCGGAGCACGACCGCATCGTCCCGGCGCCGTCGGCCGCCGCGCTCGCCGCCGCCATCCCGGGCGCGCGGCTGGCGACGCCGCCGCTCGGCCATATCGGCATGATCGTCGGCGCCGGGGCGCCGGCGGCGGTATGGGACCCGCTGGCGCGCTGGCTGGACTCGGAGAGGGGCGATCCCTAGATTTGGTCCAGCCACCCCCACCCCAGGAGCAAGCCATGGCCGAAGTCGTGATCGCCGCCGCGGCGCGCACGCCGATCGGGTCTTTCAACGGCGCGCTGTCCAGCCTTCCGGCCCATGAGCTCGGCCGCATCGCGATCGTCGAGGCGCTCGCCCGCGCCAAGGTCGAGGCGGGCGACGTCGACGAGGTCGTGATGGGCCAGATCCTGACCGCCGGCGCCGGCCAGAACCCGGCGCGCCAGGCGGCGGTCGCCGCCGGCATCCCCGTCGAGCGCACCGCCTACGGCATCAACCAGCTCTGCGGCTCCGGCCTCCGGGCCGTGGCGCTCGGCTTCCAGGCGATCGCGCTCGGCGACGCGAAGATCATCGTGGCCGGCGGCCAGGAGAGCATGAGCCAGGCGCCGCACTGCATGCATCTGCGCGGCGGCGTGAAGATGGGCAATGCCGAGCTCGTCGACACGATGATCAAGGACGGCCTGTGGGATGCCTTCAACGGCTACCACATGGGCAACACGGCCGAGAACGTGGCGCAGCGCTGGCAGCTCACCCGCGAGGAGCAGGATGCCTTCGCCGCCGCCTCGCAGCAGAAGGCCGAGGCCGCCCAGAAGGCCGGCCGCTTCAAGGACGAGATCGTCCCGGTAACGATCAAGGGCCGCAAGGGCGACACGGTCGTGTCGGACGACGAGTATCCGCGTCACGGCACCACCGTGGAGACGCTGGGCAAGCTGCGCCCGTCCTTCGACAAGAACGGCACCGTCACCGCCGGCAATGCGTCCGGCATCAACGACGGTGCGGCCGTGGCCGTGCTGATGACCGCCGAAGAGGCGGCGCGCCGCGGCGTCACGCCGCTCGCCCGCATCGTCTCCTGGGCCACCGCCGGCGTCGACCCGGCGATCATGGGGACCGGGCCGATCCCGGCCAGCCGCGCGGCACTCGCCAAGGCCGGCTGGACCACCGACGACCTCGACCTCGTCGAGGCGAACGAGGCCTTCGCCGCCCAGGCCTGCGCGGTCAACAAGGACCTCGGCTGGGATACGGGCAAGGTCAACGTCAACGGCGGCGCCATCGCGCTCGGCCACCCGATCGGGGCCTCCGGCGCGCGTGTGCTGACCACCCTGCTGCACGAGATGCGCCGGCGCGACGCCAAGAAGGGCCTCGCGACGTTGTGCATCGGCGGCGGCATGGGTGTCGCCATGTGCGTCGCACGCGACTGATCCGGCACCACTCGGCGAAGGGCCGCCCCGGCGACGGGGCGGCCCTTCTCTTTTCCGCGGCAGCTTGGCGCCGGGGCGGCCGGCATGGTGTGATGCATGCAAGCGGGCGCCGACGGCGAGCGTTCCGCACCGGGAGGAAAGGACGATGGCAGGACGGGTAGCGGTGGTCACCGGCGGCACGCGCGGCATCGGGCGGGCCATTTCCGAGGCGCTGCATGCGGCAGGGTATCGCGTGGCCGCCAACTACGGCGGCAACGAGGAGGTCGCGAAGGCCTTCACGAGCGAGACGGGCATTCCCGCCTATCGCTTCGACGTGGCGAGCTTCCCCGCCTGCCAGGAGGGCGTGAAGCGCATCGTGGCCGATCTCGGCCCGGTCGAGGTGCTGGTCAACAATGCGGGCATCACCCGCGACACGACCATCCACCGCATGACCTTCGAGCAGTGGAACGAGGTCATCCAGACCAACCTCGCCTCGTGCTTCAACCTCTCCCGCCTCGTCATCGAGGGCATGCGCGAGCGCAGCTTCGGCCGCATCGTCAACATCGGCTCGATCAACGGCCAGGCCGGCCAGTACGGCCAGGTCAACTACGCCGCCGCCAAGTCCGGCATCCACGGCTTCACCAAGGCGCTGGCCCAGGAGGGTGCCGCCAAGGGGATCACGGTCAACGCCATCGCCCCCGGCTACATCGACACCGAGATGGTGCGCGCCGTGCCACCCAACGTGCTGGAGAAGATCGTGGCGCGCATCCCCGTCGGCCGCCTCGGCAGCGCGCACGAGATCGCCCGCGGCGTGCTCTTCCTGGTCGCCGACGACGCCGGCTTCATCACCGGCTCGACGCTGTCGATCAACGGCGGCCAGCACATGTACTGATCGCCGCCCCCGGCGGCCGCAGAACCGGCGCGGCCGCCGGGGCGACCATCCGACCGATGACCACCGTCACGACCGGGC
>JBFWXJ010000189.1:0-7346 GCA_050187535.1 Alphaproteobacteria bacterium | reverse complement strand
TTCTACGGGGTGGTCGCGGCGCTGGCATTCGTCTGCCATGTCGCCTGGGAGCCGTTCGGCCCGCCCGCGGGGATCGTGTGGCCGGCCGTGGTCGCGCTCGGCATCGGGCCGATGGGCATCGCCTTCTTCGTCTGGGACATCGGCATGAAGCGCGGCGATGTGCGCCTGCTGGGTGCGCTGGCCTACCTCGCCCCCTTGCTTTCGACCCTCATGCTGATCGCCTTCGGGCGCGCGCCTCTGACCTGGACGGTCGGCGCGGCCTGCTTTCTGGTGGCCGGCGGCGCCGTGCTGGCGGCCCGCGACCGGCTGATGCCGGCTCAGCCGGTCGCCAACCGCTCCAGGTCGTCGCCCTCGACGCGGTAGTAGAGGACTTCCTCGACGGGCGCGCCGATCGCCGCGTAGAGGGCCTTCGCGCGGAGGTTGTCGCGGCCGGTGCGCCATTCCAGCCGCGTGTGACCGTGCGTGCGCGCGAAAGCGGCCAGCGCCTGCATCAGCGCCCGGCCGACGCCGCGCCCACGTGCCACCTCCGCGACGTAGACGTCGCGCAGAAACAGCGAGCGCGTCAGCGCGGAGGCCGGGAACGCCTCGCCGAACAGCGCGATGCCGAGGAAGGTGTCGCCGTCATCGGCGACCAACGCGAACGGCCCGGCACGCGAGGGATGGAGCAGTAGGTCCACCGCCTCGGCCATCCGTTCGGCCGATGCCGACTGCCCGTAATGCGCCAGCATGTCGGCGAGGATCGCGGCGAGCGCCGCCTCGTCGCCCGCCGCCGGCGCTCGGACGTTCACCCCGCCGGCCCGGGACCCGGCGGCTGCCAGTCCGGCGGCGCCAGCTCGAAGCCCGCGAACTCGAAGGCGGGCGCCACGGTGCAGCTCACCAGCGTCCAGTCGCCGAGGCTGACGGCCGCCTGCCAGGCATCGGCCGGGACCAGCCTCTGCGGCCGCTCGCCGCCGGAGACGTCTGGCCCGAGGCGGTGATCGGCGATCGTGCCGTCGGCCGCCGCGATCGACAGGCGCAGCGGCGCGCCGGCATGCCAGAACCAGATCTCGTCCGCGTCGACACGGTGCCAGTGCGATCGCTCGCCCGCCTTCAGCAGGAAGTAGATGGCGGTCATGGCGCCACGCCCGCCCTCGGGCGGGACGTGGCGGTAGGTCTCGGCGAAATGGCCACCCTCGGGATGCGGCTGCAGCCCGAGGGCGGCGATGACCGCGTCGGCCGAGGGCGCGGTCATCAGGCGGGGTCCTTCGGCTGGGTCGCCTGCATCGACGGGCGGGCGCCGAACTTCTCGTACCACGCGGCGAGGTTGGGCCGGCCCTTGCGCCAGTCGTCGGCGGCGAAGCGGAAGTCGAGGTAGCCCAGCGTGCAGCCGATGGTGATGGTGCCGATGGTCACGGCGTCGCCGAGCCGCGACGCCTCGGCCTCCAACGCATCCAGGCCCTGGGTGACCTTGCGCTTCTGGCCGGCCATCCATTCCTCGGACTGCTTGTCGGCGCTACGCGCCATCTCGTAGCGGATCAGCAGCGAGGCATCGAGCATCCCGTCGGCCAGCGCCTGCTGGCGGAGCGCCGTCCAGCGGATCGGGCCCGGTGGCGGGAACGCCTTGGCGCCGTCGTGCAGCGAGTCGAGATACTCGCAGATGACCGGCGAATCGTAGAGGTGCTGGCCGTCGTCGGTCGTCAGGCTCGGCACCTTGGCGAGCGGGTTGACGGCCGCGATCTCCGGGCTCGGCTTGGTCGGCGCAGCGGCCGTCGGGATGCGCTCGATGCGTCCGTCGAGCCCCGTCTCCAGGGCCAGGACTACCACCTTGCGGACATAGGGGGAGGTCGCGGAATAGCGCAGCTTCATGATCTCACCTCGGGAGAGAAGGAAGGGTCAGAACGAGTCCTTGCGCCGCCGCACCTCGGCGAAGACCGCGACCGGGTCGCCGGGCAGCAGCCCGACCGCGGCCGCGACCGCGGGCTCGTCGGCGCGCAGGAATGGGTTGGTCGCCCGCTCGGCCGCGATGGTCGAGGGCACCGTCGCCTCGCCTCGGGCGCGCAGCCGGTCGACCTCGGCCGCACGGGCGACCAGCGCCGGGTTGGCGCCGTCTACCGTCAGCGCGAAGCGGGCATTGGACTGCGTGTACTCGTGGGCGCAGTAGACGCGGGTCGGGCCGGGCAGCGCCTTCAGCTTGCCGAGCGAGCGCCACATCTGGTCGGGCGTGCCCTCGAAGAGCCGCCCGCAGCCCATGGCGAAGAGGGTGTCGCCGCAGAAGAGCGCCGCATCGTCTGCGAACCAGTAGGCGATGTGTCCCCGCGTGTGGCCCGGCACGTCGAACACCTCGGCCGTGGCCTCGCCCAGCCTGTAGCGGTCGCCGTCGCCGACCTCTACGTCGATTCCGGGGATGCGCGCCCGATCGGCGCGCGGGCCCACGATCGTGCATCCGTGGGTGGCCTTCAGCTGCAGGTTGGCGCCGGTGTGGTCGCCGTGATGGTGGGTGTTCAGGATGTGGGTGATCCGCCAGCCGGCGGCCGCGGCCGCAGCCTCGACCGGCTCGGCCACCGCCGGGTCGACGACGGCGGTGAGCCCGCTCGCGGTCTCGCGGACCAGCCAGACATAGTTGTCCTTGAGGACGGGTACGCGGCGGATATCGAGCATGGGAAAACTGCCGGGAGGGGTTGCGGCGGCGCCACCATAATTCGGCCGCGCGCCGAGCGCCACCAGCGGGCGGGAATGGGCGTGGCGCGGCCGCGTTGTCCGGGCGTGACGCTTTCGCGACCCATGTTCCTCGCCCTCGCCGTGATCCTGGCCGCGGCCGCTCCGGCTGCAGCCGAGCCGCAGCCGACGCGAATCGTCGGATCGCTGGAGCTGTGCGCGGACGGGCGCATCCTGAGGCCGGCCAACCCCGCCGCCGATCGCCGCTGCGCACGGCCGCCGGCGACGATCCGCACCCGGGCCCGCTAGGCTTTCGGTTTTCCCGTCCTGCGGGCGCTGGCATAAAGCTGGCGACCATGCAGGGCGACGTCGTCGATCTCCGCGACTTCTACCGCACGCCGCTCGGCCAGGTGGCGCGGCGCATGATCAACCGGCGCGTGCGGCAGATCTGGCCCTCGGCCGCCGGCATGAACGTGCTCGGCATCGGCTACGCCACGCCCTTCCTCGGGCGCTTCGTCGAGGAGGCGGAACGCGTCGTCGCCTGCATGCCCGCGACCCAGGGCGTCGTCGCCTGGCCGGCGGACGCGCCCAACCGCGCCACGATCGGCGACGAGGGCGAGTTGCCCTTCCCGGGCGCCTTCTTCGACCGCATCGTCATGGTCCATGTGCTGGAGGGCAGCGAGCAGGTGCGCCCGCTGCTGCGCGAGATCTGGCGGGTGCTGGCGGGCGGCGGGCGGCTGCTGGTGGTGGTGCCGAACCGCCGCGGCCTGTGGGCGCGCCGCGACATGACGCCGTTCGGCCATGGCCACCCCTACTCGGTCGGCCAGCTCTCCCGCCTGCTTCGCGACTGCCTCTTCGTACCGACCCAGGCGACCCAGGCGCTCTTCGTGCCACCCTTCCGCTGGCGCCTGCTCCATCGCGGCGCCGTCGCGTGGGAGCGGGCGGGCGAACGCTGGTTCCCGCGCTTCGCCGGCGTCGTCATGATCGAGGCGACGAAGCAGATCTACGCGGCGACCCCGCTCAGGATGGCGGCCCGTGCCGAGCGCACCGTCGCCGACGGGTCGATGCGCCCGGTCGGTGCGCGGCGCACGGGGCCGCCCTGATCGCGCTGCACCGCGCCCGGCCCGGCCAGGCGGCTCAGCCACGCCGAAGGACGAACATTCCCTGGGCGGCACAGAGGTTGGCCCGCGCGCCGGTCGCGGGATAGGAGAGCACCCGGCCGCGGTCGTCGAGCGCCAGGCCGCGCTCGATCGCCACCCCCATCCCCGCGCACAGGACGAGGAAGTCGCGGATCGTGCAGAGATGGATGTTCGGGGTGTCATACCAGGCATGGGCGAGCTGGCGGGTCACCGGCATCCGGCCCTGCGAGACCAAGTGCCAGCGCACCCGCCAATGGCCGAAATTGGGGAAGCTGACCACCGCGCGCCGGCCGATCCGCACGAGGTCGGCCAGCACGCCCTTGGGGTCGCGGGTCGCCTGCAGCGTCTGGCTGAGGATGACGAAGTCGAAGACGTCCGAGGGATAGCCGCCGATGTCGGTGTCGGCGTCGCCCTGGATGACCGAGAGGCCGTTGGCGACGCAGACGTTGACGCCGGCCTGGCTCAGCTCGATGCCGCGGCCGTCGACCCCCTTGGTGCGCGCGAGATGGGCGAGCAGCACGCCGTCGCCGCAGCCGACGTCGAGCACGCGCGCGCCCGACGGGATGATGTCCGCGATGAGCTGGAGGTCGACGCGGATCGGCGCCTGTGGCGAAGCCGTCATCGGCGTGCCAGCCCGCGATGCTCGGCGCAGCCGGCGAGGAAGCCGGCCAGCGTCTGGTGGAACTCCGGCTCGTCGAGCAGGAAGGCGTCGTGCCCCTTGTCGCTGGTGATCTCGACGAAGCTGACATTGGCCGCGGCTGCGTTCAGCGCATGCACGACGTCGCGGCTCTCCGAGGTCGGGAACAGCCAGTCGCTGGTGAAGGAGAAGAGGCAGAAGCGCGTCGCCGTGCCGCGGAAGGCGTTGGCCAGCACGCCGCCATGCTCGGCCGCCAGGTCGAAGTAGTCCATGGCGCGCGTGATGTAGAGGTAGGAGTTGGCGTCGAACCGCTCGATGAAGGTCGAGCCCTGGTGGCGCAGGTAGCTCTCGACCTGGAAGTCGGCGTCGAAGCCGTAGCTGAGGCCGGTGCGATCCTGCAGCGCCCTGCCGAACTTGCGGTGGAGGGCCGCCTCAGAGAGGTAGGTGATGTGGGCGGCCATGCGCGCGACCGCGAGACCGGCCCCGGGCCGCCGGCCCTGGGCGAGGTAGTCGCCGCCGCACCAGCCCGGATCGGCCATGATCGCCTGCCGGCCGACCTCGTGGAAGGCGATGTTCTGCGCCGAATGGCGGGCAGCCGTCGCGATGGGGATCGCCGAGAAGACGCATTCGGGATATGTGGCCGCCCATTGCAGGACCTGCATCCCGCCCATCGAGCCACCCATCACGCAGAAGAGCTGCTCGATGCCGAGATGGTCGATCAGCAGCTTCTGGGCGCGCACCATGTCGCCGATGGTGATGACGGGGAACGAGAGGCCCCAGGGCTGGCCCGTCGCGGGGTCGATCTCGCTCGGCCCGCTGCTGCCCATGCAGCCGCCCAGCACGTTGACGCAGATCACGAAGTAGCGGTCGGTGTCGACCAGCCGGCCGGGACCGATCAGCATCTCCCACCAGCCGGGCTTGCCGGTGATGGGATGATCGTCGGCGACGAACTGGTCGCCGGTCAGCGCATGGCAGACGAGAATCGCGTTCGACCGGCGCGCGTCGAGCCGCCCGTAGGTCTGGTAGGCGATGGTGAACGGCCCGAGGTCGACGCCGCAGTCGAGGCGCATCGGCCGGTCGGCACCGAAGACGATGCGGTGACCGGGAAGATCGCGCGAGGGCGGCGCAGGGGCCGGCTCGCTCAACGGCACGCCCATGCTCCAGACCTTCCGCAGCCGGCTATCGTCGCTCGTTTCGGAGAGCGCGGATCGATAGGAACCGGCCCCTTGAAAGTCAACGTTTTCTTTGCTTTCACCGGGTCGGCGGACTAAGTGTAACGCCCTTTCGCCCCCTCCGACCTTCCGCTGAAATGACCCAGGCGGCCGCGCCCAGTCTCGACGACCTGCGCCGACGCATCGATGCGATCGACGACGGCATCCTCGATCTGATCCACCAGCGCACGAAGATCGTCGAGGCGATCGGCGCCGCGAAGCGCGCGACGGGCAGTGCGGGCGCCTTCCGGCCCGGCCGCGAGGCACAGGTGATGCGCCGGCTCGCCGCCCGCCACGAAGGCCGCTTCAGCCTGGCCACGGTCGTCCATCTGTGGCGCGAGATCATGTGCGAGTTCACCCGCCTGCAGGGCGCCTTCGCGGTCGCCGTGCATGCAGGCGCGGATTCGCAAGGGCGCTGGGACCTGGCGCGCGATCATTTCGGCGGCGAGACGCCGATGACGATGCACGCGACGCCGGTGCAGGTGATCCACGCCGTCAACGAGGGCGCGGCCACCGTCGGCGTCCTGCCGCCGCCGTCCGACGAGCCCGAGGGCACCTGGTGGACGGGCCTGCTGGGCGACGAGCCGGGCGGCCCCCGCATCATCACCCGCCTGCCCTTCGCCAGTGCAGGCAATGCGCGCGGCGGTGCGGCGATGCAGGCGGTCGCCATCGCCCGGCTGCCGACCGAGCCCTCCGGCCAGGACCGCAGCTACGTGGCGATCGACATGGCCGACGACACCAGCCTCGGCACGACGCAGCGCCGCCTGCACGACGCGGGCCTGCCGCTGCACGGCATCGTCGCCGTCGAGCTGCCGGGCCAGGGCGTCCTGCACCTGGCCGAGATCGACGACTACCTGGCCGACGACGATCAGCGGCTCGCGGCCTTCCGCAACCTGGCCATGGGCCGGCTCAACGGCGTGAAGGTGCTGGGCGCCTACGCCGTGCCGCTGGCCGAGAGCCGCCCGGCCTGACCCGGGCGATCGGAGAGACCCGATGAACGACGCGACCCCACCTGCCGCACCGCCGCCGCCGCGCCCCGGCATCATGGACATCGCCCCCTATGTCGGCGGCGAGCACAAGGTCGCCGGCGTCAACCGCGTCTTCCGGCTGGCCTCGAACGAGAACACGGCCGGCCCGAGCCCGAAGGCCAGGGCCGCCTATACGGCGACCGCGGGCGAGATCCACCGCTATCCCGACGGCCAGTCGGACCGGCTGCGCCGCACCATCGCGCGCGTCCACGGCCTCGACGCGGAGCGCATCGTCTGCGGCGCCGGCTCCGACGAGCTGCTGCAGCTCCTGACGAAGTCCTATGCCGGCGAGGGCGACGAGGTCCTCTACAGCCAGTACGGCTTCCTCATGTACCCGATCGCGGCCAAGTCGGTCGGCGCCACTCCGGTCGCCGCCCCCGAGCGGGACCTGACGACCGACGTCGACGCGCTGCTGGCCCGCGTGACGCCGAAGACGCGCATCGTCTTCGTCGCCAACCCGAACAACCCGACCGGGAGCTGCCTGCCGCAGGCGGAGATGCGCCGGCTGCATGCCGGTCTGCCGTCCGACGTGCTGCTGGTCCTGGACGCCGCCTATGCCGAGTATGTCGAGGACGCGGACTACGACGCCGGCGTCGAGCTGGTGGACGCGGCTTCCAACGTCGTGATGTGCCGCACCTTCTCGAAGATCTACGCGCTGGCCGGCCTGCGCCTGGGGTGGCTCTACGGCTCGCCCGGC
>JBFWXJ010000188.1:0-11381 GCA_050187535.1 Alphaproteobacteria bacterium | reverse complement strand
CAGGCGAACCGCCGCAAGTTCATCACCGCCGCGGGCAAGCCGGCCGATCTCGGCATCAACGGCGAGAAGGTGATGGGCACGCGGCCGCAGCTCTACATGGCCGGTCCTCCGGGCCAGTGGAACACCGGCGTGAACCGCGGAACCGGCGGGAACTTCACCATCCACGGCGCGGTCACGAGCGCGGTCGCCTTCACCTGATGGACAACCCGGCCCAGCAGGGCCAACTTCGCGCCACCACACCAGGACCCCCACCCTGGAGTGAGATTTGTCCGACGCCTTCACCACCTACCTCGCGCTGACCAAGCCGGAGGTCACGGGCTCCACGGACACCTGGGGCGGCAAGCTCAACGACAACCTGGACACGATCGACAAACGGCTGGACGGCGTCCACACGGTGGGGCTCGCCGGCGGCTCGGTCACGCTGAACGACGCGCAGGCCAAGAACCCCGTCATCGAATGCACGGGGACGGCTGCGGCCGACGTGACGATCACGTTCCCGACCACCAAGCGATCCTATGTCGTCGTCGTCTCGGGGACGCTCGGCGCCTACAAGGTCATCTGCAAGACCTCGGGCCAGACCGGGGGCGTGAACATCGCGCTCGCCGGCGCGACGCGGATCGTCTGCAACGGCACCAACATCGTTGCAGAGACGCTGCAGGACGCGCTCGATCTCGTCCGCTACTCCGACCGCTACAAGGCCAAGGGCAACGTCTCCGGCGCGACCGCGATCAACCTGCTCGAAGGGCTGACGCAGTCGCTGACGATCACCGGCAACACGACCCTCTCGTTCACAAACGTCCCGTCCGGCTCGACGCGCGCGACCGGCATCACGCTCTTCATCACGAACGGCGGCGCCTACACCATCACCTGGCCGGCCAGCACGAAATGGGCGGGCGGCTCGGCGCCGTCCTTCTCGAGCTCGGGCCTGGACATCGTCGCCCTCATCACGCTCGACGGCTCCACCTGGCACGGGGTGCTGGGCGGCCTCGCGTTCGCTTGAGGGGCGCCGATGGCGCGCGCTCCACTCACCTTCCCAGCGGGCTTGTCCCGCAACGCCACCGAGTACGCGACGCGCGGCCGCTGGTGGGACGGCGACAAGGTCAGGTTCCGCAACGGCTTCCCGCAATCCATCGGCGGTTGGGAGGATGCGGGCGTCAACGGCACGCCGGCGACGCTCGATGGCGTCGCGCGGTCGATGCTCGCGTTCCGCAGCGCAACCGAGGTCGCCAAATACATGGCGATCGGCACCCACAAGAAGCTCTACGCCTACAACGACGACGTCCTGACGGACATCACGCCGGCGCTCTTCCCCGAAGGTCGCGTCTCGTCGGCGCCGGGCAGGGGCTATGGCGTCGGCCCGTTCGGCGACGATGACTACGGCACGCCGCGATCGGGCTCGTCGACATCGTTCGTCGTGGACCCGACGCATTGGTGGCTGGACACCTGGGGCGACGAGCTGGTCGCGTGCGCCTCGCACGACGGCACGATCTACACCTGGGACGGCAACCGCTCCAACATCGCGGTCGCGCTCTCCGACCCGAGCGTCCCCGTCAACAACCGGGGCATCTTCGTCACCGACGAGCGCCATCTCGTGGCCTGGGGCTGTGGCGGCAACCCGCGGCGCCTCCAGTGGTCGGACGAGGAGGACTACGAAGAGTTCGCGCCCGGAGCCACGACCAAGGCTGGAGACATCGAGTTCGCCGGCATCAACCGGATCATGTCCATCCAGCGCAATCGCAACGTCAACCTCGTGTGGTGCGACAACTCCCTGTGGGCGATGTATTACCAGGGCGCGCCCTTCTACTACGGCTTCGAGCGGATCGGCGCCGAGTGTGGCCCGATCTCGGTCAAGTCGATGGTGTCGCGCCTCGGCCTCGCCTACTGGATGGGGAAGAGCAGCTTCTTCATCTACAACGGATCGGTCGAGCAACTCCCCTGCGAAGTCGAGTCCTATATCTTCGAGAACATCAATGCGGCTCACGCTGACAAGTCGTTCGCGTTCCTGAACGATCCCTTTGACGAAGTCTGGTTCTTCATCCCCTGGCAGGACAGCGAGGAGCCGAACTTCTACGTCATCTACAACTACGCGGACAACAACTGGTCGTTCGGCTTCATGGCGCGGACGGCGATGCACCCGCTCGGCACGTTCGCGACGCCGATCGGGACCAGCTTCTCGGGCGCTCTATACCGGCACGAGCTGGGCGAAACGGCGAACGGCGCCGACCTCGGCTTCCGGCTCGAAAGCGCGCCTACGGAGCTGGGGGAGGGTGAGGCGACCGCGCGCATCAAGGCCGTGGTGCCCGACCTGACCATGGTCGGGGCTGTCGACCTGTCGTTCCTGACCAGGTTCCACCCACAGGGTGCCGAGACGACGCGCGGGCCGTATCGGGTCTCCCCCGACCAGGAACGCGTCCTCATGCGGATCGCCGCCCGACAGGCCCGCCTCAAGATCGCCGGCGCGTCGCCCGAGACCTTCGTGCGGCTCGGGCGCCTGCGTGTGGACGTCGATGCGGCGGGGCCGCGATGAGCAGCGGTCCGCGCCTCCAGGTCCGCGATCCCAAGCTCCAGGAGATCGTGAACTATGTCGACCGGAGCCTGCGCGACGTGCAGCGCTCGAACCTGGACATCCTGGTCCAGGCGCCGCGGCGTCTCATCCTTGTTGCACCCGATGGTGGACAATGGACGCTTACGGTAGACAACTCCGGCAATGTCTCAACGACGGCCGCCTGACATAGCGGAGCGCGCATGATCGGCACGATGGCAAACATGGACCTGATGCCGGGGATGGAGCCGCCCCCGGCTTGGGCGCAGGGCGCCGCCTCGCGCGCGGCCCACAACTACCTCTACGCGCCGATCAGGATGCCGAACCCGAGCTACGACCCGAGCGGCAAGTCCGGCAACGGCGTCAATATGCCCTACACGCTGTCGCGTGACCGGCTCATGCCCGGGACCTACGGCCGCTCGCTGTTCGACATGAAGCCGCCGGCGGCGCCGGGCGCCCCGGCTGGTGCCGGCGGACAGGCGGGGACCGCGGCGCCCGCCGGCGGCGTCGCCATCAACGGCGACCCCTACCTCGCGAACCTCGCCGCCCTCGGCTACATGCCGGGCGAGTAGCGGCATGAGCGACCCGATCCTCGTGCCCGCGCGCGAGCTGCGCGCCGTCTGGACGACTGTCACGCCGATGGTCGAGGCGGTGCGCCGACGTGTCGGCGCCGACTGGCTCGCCGAGGACGTCTATGCCGCGCTCCTGCGCGGAAATGCCGGGCTCTACCTGCTGCCGGACGCCGAGGGTCGGACCGCCGGCATCATGGTCCTCCAGAAGCTGACCGAGTGGGGCGTGGACAACCTCTCGGTCTGGGTCGCCTACCACCGCGATCCCGCCAAGAGCATCGCGGTCTATTGGGACTGGCTCGTCGACAAGGCGCGCGAGTGGGCCTGCCGCCGCGTCACGTTCCAGAGCCCGCGGGCCTTCGCCGCCATTCTGCCCGTCAGGCCGATCTTCACGACCTTCGCCTACGAGGTCTAGCCCATGGGCAAGAGCAGCGGCAGCACGACCACCGTCAACAAGATGCCGGAGTGGGTCGAGAAGGGCGGCGAGAACCTGTGGAACGCCGCCAGCGACCTCGTCGCGAACAACCCGCGCGGCATCTACACGGGGCAGCGGGTCGCCGAGTTCGCGCCGGCGACGATGAAGGCGTTCGACGCGATCAACGACAACTCGACGCCGATCCCGCGTGGCGCCGCCTACCAGACCGCCCAGGCGACGACGCAGGGGCTCCAGGGTTTCACGCCGACGACCGTGAGCGCTCGCCAGGTGGGGACGCCCCAGACGGTGACGGCCGAGCGCTACGCTCCCGGCAACCTGGACATGAGCGGCCTGACCACGGAAGGCCGCACGATGACCGCGCCGGCCGACGTCGCGACCACGCTGTGGTCGCCCGAAGTCGCCGCCCGCTACATGAACCCGTACCTGTCCAACGTCGTCGAGCAGACGCAGGCGGACATGGCCCGGCAGGCGCAGGTCGAGCGCAACATGATCGGCGACGCCGCCCACAAGGCGGGCGCCTTCGGCGGCTCGCGCCACGGCGTCGTGGAGGCGGAGTTCAACCGCGACTACGTCGACCGCATGGGCAAGAACGTCGGCGACCTGCTCTACCAGGGCTACGGGCAGGCCGCCGGCATCTTCGGCCAGGACATGGCGCGCAAGCTCCAGGCCGACCAGGGCAACCAGAACATCCAGTTCCAGACTGGCAAGGCGAACCTGGACAGCCTCTCGGCGAACGATCGCGCCAACCAGGACGTCCTCGCTCGCGGCCGGCTCACCGAATACACGACGAAGGCAACGGCTGGCATGGCCGACGCCGACCGCCAACTCGCCGCGTCGCGCGCCAATCAGGACGCGGACCTGCGCGCCCGCATGGCCGACCAATCGGCAACGCTATCGGCCGACCAGGGCAACCAGCGCGCCGGCATCGACGCCGCGGGCGTGAAGCTCGGCGCCGCCAAGGCGTCCGAGGAGATGGGCTTCCGCAATCTGGTGAACACCCAGGACGAGCGCCGGAAGTCCGCCCAAGAGCTACTCCAGGCCGGCATCCTCCAGACGGGCCAGCGCCAGCAAATCCTCGACAATGCCTCGGACGATTTCTACCGCGCGCAGGCGATGCCCTACGACGATGCGAACTTCCTCCGCGGCATCCTCGCCGGCACGCCGTACACGACGAGCCAGACCCAGCAGCAGCCCAAGCAGAGCCCGTTCATGTCCATCCTCGGGCTCGGCTTGTCCGGGCTCGGCGCGGCGGGCGGGCTCGGCTGGAAGCCCTTCGCATAGGGCAGGGGAGGTCCCATGGCCTACTACGTCAACCCCGCCGCGTTCGGCTTCCAGGCGCCCGAGACCGAGCGCTTCACCTATCAGCCTTTCGCCGGCCAGCGCCCGACCTTCACGGCGCCCGAGCGCGGCGACGAGCTGCCCGCGTGGGCGGCTGCGCTGATGCAGGCGGGCGCGGGCATCCTCGCCAACAACAACCGCGGCTGGGGCACCGCCCTCGGTGCCGGCGTCGCGGGCGGTCTCCAGGGCCTGCGCCAACAGACCCGCGACAACGACGACGCCTACGACCGCAAGTACCGGCGCGCGCGGGAGGCGTTCGGCGACGAGCGCGAAAACTACCGGGACGACCGGCAGGAACATCAGACCGGCGAGCGTTTCCGGGCGGACGCGACGAGCGAAGCTAACCGCTACGCATGGCGCGGCGCCGAGCTGGAGAATGCGTCCAGCCGCGACCTCGCCAAGACCGAGCTGGACGCCGAAAAGGCACGCGACGCCGACGCCAGGGCGCGTCAGGGTCTCGGCCTCCAGGCCGCTGGACAGGCTCTCCAGCGCGATCGGTTCGCCTGGGACCGGGCACGCGACGATCGCGACTTCCAGCGCGGCATCCTGACCTCCGACCGCGCGTTCCAGCGCCAGTCCGAACAGGACGCCGAGATGCGCGCGCGCCGCGCGACCGAGGATGAACGTGCGACCGCGGCCGACCGGCGCGCGCAGGAGAAGCACGACTCCGAGCGGGAGAACCCGTCCATCAACAGCGGCGCCTACGGCGTCACCATGATCCCGCGCGAGGGCGGCATCCTCCAGCCGGACAAGGCGATCGTTCGCCCCTACCTGTCCACGACGGGCGGCGGCTCGGGCGGGGGAACCAAGGTCACGAGCGCGCCGGTCAAAGAACAGGACCTCATCACCCTCGACGGCCAGCTCGCCGATGCGCTGGGCATGGCGACCAAGGACACGAAGGGCTTTCCGGTCCCGACCAGCGCCTTCGACAAGCTAATCCCGCCCGACGTGCGGCAGGCGTATCGGCGGGCGGCGGCCGACGAGCTGGCCCGCACCGGAAACACTGCGGCTGCTGTGGAAGCCGGGATGGCGGCCGTGGGCATCCCGCTCGGCTCGAAGCATTCGGGCGCCGGCTGGTTCTCCAACGGCCAGCTCACCGGACCGGACGGGAAGGCGCTCACGCTGGGCGGCGCCGAGCGCGCCTTGCAGCCCGCACCCGATCGCACGCGCGTCGTCCCGGGCGCGCCTGCCGGGGTCGGGTCGAAGCAGCTCGCTCCGGCGCAGCCCCTGCTCGGGGGCGCCACTGCCGCTCCGGTAGGTGGACCCGCCCCACAGCCCGGCGCAGCATCCCAAGGCCAGCCGGCACCGCAGCAGTCCCCCGAGCAGCGCCGGCCGGGAGATACCGTGACCACGCCGAAGGGGACCTTCATGTGGGTGGTGCGACCTGACGGGACCGCGGGTTGGTCGCGGATGGCGATGTGATCGGCGCCTTCGCGCAGCGCAACCCGTTCCTGCCGCCGCTCGATGAGGAAGACGGGGTAGTAGCACCGCCGGCCGCGCAGGCGGCGGCGCCAGCTTCGCGGCTCCTGTCCGACCAGGACATCGGGCTCCCGCCTGTCCATGCACCCGCCAACGACGGCGGGGCGCTGCTCTCGGACGAAGACATCGGCCTGCCGACGCTCGCCTCATCTCACCCTGACGCCGCGCGGCTCGTCGCGGAGTCGCAGGCCGAGCGCGCGCGATCCCGTGCGCTTCAAGAGCGTGCCAAGGCGACGAACGAGAACAACCCGGGCGAGGCGACACTCGCGCGCGCCGGCGAGAACTTCCTCGACGCATTCCGCCAGGGGCCGACCGCGGGCCTCGCCGCGACGATCGCGCAGACGGACACCGCCGCCAACGTCGGCGCGCTCGTGACCAAGGCCATCGGCGACGTCGAGGCGAACGGCTTCACGACGATCCCGCAGTTCCGGCGCAGCTCGCTCGCGGACCTCTACGCCCTGCGCGAAGAGCTGGCCGGCAAGTCGATCCAGCAGCAGGCGGACAACGTCCGTCGCCGCGACGAGGAGGTCGCGGCGCGCCGTCGCTTCGAAGAGATGCCACCCGCGGAGACCTTCGCCGGCAAGGCGGCCGCGACCGCCGGCTATGTCGGCGGCCTGCTCGCGGACCCGCTCAACCTCGTCGGCCCCGCGGGTGCGGCGGGCAAAAACCTCGCCACCCGCATGGTGACGTCCGGCGCCACCCAGGGCGCCGTCAACGCCGGCGTAGAAGCGGCGGTCGAGGGCATGAAGGAGGCGAGGGGAGTCGAGCCCGCGAGCGCCGACAACATCTTCGCGGCGGCAGGGCTCGGCTTCCTGATCGGTAGTGCCCTGCCGCCGGTCGGGGCCGCCGCCAAGGGCATCGCCGGCTACATCAAGGCCAAGTTCGGCAAGGCGCCGGAGGCGCTTTCGCCACCCGAACAAGAGGCGGTCCGCGCAGCAGTCGATGGCGGCGACCCCGACGTGTCCAGGGCGCTCGCGGAAGCGGGCTATCGCCCGGACCAGTTCTCCAGCCCCGATGCAGCCGCGCGGGCCGCGGACCGCATCCAGCGCCGCCGGGGGCTCGACGACGAAGGTCGCACCGACCTGACCACCGACGACGTCGCGCGCTTCCGGGAGCCGGCGATCGTGACCGAGGCCGACCCGCGCACCGTCCGCGCTGTCGAGGACGAGGTCGGGCGGCGCATGGACATCGAGCGCCAGGCGGAGGCGGGCGAGGTCGACCCGTCCAATCTGGCGCGTCCCGCCCGCCGACCCGACGAGCCCATCTATGTGGCCCAGGATGGCGCGGCTGCTCCGGGTACCCGGCTCGACGAGCTGAGCGTCGGTCGCCGCCGCACGGACGAGCTGCAAGGCGAGGCCCGCCAGGAAGCCGACGACGCCTTCCGCGTCGCCGAAGCGCGCCGGCGCCGATACGAGGGCGCGGTCTCCACAGAGGCCCGGACCGAAACCCCGCAGCCACGCCAGGACATGGCGGCCGGCGGCCGGCCCGAGGGCGCGGCGCGCGATGAAATCCTCATGGTGGGCGACACGCCCGTCCAGGTGGTCGGCCGCACCGCGGACGGACGATTGATCGTCGACCCCTACGATCCACGGACCGGCGAGAGCCTGATGGACAGCCGGCCCTTCCCCGTGAGGGACAAGGACGTCACCACCCGCCGGTGGTCGCCGACCGAACGGCAGGCGCAGGATTTCGAAGCCCGCGCGCAGACGCCGCCGCGCGCTGCGGGCGTGGACAACCCTGGACCGCGTCTGGCGACAGACCGCATCGCCTCGCGCCAGCCGGGCGGGCTCCGCGGCGATGTGCTTCCGCCCGAGCCGAGCGCCCGCGGCGCAGCGGAGCCGCCGCCTGCCGGTCCGACGATCGACGGCGAGGTCCGCGGCCGCGCGACGAGCGACCAGGGCGCGCCGCGCACGCGCCTGTTCGCTGACGATCCCGCGCCGATGGAGGCCAGGGGCAGGGAACAGGAGCTCCCCCCTGCTGTGGATGACGCGCCACCCACGTTCGAGGCCCGCGCGGAGGTCAACGGCCAGGTAGTCGGCAGCGGCCCGGTCGATGCGACCAAGGACCTGTCCGACCTGCGGGCGCTGTCCAGCAAGAAGAAGCTGCCTGACGAACTGCGGGCGCCGCCGTCGCTGGCCGACTTCGTGCGCAGCTCCGGCGGCATCAAGGAGGACGGCACCTACGCGGGCGACCTGCGTTCGATCGGCTCGCTGGCGCGGGAGGCGGCGGGCACGCGCGGCCGCAAGGTCGGGATCATCAACAAGGGCGGCATGTCGCTCGACGACATGACGCTGGCTGCGTGGGAAGCGGGCTATTTCCCGGAGCACGCGGAGCGGCCGAGCCCGAGCGTCCTCGTCGAGGCGCTGCGGGAGGATTTCGGCGGCCGGCCGCAATACAGCACGCGCGATCTCGACCGTGTCGAGCGCCTCCAACGGCTGCGGCAGACCGAGGAAGAGGTCGCGAGCGTTGCCCCGGACTGGCGGAAGATGAAGCCGGCCGAGGTCAACGCGCGGCTTTCCGAGGCTGCCTCTATCGAAGAGCAGGCGCGCCTTCACGCCTCCATCCTGGACAGTATCGAGGACGAGTTCGCGCGCCTGGACGCCGACGCGCGGGCGCGCCTCGATGCGGCCGGCGATGCCTTCGAGCCGGACGTGTTCTATGATGGCTACACCTATCGAACCCTCCAGGAGTACGCGAATGCCGGACGCCGAAGCGAAGGCCCGCGCGTTGAAGGCGGTGCGCGTCGGAATGCGGATGGCGAACAACCCCCGGCTGACGCCGGAGGAGCGGGAGCGGGCACGCGAGCTGGCCGAGAAGGCGAAGCTCGTGGTGGACGATCTGGCGAAGGGCGACCCGACACCGAAGTCGTAGAGACGGTCGACGGCCCGCGAGAACAGTTCGTCCTTCCAGCCGAGGGCTTCGAGCGGGGCAACGGCGGCGCAGCCGCAAAGGCCGGCACCGAGGCGCCCATGCGCGGCAAGGGCGCGCAGAAGGAGCCGGGTTCGGACGGCGGCCTGTTCGACCAGGGAACCGGCAAGCAGGCGGACATCTTCGGTCGGTCGGCCGGCGCCGGTGACCGTCTTGTCGATGAGGTCCTGAACGACCCGGAGGCTGCGAAGGCCCTGCGCAATGGGCTGGACGGTCCAGCCGGCGAGGTCAAATCCGTCCCGCACCATCTCAATCGCTCGTTTCACAAGGTGGTCCACAAGACCGCCGCGCTGGAGTTCGGTAGCCCCAAGCGCGCGATGGCGGAGAAGGTGGTCGCCATCCTGAACGACCCCGAGGCGCGCGCCGTGGCAGCCCGGAAGCTGGGCGTGGCCGATCGCGCAGCGCAGAGGGGCGACGATGGCATGACGCTCGGCGCCCTGGGCGATTGGGGCAAGGTTGCACGCACGCTCAAGGGAGTGGGCGAGGGGACCGCCTGGGCGCTCGAAAAGACGCTCGGCCGGGTCCTCGACCTCGGTTTCTTCAAGGAGCTGATGCGGGACGGCGTGTGGGGCGCCGGCCGTGCCGTGTGGGATGCGGGCCGTACCGCGATCCTGTCCAACGACACGATCCTGCGACGCATCGCGCGCGACTACCGCTCGCCGACGCTGACCAAGCTCGCCGATATGTTCCACGCACGGGCCGGTGCCGACGACGCGACCGGGCGCACCTTCCAGGCTGCGGTCAACGCCCGCTCGACGCGCAACATCCGTCGCGCGATGGACCTGATGGGCGACCTTGTCGGCGACGCCAAGGCTGAGGCGGAAATCCGCGACCTCGTCGTCAACCCCAAGCGCAATGCGGGGAAGACGCGCAACGAGCAGATTGCGGCCGAAATCGGTCGGCTGTTGAAGGAGGAGCTGGAGTACCGGCGGGCCGCCGGCGAGGACATTGGCGACGTCCCGACCGGCTACTTCCCGCGCATCCTCGACGACAAGAAGGTCTCGGCCGACGAGCTGGGGTTCAAGCGCGCGGTCGCGCGCCTGTATCGCGCGGCTGGCAACGATGCCGAGGCGGCGCGCCACAAGGCCGACGCACTGTTCGATCGTGTCATCATGCAAGGGCACGGGATCGACAGCCTGGACCTCGGCTTCCAGGTCAACCCGACCGCCGTCGCCCGCACGGCGAAGGAGGGGCGCGTCTTCGGCAGGGACGCGGACAACGCTCTGCGCGACTTCTACAACGACAACGTCTTCGACACGCTGGTCGCCTACTTCAACGGGTCGGCGCGGTCGGCGGAATACACCCGGCGCTTCGGCGTGAGGGGTGCCGAGAACAGCGCCGAGCGCAAGGCGTGGGTGAAGGAACACGGCGAGGGCACGACCCAGCTCGAGGTCATGGAGCGGGCGATCCGCGACGAGATCAGGGCGTCCGAGCGTGACCCGGCCGGGGTCATGGGCGACGTGTCCAAGATACTGGCCTCCAACCTGGGCACGCTCGGCGCCAACACGTCGCGCAAGGCGCGCGCGCTGGTCTCGGGCCTCCACACCTGGAACATCCTCGCGACGATGGACAGGTCGCTGCTCACGTCCATCTCCGAGCTGGGGATGATCGGGATGCGGACGGGCTCCGTCCGTGCGCAGGTCAAGGGCATCGCCGAGGGGCTCAAGGAGTACGGCCGCGCGGTCGCCAAGGCCGAGCCTTCCGAGGCCCGGCGGTGGGCTGAGAGCCTCGGGCTGGTCAACGACGCGATCGTGGAAACGATGCTCCAGTCGCGTGTCTCCGGCCTGTCCGACACGCGTCTGACGTCCAAGATCAACGCCGGCTTCTTCAAGGCCATCACGCTCCACCAATGGACGGAAGGCACCCGCGTGGCCGCTGTGACGGCGGGCCGGGAGTTCATCCTCAACCTGGCGCACGACGTCGAGAAGGGCGGTCGGAAGGGGCAGCGGGCCGCCTTCTACCTTAAGGAGCTCGGTGTCCAGGACCCGGCAGCATTCGGGGCCTGGATGAAGTCGAAGAGCTACGCCCCCGACATGACGGAGGTCATGCGGGACGCGGGCGCCGCAGGGGAGTACGGCACCGCGTTGGT
>JBFWXJ010000187.1:0-11398 GCA_050187535.1 Alphaproteobacteria bacterium | reverse complement strand
GCCCCGGTGCTGATCGCCGCCGACGGCGAGATCATCGCCGGCGAGGCCCGCTGGCGGGCGGCGACGCTGCTGACCCTGGCGATGGTGCCCGTCGTCGTGCTGCCGCATCTGGACGCGGCCCAGCGCGACGCCGTGCGCATCGCCGACAACCGCCTGGCGCAGGCGGCGACGTGGGACGATGCGCTCCTGGCCCGCGTGCTCCGCGAGCTGGCGGCGGTCGACATCGAGGCCGTCGATCTCGGCTTCGACGACGCCGACCTCCGCGCGCTGCTGGAGCCCGAGCTGCCGCCGCCGACGCCCGAGGCCGACGCCGCGGTCGAGCCGCCGGCGGTGCCGACGACGCGCCCCGGCGACCTCTGGCAGCTCGGCCGCCATCGCCTGGTCTGCGGCGACGCCACCGCGCCGGCCACGCTCGACCGGCTCTTCGCCGTCGGCAAGCCCGCGGCCCTGGTGACCGGCATGGAGCCGGCCGACCTGGTATGGACCGACCCGCCCGACGGGATGTCCTACAAGGGCCGGACGCATGGCGGCATCCTCGGCGACGACGCCCGCGGCGGCGCCCTCGTCGAGCTGGTGGCGGGCGCGGTCGGCAACGCCGTGGCGCATGCGAGGCCGGGAGCGGCGGTCTATGTCTGCCTCACCTGGCGGACCTATCGCGAGTTCCTGGCGGCGCTGGAGCGCGCGGGCATCGTGCCCGCGGCCTGCATCGTCTGGGACAAGGGCTGGATCGGCCCGGGGACGCTGCACTACCGGCCCCGGCACGAATGGATCCTCTACGGCCGCGGCCGGCGCTGGTACGGCGGGCAGGGCGAGGGCGACGTGTGGACGGTGAAGCGCGACTTCGCCGGCGACTACGTCCACCCGACCCAGAAGCCCGTCGCCCTGGTCGAGCGCGCGATGGCCAACTCCTCGATCGTCGGCGACGTCGTGCTCGACGTCTTCGGCGGCTCGGGCTCGACCGTGATCGCCGCCGAGCGGCTCGGCCGCCACGCGCGCCTCGTCGAGCTCGACCCTCGCTACTGCGACGCCATCGTCCGGCGCTGGGAAGCCTTCACCGGCTCAAGCGCCTATCGCCACAGCGCTTGATGGTGCGGCACGTTGCGGATCGCGCCTTGACGCGACGGCGCGAGGTTTGACAGTGTGCGGACGGGGTGCGGAAAACCGCGACTACAAGGGGCCGTAGCGAGCCCGACCCCCCGGCGCCCGACTCTTTGGGCGCGCCAACGCATTCGTCAGGTCCTGCCTAAGTGGCCTCGGGAGCTCCCGGAAAGAGCACTCCCGAGGACCACCTCGCTTCTGCGCGATTCGGTTCTACCGAGCGCGCTCCGAGTCCGCAAGCAGCGCGCCTCGAAAAGACCGGAAATTACCGAGTGCTGTCGGGCGTTATTTTTCTCGGATATCAACCACGTCTCATAAGTATTTGAATTAACGTAAATATCTCTCCAATCTGGAGCGGAAGCGAGGACGTGTCCGATCGCAAGCTGGTGACCGTGACCGAATACGCGGCGATGGTCGGCGTCGACAAGTCGACGATATCCCGCCAGGTCGCGCGCGGCATCATCCCGAACCGCGGGGTGCCCGGTAAGCCGCTGATCGACCCGGTCGAGGCCGATGCCGCCCGCCTGGGCGGCCTCGACCCGAGCCGGGGCCCGGGCGCGCTCGCCGGTCAGGCGATCGCGACCGCGGCCGCGCCCGTCGCGGTCGCGGAGGGCGCGCCTGCCGCCGACACGCCGCCGCCCGCGCCGAACCTGCGCGGCACCGGCTACCAGGTCGCCCGCACCGCCCGCGAGGCGATGAACGCCAAGCTGGCCGAGCTCGACTACCGCGAGCGCGTCGGCGAGCTGCTGGCGAAGTCCGAGGTCGAGAACGCGATGGTCAAGATCGGCCTCGAGGTCCAGCGCCAGCTCGATCAGCGCGTCGCCCAGCTCGCCGACCGGCTGGTCGGCATCGCCGATCCCGCGCGCCTGGCGGCCCTCATCCGCGAGGCCGACCGGCGCCTTCTGGAGACCATGGCCGCCGCCTTCGACCGCATGGCGAAGGCGCCCCCGCAACCCGCACCGGACGAGGACGTCCCGCATGCAGCCTAGCCGCATCTCCGGCATGGCGGCCGCGCTGGCCGTCATGGCCGCCGCGTTTGCCGTCGGCCTCGCCCCGGCGCCGCAGATGACGACCTCGGCCTGGGCCGAGGAATACCGCGTCGTGCCCGACAAGTCGGCCTATGCCGGCAAGTGGCGCAACGACGTCTTCCCGCCGCTGGTCGAGATCATGGACCGCCTGTCGCCGCACGATCCGGCGCAGCGCGTGACCGTGCTGAAGCCGGCCCAGGTCGGCGTGTCCGAGGTGCTGGCGAACGCCGTCTTCGCCTTCGTCGACCTCGACCCCTGCGACATCATGATCGTGCATCCCACGCGCGACGGCGTGCGCGACTGGGACGTCGAGAAGTTCCAGCCGGCGATCGACGCGACGCCGCGCATGAAGGCGAAGATCCGCCCCGCCAAGTCGCGCGACGGCGACGGCTCGACCGCGCGCCGCAAGCGGTTCCTCGGCGGCGACATCCTGCTGGCCGGCGCCAACTCGGCCGCCGGCCTGCGCCAGCATTCCGTCCGCGCGCTCTTCAAGGACGACTGGTCGGGCTGGCCGCGCGACGTCGACGGCCAGGGCGATCCCGACCGCATGGCCGAGGCGCGCCAGGACAGCTTCCGCGCCTCGGGCCGGTGGAAGACGGCCCAGGTCTCGACGCCGACCAACGCCGGCTCCTGCCGCACCACGGCCGCCTACGACGAGGCCGACCACAAGGGCCGCTGGCTCTGCCCGTGCCCGGACTGCGGCCACCGCCAGGAGCTGCGCTTCTTCCCCGACGGCGAGGGCAGGGGCGGCCTGCGCTGGAACGACCAGCGGCCCTACGAGGCGCGCTACGCCTGCGCGGCCTGCGGCGTCCTCATCCCGGAGACGGCGAAGCGCGCGATGGTCGCGGCCGGCGCCTGGGCGTGGGAGCACGTCTTCCCGGACGGCCATCACTGGGCCTTCCGCTTCTCCAAGGTCATCGCCCCGTCCGAGCCCTGGGACAGCCTCGTCGCGAAATGGCTGTCGGCCAAGGGCGACCCTGAGGCCGAGCGCGCCTTCTTCAATCTCGACGAGGGGCAGGCCTACGAGGAGAAGGGCGACGCGCCGAAGTGGGAGGTGCTGAAGAAGCGCGCCGAGGACTATCCGCCGGGCCGCCTGCCGGCCGGCGCCTGGCTGGTGACGATCGGCTGCGACGTCCAGGCGCCGCTGATCTACTACGAGGCGGTCGCCTGGGGCCCGGGGCGCGAGAGCTGGTCTATCGAGGCGGGCCAGCTCCATGGCGACACCGCGCTCGACCCCGGCGAGGGCGAGGTCTGGCAGGCGCTCGACGCGCTCTACGAGCGGCGCTGGCCGCTCGCCAACGGCCGCGCGGTGCAGGCGGAGATGCTGGCGATCGACGCCGGCTTCCACACCGACCAGGTCTGCCGCTGGGTGGCGCGCCGGCCCTACGCCATGGCGGTCAAGGGCGCGCCCGGTTGGGGCCGCGGCATCTTCGGCCTGCGCCCGCAGAAGCAGGAGACGACCTTCCGCGGCACGGCGAAGAAGCGCGGCGTCGCGATCTGGCCGGTCTTCGTCTGGAGCCTCAAGGGCGAGCTCTACGCCAACCTCGCCAAGGAGCCGACCTCGGCCGGCTGGGAGGCGGGTGCCTGCCACTTCCCGACCGCCCATCCCGACGCCTGGTTCCAGCAGCTGACCGCCGACTACCTGCACCGCCACGAGCGCAAGGGCGCCATCGTCCAGGAGTGGCGGACCAAGGGCGAGAACCACTGGCACGACTGCCGCATCTATGCCCGCGCCGGCCTCCACCGCGCCGAGCAGCGGCTCGGGCTGGCCTATGGCGACGCGGCGGCCTGGGCCCGCCTCATCCGCTCGCGCGGCGGTGCCGCGCCCGCGCAGGGCGAGCTGATGCTGGACGCGGCCGCCGGCATGCGGCAGGTCGCCGGCACCGTCGCCGCCCCCGCGCCCGGCCTCGCGCCCGACGCCACGTCCGCCCCGGAGAGCGCGGCTGCCGCCCCGCCCGCGGCGGCGCCGCCGCGCGTCGTGACCTTCGCCGCGCGGCGCGTCGTCCGCAACTCGCTGGCCCGGGCCTGAGCGCCGCCATGGCATGGACCACCGACGATCTCGAGGCACTCAGGGCGGCACTCGCCTCGGGCGCCCAGCGCGTGACGCTGCCCGGCGGCAAGACGATCGAGTACCGCTCGGTCGCCGATCTCCGCTCGGCGATCGCCATGGTCCAGGGCGAGCTCGACCGCGCCGCCGGCACGCCCCGCGTCCGCCAGTCGCGCTTCGTCTCGGGGGGGATAGGTTAGATCTCTCATCGAGCCGCGGAATGCTAGCTGCTTACTTCACAAAGCCAATCCGCTCTATCGTGAAGTTGCAGGTGATGCGTTTGCTTTTGCTGTCGATGTTCACTTCATCAATGCTTTTGAGACTAATGTTCAACCCTAAGAACTTGGAGTACGGAGAAGGTTGCTTCTGTTCTGCTTCGTAGGCAATTGATAGATCTTTTCCCACTATCAATTTATAGGTGTTGTTTCCACTGTCTCCGATATGCACAAGTTCCCGGGCTCTCCAGTTTCCAATAATGCAATATCTTTCGCTTTTATCAGCTGACCACACATAAAATAAATTTACTGGTCTCATAATTCCATTTTCATCTTTGTATTTGGGCACTGCTATTGCGTCAGATGGAATAATATAGCCTCCACCGTCACTGTATTTTCCAGTAGACGAATCGAAATCGACCGATAATGATGCTTGATGAGACCTTTTATTCCATTCGTTGAGCTCGTCTAATAGACGCTGTTCAGATTTCTGCAAACGCTCGATTTCAGAGTCGCGCTTAGCGACATTCGCTGCTGCACCTGAAACATCTGCTAATCGCTGCAGAAGTGTAGATTGTATAGCCTTTAGGTTCTTAATTTCGTCCTCTTTACTAGGTAGTTGCTTCGCGGCGTAGACGGTATCGGGATCAAGAATTCCTACCAAGAAAGACCTATTTGCTTGGCTAAGAGCGAGCCATGTAAAGACAGGAGTGCCAAGAACTATGAAGATACTCAACGACATCGAAGCGGTCGATCTTAGAAAGCCTCGATTGTCCCGGGAAGTCTGTGGCGTTTCCATCTTCGCTCCGTTGGTCTCTCAGGCGTCTCTGACGACGGGAAAGTCGGCGGGCAGTTTATAAGAGAAATATAACAGAATTTTATCATCGTATACCACTCTATCGCCGAGGCTGAGATGCGCGAAGGTGTCACTGTCGGCCGCACTGCCGCCGCCACCCGCGCCCGCATCAAGGGCACGCGCGTCTATGTCTCCGCGGTCGAGCCGCCGTTTCTCGGCACCGGCGCCGGCCGCCGCGTCAAGAACTGGGTCGCCTCGGGCGGTTCGATCAACGCGCTGCTGACGGGCGCGCTGGACGATCTGCGCCGGCGCAGCCGCGATCTCACGCGCAAGGTCGCCTGGGGCCGCAACGGCGTCGAGACGCTGGGGGCGAACATCGTCGGGCTCGGCATCCAGCCGAATTCGCTGGCGCCCGACGAGGGCTTCCGCGCCGCCGTGCAGCAGCTCTGGCTCGACTGGACCGACGAGGCCGACCTGGACGGCCGCCTCGACCTCTACGGCCTGCAGGACCTGGCTGCCCGCTCCCTGGTCGAGGCGGGCGAGGTGCTGGCCGTCTTCGACGAGACGGGAGAAGACGACGGCGTCGTGCCGCTGCGCCTGCGCCTGCTGGAGGCCGACCACCTGCCGGTCGAGGAGACCGAGCCCGCCTTCGGCCCGGACGCCGGCTATTGCCTCAACGGCGTCGAGTTCGACGCGCGCGGCCGCCGCACCGCCTATCGCCTGTGGCCGAACCACCCGGGCGAGATGGTCATGCGCACCGACCGCATGATGCTGGAGCGGGTGCCGGCATCCGATGTCCTGCATCTCTACCGCCTCGAGCGGCCGGGGCAGGTGCGGGGCTATCCCTGGATCGCCTCGGCGCTGCTCGGCATCCGCGACCTCGCCGAGTACGAGGCGAGCGAGCTGATCCGCAAGAAGTTCGCGGCCATGTTCACCGCCTTCATTACCACGGATGCGGAGAAGGCGCCCGATAACGTCATCGCCGCCAACACGACCTATGACAGCGAGGGCAACGTGCTCCGCTCGGAGGCGGTGCTGGAGCCGGGCACCTCGCAGTACCTGCTGCCGGGCGAGAACGTCGCCTTCAGCGAGCCGGCCGATGTCGGGCAGTCCTACGAGGCGTTCATGCGCACCAATCTGCGCGCCGCCGCGGCCGCCTTCGGCATCACCTACGAGCAGCTGACGGGCGACCTGACCGGCGTCAACTTCTCGTCGATCAGGGCCGGCCTCAACGAGTTCCAGCGCAGGGCCGAACGCTGGCAGCACCATGTCGTGGCGCACCAGCTCTGCCGCCCGATCTGGGCGCGCTTCCTGCGGGCGGCCTTCCTGTCCGGCCGGCTCCCGGTTCCGGCCGGCTACGCCGAGGACCCGCGGCCGTGGCGGCGCGTCGAATGGGTCGCCCCCGGCTGGCGCTACGTCAACCCGCTGCAGGAAGCGGCCGCCGACCAGATGGAGATGCGCTCGGGCACCCGCTCGCGCCGCCAGGTGGTGGCCTCGCGCGGCGATTCGGTCGAGCGCCTCGACCGCGAGATCGCCGCCGATGCCGCCCGCGCCGACCGCCTCGGCCTCGTCTTCGACAGCGATCCGCGCCGCACCGCCGGCTCGGGCGCCGTCCAGGGCGATCCGGCGCAGTCGCCGGACTCGCCCGAGCGCCCGCCGCAGCAGGGTCCCGGCGCCACGATCATCCCGCTCAAGCGGAGGTAGCCGCCCATGACCGCGCCGGCCCTGCCGCTCCCCCACCTGGCGGAGCGGGTGTTCAACCGCGCCCATCTGATCGACCCGCGCAAGGCGCGCGCGATCCTGGCCGCCCTCGCCCCGCGGCTCGGCCTGCCGCTCGCGGTCGGCCCGGCGGCGCCTTCGCCCGCGATGCAGGCGCCGGCGCCGGCGGCCGTCCCGGGGCAGCGTTCGATCGCCGTCATCCCGGTCCACGGCACGCTTGTCGCCCGCGGCTCGTGGATGGATGCCGAGAGCGGCCTGCAGTCCTACCGCGGCGTGCTGGAGGATTTCCGCGCCGCCCGCGACGACGCGTCGGTCGCCGGCATCCTCTTCGACGTCGACTCGCCGGGCGGCGAGTGCGACGGCGCCTTCGACCTGGCCGACGAGATCGCGGCAGCCCGCGACGTGAAGCCCGTCTGGGCCGTCGCCAACCATGCGGCCTACTCGGCCGCCTACGCCATCGCGGCGGCGTGCTCGCGCATCGTCGTCAGCCGCACCGGCGGCGTCGGCTCGATCGGCGTCTTCGGCCTGCATCTCGACGTGTCCGGGGCGGACGAGCAGGCCGGCCATGTCTGGACCCCGGTCTTCGCCGGCGCCCGCAAGCTCGACGGCTGGGAGCATCGCCCGCTGTCCGACGGTGCGCGCGCGGCGGCCCAGGCCGAGGTCGACCAGCTCTACGGCCTCTTCTGCGGCTCGGTCGCGCGCTGGCGCGGCCTCGACGAGAAGGCCGTCCGGGCGACCGAGGCCGGCTGCTTCAGCGGCCTCTCGGGCGACGCCGTCCGCCTCGGCCTGGCCGATGCGGTCGGCACCATCGACGACGCGCTGGCCGAGCTGTCGGCCGAGATCACCACGCGAGAGAGGAGCATGCACATGGCAGCACGACGCCATCCCGTTGCGGGCGCCGCGAACCCGGGCACCAAAGCGGCGCGCGGGAAGGGGAAGCCCGCCGCGTCCCGGCCCGCGGCCGAGGATCAGGAGGACACCGTCGTCGGCGCCGAGGGCGGCGAGGACGAGGAGAGCATGGAGGGCGGCGACGACACCGTCGTCTCGGCCGAGGGCGACGACACCGTCGAGGGCGACGACGACGAGGACGCGGCCCCGCAGGCGGCCGGCCCCGCCGCCGCGGCCCGCGCCGCCGAGCGCGCGCGGTGTCTCGCCATCGTCGACATGGCGCAGCTCGCCGGCGCCGACAACGCCGCCATCGCCAGGGCGATCCGCACCGGCCAGTCGGCCTCGGCCTTCCGCGCCGCCCAGGCCGCGGCCAAGCGCGCCGGCGCGACCGGGCAGCCGCCGATCCGACCGCACCACGCCGCCAGGGGCGGTGCGGGCGACGACGGCTGGGGTGCCGCCTTCGCCCGTCACGTGCAGGCCGGCGCCGCGCAGCGCCGCTGACGTCCGGCTACCCCGAACCACAGGCCCGGAAACCTCAGGAGGGACTTGATGACCGTTCTCACGGATACCAGCCACGCCGGCGAGTTCCTCGTCAGCGAGGCGAACGGCCGGCGCAGCCGCGCCCAGGGCACGGTGCTGGCCGACCAGGTGCTGAAGGCGGGCCAGGTGATCGGCGCCGTCGCGGTCGGCACGGCGGCCGGTGCCGCCTTCGCGTCGAACGCGGCCAACACCGGCACGATGGGCGCCGTCGTCGTCGGCGCCGGCGCCAAGCCCGGCGTCTACAAGGTGGTGATCATCGAGCCCGCGTCGAACGCCGGGAAGTTCCTCGTCGAGGACCCCGACGGCATCGTCGTCGGCACCGGCAACGTCGCGGCCGAGTTCGTCGGCGGCGGCCTCACCTTCACCATCGCCGACGGCAGCCAGGACTTCATCTCGGGCGAGGGCTTCAACGTCACCGTCGCCGCCGGCTCGGGCAAGTGGAAGGCCTGGAACCCGGCCAACGCCGATGGCTCGCAGATCGCCTGCGGGGTCCTGTGGGACGCGGTCGACGCCACCGGCGCCGACAAGCCGGCCGCCGCCATCGTCCGCGATGCGGAGGTGAACGGCGCCGAGCTGGAGTGGTTCACCGGCGCCACCGACAACAACAAGACGGCCGGCCGGGCGAGCCTCGCCCTGCTCGGCATCATCGCGCGGTGATTTCCCGCCGCCGTCCGCCGCCCGGCCAACCCGGACGGCGGCGGTAATCATTGGAGGTCCGTCACAATGCACATGGACATCTTCCGCTCCAGCGCCTTCTCGCTGGTGGCGATGACGACGGCACTGGAGAACGTGCCCTTCGTGCCCCAGCGCCTGGGCGAGCTCGGCATCTTCGGGAGCAAGCCGATCACGACCGAGGCGTTCTCGGTCGAGATGCGCGACGACGTCATCTCGCTGATCCAGACGACGCCGCGCGGCACGCCCGGCGAGCAGCTCGACCGGCAGCGGGCGAACATCCGCAGCCTGTCGACCCGCCGCCTGAAGAAGGGCGACGTCATCCAGGCGGCCGAGGTGCAGAACATGCGCGCCTTCGGCACCGAGACCGAGCTGCAGACGGTGCAGGGCGAGGTCGCCCAGCGCATCATCCGCCTGCGCCGCGACCTGGACCTGACGCACGAGTATCACCGGCTGGGCGCCGTCCAGGGCCTGCTGCTCGATGCCGACGGCTCGACCATCTACAACTTCTTCACCGAGTTCGGTGTCTCCCAGGCGGCCGAGGTCGATTTCGACCTCTACAACGCCGCACCCGTCATGGGCGACATCCGCCGGAAGTGCGACGCCATCGTCCGCGCCATGCAGCGCGCGGCCAAGGGCGCCTGGACCCCCGGGACCCGCGTGCATGCGCTGGTCGGCGACGACTTCTGGGACGCCTTCGTCAACCACGCGGAGGTCCGCCAGACCTACCTCAACTGGGAGGCGGCGGCCGCGCTGCGCGAGGGCACCGCCTGGGCGCAGTTCCAGTTCGGCGGCATCACCTGGGAGAACTACCGCGGCACCGACGACGGCTCGACCGTGGCGATCGGCGCGTCCAAGGCGAAGTTCTTCCCGGTCGGCGCGCCGGAGGTCTTCGAGGTCGTGTGGTCGCCCTACGAGGGGTCTTCGGCCGCGAACACGCCGGGCAAGCCGTTCTATCCGCTCGTTCTCCCGGACTACACGGGCCGCGACCAGTACGTCGAGATCGAGCTCTACTCCTATCCGCTCTTCTACTGCCGCCGCCCGGCGATGCTGCAGCGGGCGACGGCGGGCACGCCGCCCTCGAGCTGAGCCGTGCCGCTGCACCAGGTCGGGCCGGGCGGCTGGGTCACCATCCGCCCGGCCTGGGCCGGCGAGACGGCGTGGGTGCTGGGGGGCGGGGCCTCGCTCGCCGATGCCCCGCTCGCCCGTCTCGCCGGCCGCCGCTGCATCGCCGTCACCCGCTCCTTCGCGGCGGCTCCCTGGGCCGACGTGATCCATGCGGGCGACGGCCAGTGGTGGCGCTGGCACGGCGCCGAGACGCGCGCGCATTCCGCGCGCCTGCGCACCACCGTCGCCGCCGCCGCGCGCCCCGACGACATGGCGGCGATCGCGGACGCGGGCGCGATCGTGCTGGGCTACGGCGGCAAGCTCGGGCTGGCGCTGGCGCCGGACCGCCTCTGCGGCCGCAACTCCGGCCACCAGGCCGCCAACCTCGCCGCCCATCTCGTCGGCCCGGCCGGCACCGTCGCGCTCGTCGGGTTCGACGGCCGGCCGGGCTGGTGGCACGCCGGCTATCCCGACTGGCGCGGCGACCACAAGGCCGCACTGGAACGCATGGTCCCGGGCTTCCAGTCCCTGGCGGCGGCCGCCGCCCGCAACGGCCCGCGCATCGTCAACTGCACGCCCGGCTCCGCGCTCACGATGTTCCCCGCGGCCCGGATCGAGGATCTCCTGTGAAGGCATCCATCCATGTCCTGCCGGCACCCCGCGCGCCGCATCAGCGCCTGCATTGCGATGCGCTCGCCCACGGCCTGCTGCGCCACGGCGTCGACGTCGTCGAGGGGCGATGGAACGAGCCCGCGACCGCCTGCGACCTCGCCATCGTCTGGGGCTGGAAGCAGCCGGCCCTGACCGCTGCCGTCATCGCCCGCGGCGGCCATGTCCTCATGCTCGAGCGCGGCTACGTCCAGCCGCGCATGGACTGGGCCAGCCTCGCCGTCGACGGGCTGGAAGGGGCGGGCAGGTTCCTGCCGGCACCCGACGGCGGGGCGCGCTGGGACCGGCATTTCGGCCATCACCTGCGGCCGTGGCGGCGCAACTTCGAGCTGCCGCATCTGCTGCTGGGCCAGGTGCCGGGCGACGCGGCGCTGGCGGGCCTCGACTTCGACGCCTGGGCGGCCGCGGTCGTCCGCCGCCTCCATGGCGACGGCCATGTCGTGCTCTGGCGGGCGCATCCCGTCGCCGTGCAGCGCGGCCGCGCCCGGGTGCCGCCGAACAGCATCGAGATCGACGGTACGCTCGACGCCGCGCTCGACATGGCCGGCGCCGTCGTGACGCATTCCTCCATGGCCGCGGTCGAGGCGGTGCTGGCGGGCGTGCCGGCGATCGCGCTCGG
>JBFWXJ010000186.1:0-11403 GCA_050187535.1 Alphaproteobacteria bacterium | reverse complement strand
CCGCGCATCCCCGTCACCGCCAAGCTGGCGGTGCTGGCGCTGGTCTTCTCGGTGGTGCTGGGCGTGCCGCTCGGCGTCATCAGCGCGGTCCGGCAGAACACCGCGATCGACTACGTGCTGCGCATCATCAGCCTGAGCGGCCTGTCGCTGCCCGCCTTCTGGCTGGGCCTGCTCATCCTGATGGCTTGCGTCGCCTGGCTCGGCGCCATCCCCATTTACACCGAGCCGCTGCCCACCCTCTGGGACGAGCTGCTGCTGCTGAGCGTGCCTGCGGCCGCGGTCGGTTTCCGCAGCTCGGCCCTCATCATGCGGCTGACGCGCTCGTCCATGCTGGAGGTCCTGCGGCAGGATTTCATCCGCACCGCGCGCTCGAAGGGCGCCTCGCGCCGGGCCGTCAACTACGACCATGCGCTGCGCAACGCGATCCTGCCGATCGTCACCGTCGTCGGGATCGAGGCGGCATTCCTGATCGGCGGGCTGATCGTCACCGAGACGGTGTTCAACATCCCAGGCGTGGCCCGCTATTTGGTCGAGTCTATCCGCTGGCGCGACTACCCGATCGTCCAGAACCTCGTGATGTTCATCGCCGTCGTCACGGTGATGACCAACTTTCTGGTCGACCTGCTCTACGTGGCGCTCGACCCGCGCATCAAGTACGCGGACTGAACGGACAATGGCTGTCCAGGGCACCGAGTACGGGGCCGAGCTGGCCAAGGCCGGCGCGGGCGTGCGCACCTTCGGCGGGCGGTTGTTGCATCTGGCGCGCCGCCACCCGCTGGGCGCGGCAGGGGCGGTTCTCGTCGCCATCCTGCTGTTCGCCGCCGGCTTCGCCGAGCTCATCACCGTCCACGACCCGATCTCGACCAACGCCGCCAAGTCGCTGCGCCCGCCCAGCCTGGAGCATTGGCTCGGGACCGATTTCCTCGGCCGCGACATCTACGCGCGCATCGTCTATGGCGCCCGCATTTCGCTCGCCGTCGGCGTCGGCTCGACGGTGCTGGGATGCGTCCTCGGCGTCGCCGTCGGCCTCGTGTCGGGCTATCTCGGCGGCTGGGTCGATCTCGTCGTGCAGCGCGTCGTCGACATCCTCCAGGCCCTGCCGCTGCTGGTCATGGCGCTCGTCATGGCGGCCGCGCTGGGGCCGTCGCTCGGCAACACCATCGTCGCGATCTCGATCCCGTTGATCCCCGCGGTCGCCCGCGTGATCCGGTCCAACACGCTGGCACTGCGCGAGCTGCCCTTCGTCGAATCCGCCCGCACCGTTGGCATGAGCGAGTTGCGCATCGTGCTGCGCCACGTGCTGCCGAACACGCTGGCGCCGCTGATCGTGCTGGCGACGGCGCAGCTCGGAGCCGCGATCCTGACCGAGGCTTCGCTCTCCTTCCTCGGTCTCGGCATCCCCGAGCCGCATCCCTCCTGGGGCCGGATGCTGTCGGAGTCGGCGGCCGAGTACGTCCGCACCGCGCCCTGGCTGGTCCTCTTTCCAGGCCTGGCGATCAGCCTGGCCGTGTTCGGGACGAACCTGCTGGGCGACGCGCTGCGCGACATCCTCGACCCGCGGCAGCGCAGCTGAGCCCGCCCCGCATGAACGCGCACGTCGCCGTCGCGGCCACGCCCGCTCCGTCCCTGGACGAGACCGCGCTCTCGGTCGAAGGGCTGCGCACCGTCTTCTTCACCCGCCACGGCGTGGTGAAGGCGGTCGACGACGTATCCTTCTCGGTCGCCCGCGGCGAGACGCTGGCGATCGTCGGCGAATCCGGCTGCGGCAAGAGCATGACGGCGCTCTCGATCATGCGGCTGGTGCCCGAGCCGCCGGGGCGCATCGTCGGCGGCCGGGTCCGTGTCGGCGGCCGCGACCTGCTGGCGCTCGACGAGGAGGCGATGCGCCGCGTCCGCGGCAACGAAGTCTCGATGATCTTCCAGGAGCCGATGACGTCGCTGAACCCGGTGCAGACCGTAGGACGGCAGATCCGCGAGGTGCTGATGCTGCACCAGGACCTGTCGCGGCGGGCGGCGGCCGACAAGGCGATCGAGATGCTGCGCATTGTGCGCATCCCCGAGCCGGCGCAGCGCGCGCGCGAGTATCCCCACCAGCTCTCGGGCGGCATGCGCCAGCGGGTGATGATCGCGATCGCGCTCGCCTGCAACCCCAAGGTGCTGCTGGCCGACGAGCCGACGACGGCGCTCGACGTCACCATCCAGGCGCAGATCCTCGACCTCATCCTCGGTCTGCAGCGCCAGATGGGGACGGCAGTCGTCCTCATCACCCACGACCTCGGCGTCGTCGCCGAGACGGCGCGCCGCGTCATCGTGATGTACGCCGGCCGCAAGGTGGAGGAGGCGGACGTCGAGACGCTCTTCGCGCGGCCGATGCACCCCTACACGGTCGGCCTGCTGGGCTCGATCCCGCAGCTCGGCCTGATGCGCGGGCAGCGCGCCGCCGAGGACGAGCGGCTGCAGGAGATCCCGGGCATCGTGCCGCCGCTGACGGACCTGCCGGCGGGCTGCGCCTTCGCGCCGCGCTGCCCGCGCGCCGACGACCGCTGCCGGCGGGAGTATCCGGCCTACGTGGAGCATGAGCCCGGCCATTGGGCCGCGTGCTGGCACGCCCGCAGCGTCGCGGAGGCGGCGAGATGACCGCCCCGGTCATCGAGGTCGCGGGGCTGAAGACGCATTTCCCCGTGCGCAAGGGGCTGCTGCGGCGCACGGTCGGGCACGTCCATTCGGTCGACGGCGTCGACTTCGCGATCGGCGAGGGCGAGACGCTGGGCCTCGTCGGCGAGAGCGGCTGCGGCAAGTCGACGGTGGCGCGCACCGTTCTGCGGCTGGTCGAGCCGACGGCCGGCACCATCCGGCTGGGCGGCACCGACATCACCCGGCTCGGCAAGGCGGAGCTGAGGCCCCATCGCCGGCAGATGCAGATCATCTTCCAGGACCCGTTCTCGTCGCTCAACCCGCGCATGTCCGCCGGCGACATCGTGGGCGAGCCGCTCGGCGTCCACGGCATCGCCCAGGGACGCGCGCGCGAGGAGCGGGTAGCCGCCCTCTTCGAGCAGGTGGGGCTGCGCGCGGGCCAGATGCGCGCCTTCCCGCACGAGTTCTCGGGCGGCCAGCGCCAGCGCGTCTGCATCGCCCGCGCGCTGGCGCTCGAGCCGAAGCTGATCATCGGCGACGAGCCGGTGTCGGCCCTCGACGTCTCGATCCAGGCGCAGATCATCAACCTGATGCGCGACCTGCAGAAGGCCAAGCGCATCTCCTACCTGTTCATCGCGCACGACCTGGCGGTGGTCGAGCACATCAGCCACCGCGTCGCGGTGATGTATCTCGGCAAGATCGTCGAGCATGCGACCAAGGACGACCTGTTCCTGCGGCCGCAGCATCCCTACACCGAGGCGCTGCTGTCGGCGGTCCCGGTGCCGGACCCCAAGCTCAAGCGCGAGAAGCGGATCCTGCAGGGCGACGTGCCGAGCCCGATGCGGCCGCCCTCCGGCTGCGCTTTCCACACCCGCTGCCCCTACGCCGAGCAACGCTGCCGCGTCGAGACCCCCGTCCTGCGGGAGGTCCGCCCGGGTCACCTCGTCTCCTGCCACCTGCGCACGCCGGCGTAGCCGACGCCGGGACCGGCGGCGATGCCGGCCCCGGCGACGCCCGTTACTCCTCCGCGCGGCGCAGTCCGAGGCGGTGGAGGACGGCGTCCCAGCCGACCGTGGCGGCGACCGTCCTCAGGCGGCGGATCGCCAGCTTCTCCTTGTCGTGATCGGTGAGCTCGCACCAGAGGCGGGGGCGGGCGGCCCTGGCCTCGTCCCAGCGGCCGGCGGCTGCGGCCACGCGGTGCGTTTCGGGGGTCGACGCGCGCTTCTCGTGCTTCTCCATCGCTCTCTCCTTCCGCCGGGCACACCACGGGCGTGGTGGCGGCGGACAAGGGGCGAAGGGATCAGCGTCGTCGTCGCATGAACGTGACATGGCATGGCCGGCCCGGCCCCGCAAGAGGCGGCGCTTGCGCGCCGTGCCGGGAAATGGCTCCATTCGCCGACAGGCCGTGTTCCGGCCGATGGAGGTCGTCGATGGCGCAGCGCATCATCGTGGCGTTGGTCGGTTTCCTTCTCCTGGGCGGACCCGCCGCGGCCGACCCGCTCCCGGCGGTCGGCAAGGCACCGGCTTCCGTCGCGCAGGCCGGACAGGCCGATTCCGGCCGCGGCGCTCCGGTGGTGGCGCTGGCGGAGAATGTGGGATTCCCGCCGCCCGAGTACTCCCGCGACCTGCTCGCGGCCTATCAGCGGTCGATCGACAGCCGCCGGCCGATGGTGGTCATCTTCGCGCCGCCCTGGTCGGGCTTCTCGAACAAGCTCAAGTCGGAGGTGCTGGTGGCGCCCAGCTTCCGCGAGCGCTACGAGGGTCGCGGCATCTTCGTCGCGGTCGATCCCGACAAGGACGACAGCGCCGGCAACGTCGCCAAGATGATCCGCGAGCTCGGCATCGACCAGTATCCGGTGGTGGCCGTGCTCGACGCGCGCACCACTTCGATCAAGGAACGCGGGCGGGTCACCGGCTACTATCCGCTCGCCACCTTCGTCGGCCACCTCGACCGGGTGCTGGCGACGGCGCCGACCGCCGCGGCGGCGCCCGCGCGCTGAACCTCAGACCGGCCGCACCAGCGCGTGGCGCTTGCGGCCGGCCGACAGCTTGATCCGGCCCGCCGCGTCGAGGTCGGCCAGCGTCACCGGGCGCTGCTCGTCGGCGATGGCCGCATCGTTGAGACGGCCGCCGCCGCCCTTGATGAGCCGTCGCGCCTCGCCGTTCGAGGGGGCGAGGCCGGCACGGCGCAGCAGCTCGAAGGCGGCGATGCCCTTCTCCAGCTCGGCGCGCGGCACGTCGATGACGGGCAGCCCCTCGGCCGCCTCGCCTTCCTCGAAGGTGCGACGGGCGGTCTCGGCCGCTTCCTCGGCGGCTTCGCGGCCGTGGCAGAGGGCGGTCGCCTCGGTCGCCAGCACCTTCTTGGCCTCGTTGATGCCCGCACCCTGGGCCGCTTCCAACCTGATGATCTCGTCCAGCGGCAGCTCGGTGAAGAGGCGCAGGAAGCGGCCGACATCGGCGTCGTCGGTGTTGCGCCAGAACTGCCAGAAGTCATAGGGCGACAGCCGCTCGGCGTTGAGCCACACCGCGCCTGCAGCCGTCTTGCCCATCTTGGCGCCCGACGCCAGCGTGATCAGCGGGTTGGTCAGGCCGAACAGCTCGCGGTCGTCGGCCCGCCGGCCGAGCTCGACGCCGTTGACGATGTTGCCCCACTGGTCCGAGCCGCCCATCTGCAGCGAGCAGCCGTAGCGGCGCGCCAGCTCGACGAAGTCGTAGGCCTGCAGGACCATGTAGTTGAACTCGAGGAAGGAGAGCGGCTGCTCGCGCTCCAGGCGCAGCTTCACGCTGTCCATCGACAGCATGCGGTTGACCGAGAAGTGCCGGCCGTAGTCGCGCAGGAACGGGATGTAGGCCAGCCGGTCCAGCCACTCCGCGTTGTCGGCCATGATGGCGTCGGTCGGGCCGTCACCGAAGGTCAGGTACTTGGCGAAGATGCGGCGGATGCCGGCCTTGTTGCGCTCGATGTCCTCGTCGCTCAGCAGCCGCCGGCTCTCGTCGCGGCCCGACGGATCGCCGACCTTGGTGGTGCCTCCGCCCATCAGCACGATCGGCTTGTGCCCGGTGCGCTGCAGCCAGCGCAGCAGCATGATCGGCACCAGGCTGCCGACATGCAGGCTGTCGGCCGTGCAGTCGAAGCCGATATAGGCGACCACGATTCCCGACCGGCAGCGCTCGTCCAAGGCCGCCATGTCCGTGCACTGGTGGATGAAGCCGCGGTCGGTGAGCGCGGCCAGGAAGTCGGAGCTGGGTCTGGTCATGGCGTTGTCCCGGCATTCGGCGTGGGGTCTGAGGGCGGGCTTGCCGAAGGGAGGCGCCCTTTAGCACACTTGGGCCATGGCCCAAACCGCCGCGTCCGCCCGCCTGTCCACAGCCCCTGCCCCCGTCGTTCGTGCCATCGGTCTCATGAGCGGCACCTCGCTCGACGGGGTCGACGCCGCCCTCATCGACACCGATGGCGAGGCGGTGACCGCGACCGGGGCGGCCCTGACCCACCCCTATCCGCCGGCCTTCCGCGAGCGGCTGCGCTCCGTGCTGGGCGGTGTCGGCGACGTCGCCGGGGTTGCGCGGGAACTGACGGAGCGCCACGCCGATGCCGTCCGCGACCTTCTCGGCCGCGCCGGTCTGGCACCCCGCGACGTGGCGGTCGTCGGTTTTCACGGCCAGACCATCCTGCACCGCCCGGCCGATCGGCGGACCTGGCAGATCGGCGATGGCGCATTCCTGGCGCGGGCGACCGGAATCGACGTCGTGGCCGACTTCCGCTCGGCCGACGTGGCGGCGGGCGGGGAGGGGGCGCCGCTGGCGCCGGCCCTGCACGCTGCGCTCGCGGCGGAACTGGAACGGCCGCTCGCCATCCTCAACATCGGCGGCGTCGCCAACGTCACCTGGATCGGGCCCGACGGGCACCTGATCGCCTTCGACACCGGCCCGGGCAACGCGCTCGTCGATGACTGGGTGCTGCGGCGGACCGGGCGCCCCTACGACGCCGACGGCGCGCTCGCCCATGCCGGCCGCGTCGATGCGGCGGTGCTGGCCCGGCTGCTGGCCCATCCCTATTTCGCCCGGCCGGCGCCGAAATCCCTCGACCGTGACGACTTCCAGGGCGACACGTGGCGCCACCTGGAGACGGCGGACGGCGCGGCGACGCTGGCGGCTTTCACCATCGGCTCGATCGTGCGCGCCCTCGACCATTGCCCGGCAGCGCCGCGGCGCTGGCTGGTCGGCGGCGGTGGCCGGCACAACGGTGCCCTGCTGGCCGGGCTGCGTGCGGCGCTGGGCGTGCCGGTCGATCCGGTGGAGGCGGTCGGCTGGGACGGCGACGCCTTGGAGGCGCAGGCCTTCGCCTTCCTCGCCGTCCGCTCGATGCGCGGGCTTCCGCTCAGCTTCCCCGGCACGACGGGCGTGCCGCGCCCCATGAGCGGCGGCGTCCACCATTCGGCGGGCGGCTGATCCGGCCTTCAGCTTCCGACCAAGCCGATCCGGACGCGGCGGTTGTGGCGGCCCTTGTTCTCGATCTTGAGGACACGCACCGGCCGCGACCGGCCGGTCGACGCGAGATGCGTGCCGCCGCAGGCCTGGCGGTCGAGCCCGGCGATCTCGACGATGCGCACGAGGCCGTCGGGAGACGGCGGCGGCACGGCCGAGCGCGAGCGAAGCAGCCCCGGCTCGCGCCCGGCGTCCGCCATCGGCATGTGGAAGGCGGCGACGGGAAGGTCGGCGCGGATGACCTCGGCGATCTCCGGCTCGAAGGCACGCAAGCGCGCGTTGTCGGCGTCCGGCAGGTCGAGGTCGATGCGCGCGGTGCCGTCCTCGTTCATCTGGGCGCCGGTCACCAGCGCACCGTCGAAATGCCGGTACGCGAGCGCGTTGACGATGTGCAGCGCCGTGTGCAGTTCGCACATCATGAGGCGGAAGCCGGAATCGACCGTCGCCACAACCGGTCCCTCAATGGCGACGGGCTCGGCCAGCCTGATCCAGACCTGGTCGCCGGCGATCTCGTAGCCCGCGACCGCCACCTCGCCGCCCGCCCAGCCGATCCGCCCGCGGTCGCCGAGCTGGCCACCCCCGCCGGGATGGAAGGGTTGGTCCTCCAGCAGCGCCATTCCCGGCCGCGCATCGACGACCGTCGTCGCCAGGACGAGGGCGTCCGGCCGCTCGTGGCAGAGGAGCCGCGTCGTCACCTGCTTCCGGCGGCCTTCTCGGTGGGCGGCGGTTCGGTTTCTGGCGCCATCGCCGCGTCGAGGTAGACGTCGACCTGCTTCACCAGTTCGTCGAGGCGGTCCTTGTAGAAGTGGTCCGCACCCTTCACCGACTTGAAGGTGACGGTGATGTCGCGCTGGGCGTTCAGCTTGTTGGCGAGCTTGAGGACAGACTCCTCGGGCACGAGCTGGTCCTGGTCGCCGTGCAGGATGAGGCCCGACGACGGGCAGGGCGCCAGGAACGAGAAGTCGAACATGTTGGCCGGCGGCGAGACCGAGATGAAGCCCGCGATCTCCGGCCGGCGCATCAGGAGCTGCATGCCGATCCACGCGCCGAACGAGAAGCCGATCACCCAGCAGCTCGACGCGTTGGCGTTGTAGGTCTGCAGCCAGTCCAGCGCGGCGGCGGCATCGGACAATTCGCCCTCGCCGCGGTCGTAGACGCCCTGGGAACGGCCGACGCCGCGGAAATTGAAGCGCAGCGACGAGAATCCGCGGCGCACGAAAGCCTGATACAGCGTGTAGACTATTTTGTTGTTCATCGTCCCGCCGTGCTGCGGGTGCGGATGCAGCAGCAGGGCGATCGGCGCGTTGGGCGCACGGGAATGGGAGTACCGGCCCTCCAGCCGTCCCTCCGGGCCGTTTATGATGACTTCCGGCATCGCTCTCCTCGCAACGCCGCGGGAGCGGCTGGCAGGCGCCGCGGCGTCTAAACTTGACTGATTTAGTCAGGAAACCTATATCGGGCACACCGGCATTCGAGCCCGGCGGGACCGGAACGCCGCAGCTAACATAGTGGTATCCATGGTCTTTACCAACCTTCGCGATGACATCGACGCCGTGCGCGCGCGCGACCCGGCGGCCCGTTCGCGTCTCGAGGTGCTGCTGTGCTACCCCGGGATCCATGCGCGGATTTTCCACCGGTGGGCCAATGCGCTGTGGCGGCGCGGCTGGTCGACGCCGGCGCGCTTCGTGTCGCATGTCGGAAGGATGAAGACCGGGATCGAGATTCATCCGGGCGCCCGCCTCGGCAGGCGGGTCTTCATCGACCACGGCATGGGCGTCGTGATCGGCGAGACGGCCGAGGTCGGGGACGACGTGACGCTCTACCAGGGGGTGACGCTGGGTGGCACCTCGTTGGACGGCGGCAAGCGTCACCCGACGCTCGGCAACGGCGTCATCGTCGGTGCCGGCGCGAAGATCCTCGGCCCCTTCACGGTCGGCGACGGGGCGCGGGTCGGCGCGAACGCGGTGGTACTGAACGAGGTGCCGGCCGGGCAGTCCGTCGTCGGCATCCCGGCAAAGCCGGCCGGCCAGCGCAAGACCGCGGCCCCGGACGGCTTCGTCGCCTATGGCGTCGTGCCCGGCGAATGCCCGGACCCGGTCGCCCGCGCCATCACCGAGCTGCGCGAGGAAGTCTCCCGGCTGCGCTCGCGGGTGGCGGAACTGGAATGTGCGGCCGACGAAGGTCGGGCCGCCGTAAGGGAGAGGGTCGGGTCGTGAGGCTCAGCACCAAAGGCCGCTACGCCGTAATGGCGATGGTCGATCTCGCCAGCCACAGCGCGGGTCGCCCGGTGGCGCTCGCCGACATCGCGCAGCGCCAGGAGATCTCGCTCTCCTACCTGGAGCAGCTCTTCGCCAAGCTGCGCCGCAGCGGCCTCGTGCGCAGCGTGCGGGGCCCGGGCGGCGGCTATCTGTTGGCCCATGGCGCGGGCGACACCCGCATCTCCGATATCATCCTGGCGGTCGACGAGCCGATCCGCGCGACGCGCTGCGTCCCCGGCATGCCGCGCGGCTGCCATTCGGACAAGAGCCGCTGCCTCACCCACGACCTGTGGGAGGAGCTGGGCAACCAAATCCACCTCTATCTGAGCGCGGTCAGCCTGGCCGACGTCTGCGAGCGCCGCATCCTCGGCACGAGCGGCGTCATCCATCACCGCGCCGCCGCGGCCGCGGCACAGTAGGGCAGGTCCCGTGATCGCCTATCTCGACCACAACGCGACGACGCCGCTGCGGCCCGAGGCCCGCGACGCCATGCTCGCGGCCCTGGCCGAGACCGGCAACCCGTCCTCGGTCCACGCGTTGGGTCGCCGCGCGCGTGCGGCCGTCGAGGCGGCCCGTGCGGCGGTGGCGGCGCGGATCGGCGCGGTCCCGGGCGGGATCGTCTTCACCAGCGGCGGCACGGAGGCGAACAACCTGGCGCTGCGCGGCCTGGGCGGCCCGGTGCTGGTCTCAGCCGTCGAGCACGACTCCGTGCGCGAGGCGGCCGACGCGCTGGAGATCATTCCGGTCGACCGCGACGGCGTGGTCGACCTCGCTTGGCTCGAGCGGCGGCTCGCGACCGCACCGGCGGTGCTCGTCTCGGTCATGGCGGCCAACAACGAGACGGGCGTCATCCAGCCCGTGGCCGAGGCGGCGCGGATCGCGCGGGCGGCCGGCGTGCCGGTCCATTGCGACGCCGTCCAGGCGGCGGGGCGCATCCCGGTCGATATGGCGGCCTGGGGCGTCGACATGATGACGGTGTCCGCCCACAAGCTGGGCGGGCCGGTCGGCGCGGGTGCGCTGGCGGTGCGCCACGGCATCGCGCCGGTGCCGCTGTTGCGCGGCGGCCGCCAGGAGAGCGGCTTGCGCGCCGGCACCGAGAACGTGGCCGCCATCGCCGGCTTCGCGGCGGCGGCCTCGGCGGCGGCGCCTGACGACGGACGGATCGCCGCCCTGCGCGACGGTTTGGAGGCGCGGCTGCGGGCGGCGGTGCCCGATATCGAGATTCACGGCGCCCGTGCGGCGCGGCTGCCGAACACGAGCTGCGTCGGCATGGCGGGTGTGCCCGCCGAGACGCAGGTGATCGCGCTCGACCTCGCCGGCGTGGCGGTGAGCGCCGGGGCGGCCTGCGCGTCGGGCAAGGTCAGGACGTCGCCCGTGCTGGCGGCGATGGGAATGGCGCCGGAGGCGGCAGGGTCCGCCATCCGGATCAGCCTGGGTTGGAACACGACGGCGGCCGATGTCGAGCGGTGTGTGGCGGCTTGGGTGGCGCTCTGGGCGCGCACCCGGGGCCCCCGCGCCGCGGCGGGCGCGGCTTGAGCCGGCAGGAACCGAGGAGAGGACGATGCCCGAGGGCGTGACGATCGAGCGCAACGACACGGGGTACCCGATCTACCTCGACTATCAGGCGACGACGCCGACCGACCCGCGCGTGGTCGAGAAGATGCTGCCGTACTTCACCGAGCATTTCGGCAATCCGCATTCGCGCAACCACCGCTACGGCTGGGAGGCGGAGGACGCGGTCGAGACGGCGCGCGCGCAGATCGCCTCCATCATCAAGGCGGACCCGAAGGAGATCATCTTCACCTCGGGCGCCACCGAATCGAACAACCTCGCGATCAAGGGCACCGCCTACTTCCACCGCGAGCGCAAGAACCACGTCGTCACCGTGGTGACCGAGCATAAGTGCGTGCTCGACAGCTGCCGGCACCTGGAGGAGGAAGGCTTTTCCGTCACCTATCTTCCGGTGGCGGCCAACGGCCTCGTCGACCTGGAGGAGCTGCAGGCGGCGATCACCGAGAAGACCGTG
>JBFWXJ010000185.1:0-11459 GCA_050187535.1 Alphaproteobacteria bacterium | reverse complement strand
CGGGAAAGCGCCTGACGTCCCAGAAGTCCTTCCAGCCAGCGGGATAGACGCCGTCCTTGAAGGCGTCCTTGCGATAGGCCAGCACCGTCGAGTAGACGCTGCGCGCGAGCGGCATCTTCCGCTCGCGCGCCTGCGGCGCCATCTCGTCCACGGGCACGATCTTGCGGTCGACCGGCTCGAAGAGGTCCATGCGCTCGGCGCGGATCGCGTCCTCGCCGCCGATCTCGGCGACCGTCCACTCGATGTTGCCGGAATCGACCATGGCACGGAGCTTGGCGAAATTGACCGGCGTGCTCTCGACGACGCGGATGCCGTGCAGCCGCTCGAACTCGGTGAAGAAGACTTCCCGCGTCTTCTGCATCGTCTCGCCGCCGGCGCCGTTGAAGACGATCTGACGCGGCTTGGGTGGTACCTGGTCGGTGGCGCCCGCGGTGGCGGCGGCCAGCATCCCGGCCAGCGCCAGGGCGATGCGCGCGGTTCCGTACGGTCGAATCATGGCTCTCCCCGATAGTCGCGCGGATGGTGTCATGATGGCGCCGGCGCTACCAAGTCGACATCCAGGGCACCATCCGCGGGGGATGCCTCAGCGGGCGAGCAGCCAGCGGGCGAAGCGCTCCTCGACGGCCGCGCCGTTGTCGGCCCACCACTCGTCGTTGGTCCACCCGACATGCGGCAGGTTGTCGGGAGAGGTGGGGAAGTACCGGAAGGCGCTCTTCTCGATCATCTCCCAGCTCTTGGGGTTGAGGCCGGGATATCCGACGGCCTCGGCGTATTGCGCCTGCAGCTTGGGATCGGTGAAGACGGCGAGCAGCTTCTGGCCCCAGTAGGGGTCCTTGGTGCCCTTGACGACGCCGAAGGTGCCGACCTTGACCATGGCGCCGGGCCAGGCGATGTCGACGCCCGCATCCTCGCGCTGCATCTTGTAGAAGCGGCCGTTCCAGCCGGTGGTCATCACGACCTCGCGATCGATCAGCAACTGGGCCGGCTGCTGGCCCGTCGACCACCAGACCGCGACATGGGGCTTGATCTGGTCCAGCTTGCGGAAGGCGCGGTCGACGTCGAGCGGATAGAGCTTGTCGACCGGCACGCCGTCGGCGACCAGCGCGAATTCCAGGTTGTCGATCGCCCGGTTGCGCATCGAACGCGGCCCCGGGAAGCGCTTCACGTCCCAGAAGTCTTTCCAGCCCGCGGGGTAGGTGCCGTCCTTGAAGGCATCCTTGCGGTAGGCCAGCACCGTCGAATAGACGCCGCGCGCCAGCGTCACCTTGCGCTCGCGCGCCGGGCTCGCCAGATCGTCCATCGGCACGACCTTGCGGTCGATCGGCTCGAAGAGGTTCATCCGCTCGCCGCGGATCGCGTCCTCCCCGCCGATCTCCGTCACGGTCCACTCGATGTTGCCGGATTCGACCATCGCCCGGAGCTTGGCGAAATTGGTCGGGCTGCTGTCGACGACGCGGATCCCGTAGAGCTTCTCGAATTCGGCGAAGAAGATGCGCCGGGTGGCGGCCAGCGTGTCGCCGCCGGCGACGTTGACCACGATCTGGCGCGGCTTGGGCGGCTCCTGGGCCGAGGCCCCCGGAACCGCCACGGCGAGGACCGCCGCCAATGCCGCGGCGAGGCGGGTGGGCTTGTCGCATCGGATCATGGCTTTCCCTCCTTGTTCCGTGTCGCTCTCTTTGGTGGCGATGGTCTCATGACGGTGCGCGCGCGACCACGACGACGTCGACGGCCACGGCAGCATCGGCGGTGACGATCACCGGGTTGAGATCGATCTCGACGAGCCGTGGCCATTCCTTAGCAGCCAGCGTGCCGACCGCGACCAGCAGGTCGATCAGCCGGTCGCGGGCGAGATGCCGGCCGCGATAGCCGGAGAGAATTCCCTTGGAGTCGACCCGGGCGATCAGTGCCTCGGCGGCGGCCCGGTCGAGCGGCGCGGCCTCGACGGCGGGCGGCCCCATCGCCTCGGCGTAGATGCCGCCGAAGCCGAGCAGGACGGCGGCGCCGACCGCGGGATCGGCCTTGACCCCGACCATCAGCTCGATGCCGCCGGCGACCATCGCCTGGGCGCGGAACCCGGCGATGCCGGGGTTCGCCGCGGCCATGCGTGCGGCCGCGGCCCGCAGCGCCGCCGCATCGGCGATGCCCGTCGCGACGAGGCCGGCCTCGGTCTTGTGCAGACAGCCAGGCAGGTCGCCCTTGAGCACGACGGGATAGGTGAGGCCCTCGCCGAGCGCATCCGCGCTGCGGGCCACCTGCTCGGCGACGAACGGAACGCCGTGACGCGCCAGCAGGGCGCGTGCCGCGTCCTCGCCGAGCACGCCGGTCGCGGTCAAGGTGGGTGCCGGCGGGACGTCGGGCGGCGCATCGCCGTCGATCTCGCCGTGGTCGTAGAAGACCCGCAGGGCGCTCAGCGCCGTGTGCGGGTCGGTGCAGGTGAGCACCCCCTCGTGGCGCAGGCCCGCCAGCACCGGCTCGGTCATCGGGCCCGCCTGCCAGCACACGAGATGCGGCTTGGCGGCCATCCGGACGAAGCCCGGCAGCACTTCCAGCATGTCCTCCATGTAGCTGAACAGCGTCTCGGCATACACCGTGGCGCCGACGTCGGCATCGGCGTCGAGGATTTCCAGCGTACGCACGACGTCGAGGTAACCGGCGCGTGGCCGCCCGCGTCCGCCCGCGTCGATGGGGTTCGCGGGGCTCTGCTGGTTGGTCTCCGCGCGGATGCGCCGGATCGTCTCCGGCGCGAAGGTGGCTGCGCGCAGGCCATGGTCGACGATGGCGTCGCCGAAGGCCGCCGCGTAGCCGCCCGACAGGGAGCAGGCGGCGACGCCGGTGCCCGCGATCGGCCGGTGCCGGGCGAGCAGCATGCCGGCCACCAAGAGGTCGTCGATGTCGTCGACGACGACGACGCCCGCCCGGCGATAGGCCGCGTCCTTGACCGCGCGGTCGCCGACGATTCGCCCGCTATGGGAGAGTGCCGCAGCCGCGCCCGCCGCCGACCGGCCCGGCTGCAGCAGCAGCACCGCTTTGCCGCGGGTGCGGGCGGCGCGGGCGAGCGCGAGGAAGGCCGGATAGTCCGGCAGCGTCTCGGCGTAGATCGCGACGACGCGGGTAGCGTCGTCGTCCAGCATGAACCGCAGGTAGTCGTTGGTCGTGAGGTCGGATTCGCCGCCGCTCGACACGAGGTGGGAGAAGCCGCCGCCGATGCGCCGCGCGCGCTCGATCAGCGCCGAGACGATGCCGCCGCTCTGGGAGATGACGCCGATCGGCCCCCGGGGCAGGCCCGTCTCATCGACCGCGGTCGAGATCGTGGCCGCCGCGCCGGTCGCCGGCGAGACGACGCCGACGCATTGCGGCCCGACGATGCGCGGCCAGCCGCGCCCGGCCAGCGCCAGTATCTCCGCCGTGCGGCGCGCGACCTCCGGATCGGACTTCGGCACGAGGTCGCCGACCGCGATGAAGAAGCCCGCCCCGCGGCATTCGCGGTAGACGTCGCGCAATCGGTCGGGGCCGACGAAGGCCATGACGATGTCGACCGGTCCTTCGAGCGCCGCGAAGGAAGGCGCGCAGGGATCGCCGAAGACCGTGGCGTGGCGCGGGTTGACCGGCAGCAGCCGGCCGGAGAAGCCCGCCCAGCGCGTCGCACGCAGCGCGCGGGCGACGTTGCGGGCCGGGTCCTCGCTGGCGCCGATGACGGCGATCGAGCGCGGATCGAACAGGCGCGAGAGATCGTCCGCGTCGGTGCCGCTGTCCACGCCCCTCTCTCCCGCCGCTGGCTCGACCCCCAAGTTCGACAAGTGCGATCCGCTCGGTCAAATAGGAATTGGTTATATGGCCTTGCCCATTTCGAAAAATGCGAGAGGGCCATGCATTGCCCGATCGCAATGCGCGAATCGCGAAATCCAGCGCATGCCCATAACTTGCGGGAAGCTTGTCATGCGCAAAGGATATTTCTCGGCTACCCCGGCGGAGGCCTATCTTGCCGCGCGGCAATGACGGCGAGCCACGGGCTCGATCGGGTAGGCAATCATGGTCATCGACTTCTCCAGCCGACCGCCGCTGCCCGAGTTCGGCGTGCGGGTAGGCCATCTTTCCAACTATCGTCGGGTTTATCGCTCGAGCGAGGCGGCCGCGGCCGCCGCGGACGGCGAGGGCGAGGACAAGCTCGCCGCCTATCTCGCCGCCTACGACGCGGTCGATGCCCGGCACGTCGTGGTGCGAGCCAAGGACACCGAGACGACGTTCGGCCTCAAGACGACCAACGAGTTCGTGGCACAGTTCTGCCGCGACCACTCCCCGCGCTTCGTCGGCTTCGCCGGCGTCGATCCGCACAAGGGCATGGCCGCGATCCGCGAGCTCGAGCACGCGGTGAAGGAGCTGGGGCTGCGCGGCCTCAACCTGCAATGCTTCGAGCACAAGATCGCGATCAACGACAAGAAACTCTATCCCCTCTATGCGAAGTGCATCGAGCTCGACATCCCGGTCACCATCCATTCCAGCATCAACTTCTCAACCGAATGCCTGATGGAGCATGGCCGGCCGATCCTGCTGGACGAGGTGATGGTGCATTTCCCGGAGCTGCGGGTGGTCGCCGCCCCGCCGGGCTGGCCCTGGGTGCAGGAGCTGATCGGCGTCGCCTGGCGGCACAAGAACGTCTTCATCGGTGTCTCGGCGGTGCGGCCGAAATACCTGGAGGCAGAGGATTCCGGCTACGAGCCCCTGGTGCGCTACGGCAACTCCATCCTCCAGGATCAGATCGTCTTCGGCACATCGCATCCGCTGCAGCCGGTCGGCCGCGCCTTCGACGAGGTCCGCGCACTGCCGTTGAAGCCCGAGGTGACGGAGAAGTGGATCCACGGCAACGCGGCGCGCCTCCTCGGGCTGGATTGAGGCGGCCGGCGTGAAGCGGCCCGCCCCCGAGCTGGTGCAGGAGCAGCTGCGCCGTTTGGAGCAGCAGCCCTTCCATGCCACCATCGGCGAGCTCGTCGCCGCAGTGGCCGCCCGCGATCCCGATCGGCTCGCCTGCGTCTTCTTCGAGCGCGGCGAGCAGCTCACCTGCGCCGGCCTCGACCGCGCCGCCAGCCGCGCGGCCAATGCGCTGCGCGCCATCGGTGTGCGCCGCGGCACGCGGGTCGCGGTCATGCTGCCCAACCGCATCGAATACCCGATCATATGGCTCGGCCTGGCGCGGCTCGGCGCCACCATGGTGCCGATCAACAACGGCTACACGCCGCGGGAGATCGGCTATGCCCTGACCGACGCCGAGGCCGCCTTCGCCGTCGTCGACGAGACTTGCCTGCCGGTCTTCCTGGCGGCGACGGAGCGGCCGGCGGCGCTCACCGACGCGCACATCGTGGCCGTCGGCGAGGCTCCGGTACCGGGCTTGGCTGCGTGGGCCCGTCTCTGGGAGCAGGCGAGCGACGCCTTCGCGCCGACCGAGCGGGTGACCGGCGACGACCCGATCAACGTCCAGTACACCTCCGGCACGACCGGCATGCCCAAGGGCTGCCTGCTGCCGCAGAGCTACTGGCTCGTGCTGTGCCGCGCCGCGAATGCCCGCATGCGGGCGAACGTGCGGCGGATGCTGGTGCAGAACCTCTTCTTCTACATGAACGCGCAGTTCCTGCTGCTGACCGCGCTGGAACGGGGTGCGACCCTCTACATCGCCGAGCGGCCGAGCGCCTCGCGGTTCATCGGCTGGATCAAGTCGCTCGATATCAACTGGTGTGTCTTTCCCGAAGTGGTGCTGAAGCAGCCGGTCGCGGCCGACGACGATCGCACCGCGTTGAAGGAGGTCGCCATCGCCGCCTGGAGCCGTGACGGGCACCGCGAGGTGGAGCGACGCTTCAACGTGCCGGCACGCGAGATCTTCGGCATGACGGAGTGCGGTCCCGGCACCTTCATGCCGGTCGAATGCACCGACATGGTGGGCTCCGGCTCGATCGGGGTGCCGTCGCTGTTCCGCCGCGTCCGCGTGCGCGGCCTCGACGGCGGGCCAGCGGCCGACGGCGAGACCGGCGAACTGCAGGTGACCGGCCCGTCGATGCTGCGCTGCTACGTCAACAAGCCCGACGCGACGCGGGCCTCCTTCGACGCCCACTGGTTCCGTACCGGCGACCTGGCCCGGCGCGACGAGCGCGGCTTCTTCTACGTCGTCGGCCGCATCAAGGACATGATCCGCCGCGCCGGCGAGAACATCGCCGCCTTCGAGATCGAGAGCGTCGTCCGCCAGCTCCCCGACATCGTCGATGCCGCCGTCTCGGCCGTGCCCGACGACATCCGAGGCGAGGAGGTGAGGCTCGTGGTCGAGCGCAGCGGCGCCGCGTGCGACGACGACGCCCTCTTGCGTCGAATCGTCGCTCACTGCGAAGCGAACCTGGCGCGCTTCAAGGTGCCGCGCTTCTACGGATTCGTCGATGCACTGCCGCGAACGGCCTCGAACAAGGTCGCCAAGCACCTGATTACCCCGAGCGACGCCGACCCGCGAGCGGGAATGTGGGACCGCGTGGAAGGCAGGAGGGTTTGAACTTCCGCGGCGGGTGAGGCAACGTTCGGGCATCGCGCCCGTCCGTACCGACGGCGCATCTTCGTCCAACGAAGAGAAGGCCACGCTTGCCCTTCGTGGATCGTTCCGACGCCGGCCGTCGGCTCGCGGCCGAGATCGTGTCCCGGGGCTACCGGCTGCCGGTCGTCCTGGCCTTGCCCCGCGGCGGTGTCATCGTCGGCGCCGAGATCGCTGCCGCTCTCGGCGCGCCGCTCGACCTGGTGCTGGTCCGCAAGATCGGCGTGCCGCAGCAGCCGGAGCTGGCGATGGGGGCGGTGGTCGACGGCGAGCGTCCGATCACCGTGCGAAACGACGCGGTCATCGGCGAGGTCGGAGTGACCGAGGCGGAGTTCCGCGCGGTCAGGGACCGAGAGATCAAGGAGATCGCCCGCCGCCGTGAGCGCTATCTCGGGGACCGGCCGCATGTCGAGCTCGCCGGTCGGACGGCGATCCTGGTGGATGACGGCGTGGCGACCGGGGCCACCGCGCGGGCGGCCCTGCAGGCCACGCGCCGCCGGCATCCGCGGCGCCTCGTGCTGGCCGTTCCGGTAGGGCCTCCGACGGCGATCGCGGCGCTCGCCGAGGAAGCGGACGAAGCGATCTGCCTGGAACCGCTGGCGGACGCGGTCGGCGCGGCCTATGGCGACTTCCGGCAGGTGACGGACAGTGAGGTGCGCGAGGCGCTCGCCCGCGCTTCGGCCCAGCGCGGCTGAACCACCGTCAGCCCAGGGCCGCTCGCCCGTCGCCGGCCGGCGAGCGGGCGACGAGCAGCCGCCGCAGCGCCGCCAGCGCGGAGGGGGTCGTCTCGAGCAGCCGCTGCGCGGCGTGGCGGGCACCCGCATGATCGCCGCTGCGGCAGCGCATCTCGATCTCGGCGGCGATCTCGGCTGCCCGCTCCAGGCCGAAGGTACCGAGGCCACCCGCGGCGTCGTGGGCCGCGCGCCCGAGGCCCTCTCGGTCGTCCGCCTCGAGCCTTTCGCGGACGCGCTCCAGCATCGGCGGCAGCTCCTCGAGAAAGCGGCCGATCTGGCGATGCGTCGCCTCCGGGCCGAGCGTCGCTTCCAGGTCGTCCAGGACGCGCCGGTTCAGCGTGGCTCCATCATATGTGCCGCCGCGCGCGGAGACCGGCGGCGGCTCGTCGCCCAGCGCATCGGCGATGGACCGCGCGATCGCGTCCCGTGTGATCGGCTTGACCAGCACGCCGTTCATCCCGGCGGCGATACAAGCTTCGCGATCCTCGGGCGCGGCCATCGCCGTCGCGGCGACGATCGGCACTGTTCCGTGCGGCGGTGGCAGGCGGCGGATCTCCCGCGCGGCGGAAAAACCGTCCATCTCGGGCATCTGGAGATCCATCAGGACGACGTCGTAGCGCCGCGTGGCAGCGGCGGTCACGGCCTCGCGTCCGTTGCCGACGACCTCCGGGCGGTGTCCGAGGCGGCGCAGGATCATTGCCGCCACCTGCTGGTTGATCGGGTTGTCCTCCGCGATCAGCACCGACAGTTCGCGGTCGGACGCTGGCGGCGATGCCGCAAGAACTTCCGGCCGGGTTGTGCCCGTCAGTGCCGCGTGGATAGCCGCGTGCAGCGCCCGCGGCTGGATCGGTCCCGAGATGCGGGCTGCGGTCATCGCCGTCAGAGGGTCTCCGGGTGCGACCGGCAGGCGGCCCGGGGAGAGAACGACGAGGCGCCGGCTGCCGGCGGGCGAGGCACGTCCGATCGCTTCGAGCAGCGGCCGTCCGCCGTTGATCAGCGGGCGGTGGCCGGCGACGACCATGTCGAAGCTCGCATCCACGAGAATGCGTCGTGCCGTTTCGAGGTCCTTCGCCGCAGTGACGTCCAGGCCCCATTCCCGCAACTGCGTCAGGAGCAGCTCGCACGAGGCGGGATCCGTCACCAGCAGGAAGACGCGCGCCGGCGGCAGGGGATCGCGCCGAGGCGCGTCCGGATCGACGCCGTCGGGTATCGTGAAGGGCACGCGAAACCGGAACGTGCTGCCCTGGCCCTCGACGCTCTCGACCTCGATCGAGCCGTTCATCAGGTCGACCAGGCGCTTGACGATCGCCAATCCCAGCCCCGTGCCGCCGAAGCGGCGGCTGATCGATGCGTCGATCTGCTCGAAGCGGTGGAAGATGCGGTGTTGTGCGTCGGCCGGCATGCCGATGCCCGTATCGGCGACCACGAACTCGATGGTCGCGCTGCGCGGGTCGCTCGCCACGACGTCGACGGAAATCGTGATCGAGCCGGCTTCGGTGAACTTGACGGCATTGCCGAGAAGATTGACCAGGATCTGCCGCAGGCGGCCGGAATCGCCCCGGACCCGCGACGGTGTGCGGAGCGCCGAACGCCAGGTGATCGCCAGCGTCTTGGCCTCCGCCAGCGGGCCGACGAGGTCGACCACGCCCTCGATGATCGCCTCGATGTCGAACTCGTCGCTCTCCAGTTCCAGCCGATCGGCTTCGAGCTTGGAGAAGTCGAGCAGGTCGTTGATGAGCCGCAGCAGGGAATCGGCGGAAGCTTCGATCGTCCGCAGGATCTGCCGTTGGTCCGGCGTGAGCGAAGTGTCCTGCAGAATCGACGCCATTCCGAGCACGCCGTTCATCGGCGTGCGGATCTCGTGGCTCATGGTCGCGAGGAACTCGGACTTGGCGCGATTGGCCCGATCGGCCCGCTCCCCCGCGGCGCGCAGCTCATCCTCGCGCTGGCGGCGCTCGGTGATGTCGCGCACATAGGCCGTGTACAGCCAACCGTCCACGGTCTCGATCGCGGTGACGGCGACCTCGATCGGAAAGACGGAGCCGTCGAACCGCAGCCCCTCGAGCTCGACGCGCTCGCCGACGATCGGCCGATCGCCGATCGTCCGCATGCCGCGCAGCGCCAGGGCGTGTTCGGCGCGCTGACGGTCAGCGAAGAGGGTGCCGAACAGCTCGTGCCCGATCGCCGACGCACGGCTCCGGCGGAATATCCGCTCCGCCGCCTGATTGAACTCGATGATGCGGCCGGACTCGTCCGTGTTCACGATGCCGTCGGGGGCCGACGACATGATCGCGGACTTCAGCGCTTCGCTCGCCTGCAGCGCCCGCCGGTTGCGGTCGAGCGCCAGGATCTGGCGCCACAGCAGGATCATCGCGGCGGCGACGGCGAGGGTCGCGACGAACCCCGCCAGCACGAAATCGCGCGCGTCCGCCTGCCAGCGCTGCAGCAGCATGTCGGTCGACGTGCCGACCGTGACGACCAGGGGATAGTTGCGAATCACTCGGAACGCCGTGATCCGCTCCTCGCCGTCCGCGTCGAGGGCGCGGTACCCGCCGCGCTCGGCGGCCGGCAGGAAGGTCGCGAAGATTGGTCCCGACGCCAGGGAAGTGCCCGGCGGGGGGTCGTCGGCCGCGGTGCTGGCGATGAGAGTGCCGTCGTAGTGCAGGAGGCGTACGGCATCCCCCGAGCCGCTGTGCGCGGCCTCGAAGATGCGCTCGAAGTGCTCCGTGTTGACGATCGCGATGACCGTGCCGATCAGTTGCTGCTCGCGATTGATGATGGCATGGGCCATGGGCACGAAGATGCGGCCGCTGGCCGCCGCCTCGCCCGCGGCCTCGCCGAGGAAGCGTCCCGGTTGCGGCGAGCCGACGGTGACGGTGCCCGGATTGCGGATCGCTTCGCGCACATAGTCCGCGCCGGAGAGATCGACCCCGTCGAGGTCGCGCTCCGTCACGTCGACGAGGCCGACGCCGGTGCGCGACAGGAAGGCGAGCGCCCGGATCTGCGGCGCGTTGCGCGCCCGCGCCCGCAGGATGTCGCGCACCGCGGCGGGCGAGAGGCGCCGATCGGCGACCTGCAGGATCGAGTCCGCCGCGGCGTCTAGGGTGAGCGTGACGGCGTCCAGGGTGCGGGACACCTGCTCGGCCAGCAGGCGCACCGCCGAGTCGGTCGAGCGCTCAGCCCCCTCCAGCACCGCTCGCCGCTCGGTCGCGAGATCGAGCGACACGACCGCGATCATGCCGCCGATGATGAGGAGCCCACAGCCGATCACCCAGGGAATGAGGCGTCCTGAACGCTGTGTTGTTCGGGCTGGCTCGATCGTCATCCGTGGCGGATAATACACGCACGCAGTTCATCGGGGGTGCCGTCATGGGCCGGCCGGAACGCGCAAGGAACTACGCTGCCGGGGGACGACCCGGGAGGCGGCCGGGATCGAGGCTCGTCCTCTGGTGGCTTCTCGCAATGTCGGTCTTCGTCGCCACATCCGCCGGCAACGCCGCGGACGCCGTGCCGCGCGAGGCGCGGGTGCGCACCACCGGGGTCCTTCGGGTCTGCATCTGGCCCGGCTACTATGCGATCAGCTTCCGCAATCCTCGCAACGGCCTTCTCGAAGGCATCGACATCGATCTCTCCCGGGCGCTGGCGGAGTCCCTGGGCGCGCGGGTCGAGCATGTCATGTCGGGCTTCGGGAGTTTTGTCGACGACCTGGCCGGCGACCGCTGCGACGTCGCGATGTTCGGCATCGGGGTGACCGCAGCCCGCGCAGAGCGGGTCGACTTTTCCACGGCCTACCTGCGCAGCGGCATCTATGCCGTCGCCGCGACGACCAACCGCCGGATCCGGACATGGGCGGACATCGACCGGCTGGGCGTCGTCGTCGCGGTGCAGGCCGGCACATTCATGGAGCCGGTCATGCGCGACTACCTGAAGCAGGCCACCATCTCGATCGTCCGCTCGCCGCAGACGCGCGAGGACGAGGTGCTGTCCGGCCGCGCCGACGTCTTCGCGACGGACTATCCCTACAGCCGCCGGATGCTGTTCCAGCACGAGTGGGCGCGCGTCATCGAGCCGCCCGAGCCGATCGCGCCCACCCCCTACGCCTACGCCGTCGCCCGGGGGCAGCCGGATTGGCTTGCGGTCATCGACCGCTTCGTGGAGACGGT
>JBFWXJ010000184.1:0-11573 GCA_050187535.1 Alphaproteobacteria bacterium | reverse complement strand
GATGCGCGCCTGCCGGCTCGCGCTTCGCCGGCCGGAGACGACGCCGGCGGAGTATCTGGCGACGCTGGAACGCGGCGGGCTACCCGGCATCGCGGCGTTCTTCGCCGACCGCGCGGAGGCGATCTGCGGGCGAGCGCTGGCGCCCCGGCTTGTCACGGATCGCGCAAGCCGGGGAGCGCGGCCGCCATTCGGACCACGTCGATGAGGCGGCCGGCGCCCGTTTTGGCCAGGATCGAGCGGATCTGCGCGCGCATGGTCGCGATGCGCACACCGCGCAGATCGGCGATTTCCTCCGGGCTAAGGCCGCGGACGAGGCCGGCGACGATTTGGGCCTCGGCGGCGCTCAGCCCATGGAGCTGGCGAAAGATCTCGGCGCGCGGCACCGGGGCCAGTGCAGGGTCCTGGACAATCAGCAGCGCCATCCGGCCGGGCGTGCCGAACATCCGCATCCGTTCGCCCGCCAAGGGCGCGACCAGTGCCACATAGTCGGGCCGACCGGAGGGGCGGGCGATACGCATCGCGCCGCCCGGCCCGGGAACGGGCGAAGTCGCATCCGCCACGAGGCGGCGAAGCCCGTCGCCGTCGGGCGGATTGCGCACCGAGAGGGCGCGGTCGATGCCGTACGACAGGCCATCGGCGGCCGCGAGCATCGCCTCCGCCGCGCGGTTCGTCACCACCGGGCGGCACCGCGCATCGACGACGAGGACGCCGTAGGCCAGCCCGTCGATCGCCGCCCGGCTCGCCCTAGCCGCACCCGCCAGCTCCTCGAAGCGCAGCGACAGCTCGAGCGAACGGGAGACGTGCGGCACCAGCCACCGCACCATGCGCTTCTCGCGCTCGTCGAAGGTGCCCGCCGCGGGCCGATGGAGCCCCATCACGATCTTCCAGCCGTGCAGGTCGAACACGATGCCGATCACGTCGCGGACGTCGGAGGTAGGCCGGACCAGCTCGTTGTAGACTTCGGACCGCACGAACTCCAGGTCGGGAAGCATCTCCGAGCCGACCACCACCCGGCCGCGGCGGCGGTCGGCCTCCAGCATCCAGAGATCCTTCGGCCACCAAGTCTCCAGATAACCTTGCACGAAGGCGTCCGGCGCACCGCAGTCGAGGAGCCGAATCTCGCCCCGCTCCGGGCGCAGCACGCTCGCCAAGGAGGAAGATGCGCCTACCAGCGCGCGGATTTGCGCGAAGCAGGACGCCCAGCGGTCGGAGTCGAGGGCGGCGTCGTAGAGCGCGAGGATGAGCTCTGCCTGCGGATCGTCGGAAGGCATCGTGTCAGCATTTCGAAGGCAAGGCCGGGCGCGCACCTGTCCCGACACACCGGCCGAAAATCGAATTGATCATCGTCTGCTCCAAACGCGGAGAAAAATAGCGGCACTATTAGACAATTTTGACGATGCGCGCGGATGCACCTGTTCGCTGAAATATGACGCATCCGATCGAGGCCGAACAAGGAACGTTGAGGTGAGATCGGCGAAATGGATGCGGAGCGTCCTGTCGGCGTCTGCCGTGGTGGCGACGCTTCATGTGGCACCGGTGCTCGCCCAACGCTGCCCTGCAAGTCAATCGGGCTGCACCATGGAGAACGCGGGGCAGCGCATCAGGGAGCGCGTCGACGAGGGAGCGAAGAAGGTCATTCGCAATGAGAACCCGCAGGGCCGAGTTCGCGAGGTCGGGCAGACACTGCGGGACTGCCTCAATTGTGGAATGGACGCGGTCAGGGACGGAGCGGGGCGGGTATCCGGCAAGTGAATGTCGGACGCACCCGCACCATGTCACGTACTCAGGGAGTAGAGAGATGATCGCTCGCACGCTGATTTTCATTCTGGTGGCCGGAATGGCGGCAGGAGCGCAGGCGCAACAGTCCAGAGATCCGAACATGCAGCGGCGCCAGGGCGGCATGGAAGCTCAGCCGGGGGGCGGTTCGACCACATCGCCGAAGCCGCGCTACGACACATCAAGCCGTTGCCCGCCCGGAAAGACCTGGGTACCCGTGGGTGAACCGGGCCCGAACCGGAGCGGCTACTGCCGTTGATGCTTCCGTCGTACAACGCCTTTGTCGAGTCCGGCAGGCCGAATGAACTCGAAAAACTTTGACTCGACAGTCAGGTCGTCAGAACAATTATATGTAAATTGGAAGTCTCAAATGAAAAGACTATATAGTTCTGCCAGCCTCATCTCAGTTAGGCTATATATAATTCTATATCCTAGTATCGCCTACTCTGTCGATTTTAGCGATGTTGATAAAAATTTAGTTTCTAAGCTGATAAATCAACATCTCAACGTTTTAAGTCAAAGTGAATGGATAGGAGAATCTACATTAGTTGAATATGAAAATCCGGTTTGCCAAAAGATCCTTAAGACGCACTACGCCCTTCGATTCGGGAAACTGACATGGTCTGGTTCCGTTCATGTGGGCGGAGAGCTAGATGTAGTATTTAAATATGACATAATAGAAAAAAACAACGTTTCTATAGACTATAGGCGACGCAGAGACTTCTACTTATCTGTTTGCCGAAAAGATTTGCCAGACAATTGGTCAAGGCGATACTCCGCATCAATATCTATTCATACGCAAGCTGTTTTAAGCAATGGTTATAGCGAAACTGTAAATTATTCTAACACTATCTACTCAGAAATTGGCTCTTCATCATACTCACAGGCGATAAGTCGAAACATACCCAACTCTTCTAAGATATTGCTGAGGCTGATAAGCGTAAGAGCAACCAGCTGCGACGTTTGCAAGCCAATAGGTACAACAACAACTCACGATTACGACTTTATAAGGGACTTTTCTTCTATCGGAATTTGGATGAACGGCAATAGATCCGATTACGTATTACTTGAAAAATCTCGCTAACATAGTACATAGGAGAAGTCTGAATGTATGCACCTTTCTTTCACTTTCTAAAATTCTCTCTGTGTGTTATGATTTTCGGAATCCTAGTGTCTTGCTCTAGCAGCAGCAAATATGTGTCTTCCGAGACATCCGCCCCCCCGCCGCCCGCCAGACCAATTCGCTATGTTTCCGAAACAGTCCAAGAAGCCGCAAGAGAGCTAGAGAGAATTGGAGGACTTACAGTTAGCAATGGTCTCGCGGAATACAGTATGGATCTTCAGCAATGTAGGTTCCGATACAGACATAATTCCAAGAACTCTCCAACCGTAGAGGTGTGGTTAACGTTATTGGATGAAACAAAGACTGAATTGGATAAAGATAGCAGTCGATTCAATTTTGTTTGCTATAGCCCAGGATGTATACATGTCAATGGAGCTAGATTTCGAGCGATAAATTCTGGACAATACTTTCCCGTCCGAAATGACATGGCAGCCGCCGACTATGCTATGAAACAAATACTACGTCACTGCAAATCGAGATAGAAAATCAGAGCCTGTGAACGCCAAGACATTGCCTAAAATAGTGACTAAGGCTAAATGATGGACTCAACTCTACCGCCCCAGCATCGTCCCCATCAGCCCGCCGCGGCGCGCGGTGATCGCGGCGATGGCGGCGATCGCGACGACGCTGAGGCCGATCATGATGGTGGCGATGGCGGTGATCGTCGGGTTCACCTCCAGCACCAGCTCGTTGAACATGCGCTTGGGCACGGTCTGGTAGGTGCCGGCGACGAAGAGCGTGACGATGACCTCGTCGAAGCTGGCGATGAGGGCGAGGATCCAGGCCGATGCCATGCTCGGCAGGATGTTCGGCAGCAGCACGCGCAGCACGGTCTGGCGGCGCGACGCGCCGAGCGTGAACGCCACCTGCTCGATGCGCTCGTCGAAGGAGCGGATGGCGACACCCACCACCAGCACCACGAAGGGCACGGAGAGCACGACATGGCTCGCCACCAGCCCGACCGCGGTGCCGAGCAGCCCGATCTTCGCCAGGAAGAGGTACATGGCGACCGCGATGACGATGGTCGGCAGGATCAGCGGCGCCATGAAGTTGGAGTCCATGAGGCCGCGGCCCGGGAAGCGCCCGCGCACGATGCCGTAGGCGGCCGCACTGCCGAGCGCCAGCGCGATGACGCTGGAGGTGAGCGCCAGCAGCGTCGACGTGGTCAGCGCGCGCACCCAGCGCGCGTCGTTGAAGAAGGAATGGTACCAGCGCAGCGAGAACCCGGGCGGCGGGAACTGCAGCGACGCCGCGCTGGAGAACGACATCACCACCACGATGATCAGCGGCAGCACCAGGAACACCAGTGCCGCCCCGGCGGCCAGCGCCACGCCCCTCCCGGCCTTCAATGTCGGCCTCCCGTCACGCCGCCGCCCGCGCGGCGATGACGCGGTAGACCGCGTAGAGCGCCAGCGTCACGGCGAGCAGGAGCGTGGATATCGCCGCCGCCAGCTCCCAGCGCGGCAGGGTGTTGATGAGGACGTCCAGCATGTTCGAGATCATCGGCACGCGGCCGCCGCCGAGGATCGCCGGGGTCACGTAGAAACCCAGCGTCAGGATGAAGACGAGCACGAGCCCGGCGGCGAAGGCCGGCAGCGACAAGGGGAAGAACACCCGCCAGAAGATGGCGCGGCGCGAGGCGCCGAGCGTGGCGGCGGCCTGCAGCAGCCGCTCGTCGATCTTCAGCATGGCGGCGAAGAGCGGCAGCACGAGGAAGGGCAGCAGCACGTTGGTCGTGCCGATGGTGACGCCGAGCGCGTTGTAGAGGAAGGCGACCGGCCGCTCGACGACGCCGAGCCCGATCAGCGCGCGGTTGACCATGCCGTTGTTGCCGAGCACGACGATCCACGCATAGGTGCGCACGAGGATGCTGATCCAGAACGGCAGCAGCACCAGCGTCACGACCAGAAGCTGCGTCCCGGGCCTGAGGCCGCGCATCCAATAGGCGAGCGGATAGCCGATGAGCCCGCAGGCGATCGACGTGACGATCGCAATCTGGAACGTGTTGCCCAGCACGCGCAGGTAGATCGGCGTGTCCGCGAGCTCCGCCCAGTGCGCGACCGTGGGATGCGGGCTCAGCACGCTCTGCGCCAGCATCAGCACGATCGGCACGTCGAAGGCGACGACCATCAGGACGAGCAGCGGCAGGGCGTAGGCCGCGACGCCCGGGCGGAGCTTCATGACACGCGCAGACTTGCCCTCTCCGCCCCACGGGGCGGAGAGGGAGGGCCGCATCGTCGCTGCAAGCGATCGCTCAGAGGCTGAGCTTGAACGCCTGCCAGCGCTTCTCGACCATGTCGGCGTTGTCGAACCACCACTTGACGTTGTGGATGACCTGCTTGTCGCGCTGCGCCGTCGGGAACTCCGCGAGCTTGTCCTTGGGCAGCATAGCCGGCAGCGCCGGGCTCGGGCCCGTATAGGAGATGACCTTGGACGCCTCGAGCTGGTTGGCCGCCTTGCTGTAGTCGCGCAACAGGCGCATGGCGGCGGCCTTGTCGGCCGGCTTGGCGCCCTTGGGCACCACGAGATAGGCGAGATCCAGGATCGCCTGCTCGTAGGTGAAGGAGATGCCCGGCTGCCCCGCGACGCGGCCGGAATAGGACACCGCGTACTGCACCTCGTTGTCCTTGAGGAGCTGCGGCGGCTGGGCGCCGGCGTTCCACCACACCGCCACCTCCTTCTTCACCCGGTCCATCACCTTGAAGGCGCGGTCGAGGTCGAGGGGGTAGAGCTTGTCCACCGGCACGCCGTCGGCCAGCAGCGCGAAGGGCAGGCCGTAGGGCCGGTCCTGCATGGTCCGCTTGCCGGGGAAATCCTTGACGTTGAAGAAGTCGGCCCAGTTCTTCGGCGTCTTGGCGTCGCTGCGCCATGCCATCAGCGTCGAATAGTACTGCCAGCCGAAGCCCATCGGGTCCTTGGCCTCGGGGTACATCTCGTCCGGCTGGATCGCCGCCCAGTCGAGCGGCTCGATCAGCTTGAGCGCCTTGGCCTGCTCGAGGCCGGTGCTGCCGAGCTCGAAGAGGACGATGTCGTCCTGGCCGGCCTGGACGAGGCTGCGCAGCTTGCCGAAGGGGTTCGGGCTCTCCCGCACGACCTTGATGCCCGTCACGTCGGTGAACGGCTTGATGTAGGGCTCCATCGATTCGCCGGACTTGCCGCCCGCCTCGATGATCCGGATCTCCTTGGGCTGCTGCGCCCGGAGGATGCCGGGGGCCGCCACGCCTGCGGCCACCGCGCTGCCGGCGGCCAGGAGCTCGCGTCTCGTCATGCGCATGTTCGTTCTCCCCTAGGTTCTCCCCGTTGCGGCCGGTCAGGCGGCCGCCACCTCCGCCGCACGGGCCGGGTGCGGGTGCGCCGGCCCGGCGCCGTCGTCTTCCGGCAGCAGCCAGACGTCGTCGGCCGCCCAATCGACGCGGACCCGCTCGCCCACCGTCGCCGTGCGGACGCCGTCCGAGGCCGCGGCCACCAGCGGCAGCCCGGCTGCCGTCTCCAGGTGCCAGCGCTGGAGATGGCCGAGATAGATCGTCTGGCGCACCTCCGCAGCCACACCGTCCGCGGCGTCCGGCGGCAGCAGGCGCACCCGCTCGGGCCGGACCGTGGCCGCCACCCGGCTGCCGGGCGCGCGGCCGCGCGGCGCGCAGGCGACCTTCTGTCCGTCGGGCAGCCGCAGGCCCCCGTCCGCCTCGATCGTCCCCTCGAGCAGGTTGGCGAGGCCGAGGAAGCCCGCGACGAAGCGGTTGGCCGGCCGGCGGTAGACCTCGTCCGGCGTGCCCACCTGCTGCATCCGCCCGTGATCCAGCACGATCACCCGGTCGGAGAGCGAGAGCGCCTCCTCCTGGTCGTGGGTGACGAGCAGCGTGGTGATGCCGAGATCGCGCTGCAACGCCTTGAGCTCGACCTGCACCTCCTCGCGCAGCTTGCGGTCGAGCGCCCCCAGGGGCTCGTCGAGAAGCAGGATGTCCGGCTCGAACACGAAGGCGCGCGCGAGCGCCACGCGCTGCTGCTGCCCGCCCGAAAGCTGCGCCGGGCGACGCCCTGCCAGCCCGTCGAGGCGCACGCGCGCGAGCGCGGCCGTCACCTTCTGCGCGATCTCCGCCCTGGGCCGCCCGCGGACCGCCAGCGGGAAGGCCACGTTGTCGCGGACGCTGAGATGCGGGAAGAGCGCGTAGGACTGGAAGACGAGGCCGATCTGGCGCTGCTGCGGCTCGAGGTCGGTGACGTCGCGGCCGGCGATGAGAATGCGGCCGGCGGTCGGCGGCACGAGGCCCGCGACCAGCGAGAGGATCGTCGTCTTGCCCGAGCCCGACGGCCCGAGGATGGTCACGAACTCCCCCTGCGCCACCGTGACCGACAGGTCATGGACGGCGACGACGGGTCCGTAGCGCTTGCCGACGCCCGCGAACTCAATCGCGCCCAAGGCCGCGGCTCCCGCCCGATGGTCCGATATCTGCTATCCTTCGCGTCATCCGCACCGTTCCCCCGGGGCCGCCGATGAGCAGCAAGTTCGATGCCACCACCTCCGCCGCCACGCTAGACTCGCCGACGGCGCGCCGCAACTCGACCGCTGCGTCGGACGCCCTGTACGAGCGCGCGCTCGAGGTGATGCCGGGCGGCAGCACGCGCGCAACCCTGTTCTTCCCACCGCACCCGCCCTACGCCCGGCACGGCGCGGGCGCGGCGATCATGGACGTCGACGGCAACCGGCTGCTGGATTTCACCAACAACTTCTTCTCGGCCATCCACGGGCACGCCAACCCGGCCGTCGTGCGGGCCATCGCCGAGACGGCCGCCAAGGGCGTCAGCTTCGGTCTGCCGACCGAGACCGAGGTGCTGCTGGCCGAGCACATCTGCGCCCGCTCGCCCGCCTTCGAGCAGATTCGCTTCTCCAACAGCGGCAGCGAGGCGGTGGTGACGGCGATCAAGGCGGCGCGGGCCGCCACCGGCCGGCCGGCCATCGCCAAGATCGAGGGCGCCTACCACGGCAGCTACGACCATGTGGAGGTCAGCCTCGACAGCCGCCCCGCGAACTGGGGCGACGCCACACCGATCAACACGAAGTACGCCCGCGGCACCCCCGACGCGGTGCTGGCCGACACCGTCGTCATTCCGTTCAACGACGTCGATGCCTGCATCCGCATCCTGGAGACGCATGGCGCGCGGCTGGCGGGCGTGCTGCTCGACCCCCTGCCCTCGCGGGTCGGCCTGATCCCGGCGACAGCCGAGTTCGTGAAAGCGCTGCGCGAGACGACGCGCCGGCTCGGCATTCTCCTCATCGTCGACGAGATCGTCTGCTTCCGCCTGTCGCATGGCGGCGCTCATCCGCTGTGGGACCTCGATCCCGATCTGGTCACGCTCGGCAAGGTGATCGGCGGCGGCCTGCCGATCGGCGCCGTGGCCGGCAAGCGCGCCTACATGGAGATGTTCGACGTGCGCCCGGGCAAGGCGCCGGTGCCCCATGGCGGCACCTTCACCGCCAACCCGGTCACCATGGCCGCCGGCCTCGCCAGCCTGGAGCAGCTCGATCCGGCCGCCTACGACCACCTGAACGGCCTCGGCGAGCGGCTGCGCGAGGGGATCGCGCGGGCGATCGCGGCGGCCGGGGCACCGGCGCAGGTCACCGGCATGGGCTCGCTCTTCCGCATCCACCCCCACGCCCGGCCGATCGCGGACTACCGCTCGTCCTATCCGACCGACGCGGAGAAGGCGCTACTGACCCGGCTGCATGCGCGCCTGCTCGAATCGGGGTTCCTCGTCACGCCGAACCTGTCGGGCGCGCTCTCCACGCCGATGACGGCAGCCGACGTCGACGCCCTGGCGGCGGCCATCGGCGAGGCACTGGAGGCGGAAGCGGGACGGCGGGCGGCCTGATCGCCGGCTGCGGCTACCGGCCGGGGAACCGAGCCCCTATATTGCCGGGATGACTCCCGCACGCCCGAAGCCCGTCGTCCTCTGCATCCTGGACGGCTGGGGCCACCGCGAGGGCGGCGACGACAACAGCCTCGCCGTCGCCCGCCTGCCCAACTGGCGCCGGATGGCCGCCCGCTCGCCGCACTGCCTGCTCGACGCGTCGGCCGAGCAGGTCGGACTGCCGCACGGCCAGATGGGCAATTCCGAGGTCGGCCACATGAACATCGGCGCCGGCCGGGTCGTCATGCAGGACCTGCCGCGCATCGACGCCGCGCTCGCCGACGGCACCGTCGAGCGGAGCCCCGTGTTCGGCGATTTCGTGGCCAGGCTGAAGGCGACGGGCGGCACGGCCCACGTCATGGGCCTGCTGTCGCCGGGCGGCGTCCACGCCCACCAGGCACAGATGGCGGCCCTCGTCCGCCTGCTTGCGGCCGCCGGCGTCAAGGTCGCCGTCCATGCCTTCCTCGACGGCCGCGACACGCCGCCATCCAGCGCCCGCGGCTACCTCGCGGAGTTCACCGCGGCGATCGCCGGCACGGGTGCCGCCATCGCCACCGTCGGCGGCCGCTACTTCGCCATGGACCGCGACAAGCGTTGGGACCGGGTCGCGCGCGCCTACGCGGCGCTGGTCGAAGGTGACGGCGAGGTCGCTTCCGACCCGGACGCCGCCGTCGCCGCGGCCTATGCCGCCGGCAAGACGGACGAATTCGTGCCGCCCGCCGTCATCGCCGGCTATGGCGGGATGCGCGACGGCGACGGCGTGCTGATGGCCAATTTCCGGGCCGACCGGGCGCGCGAGATCCTGGCGGCCCTCCTCGATCCCGATTTCTCCGGCTTTCCGCGCGCGCGGACCGTCGCCTTCGCCGCGGCACTGGGCATGGTCGAGTACTCGTCCGACCTCAACCGCTTCCTCGCCGTGCTCTTCCCGCCCGAGGAGCTGCGGGAGACGCTGGGCGAAGTCGTCTCCGAGGCGGGGCTGCGGCAGCTCCGCATCGCCGAGACGGAGAAGTACGCGCACGTCACCTTCTTCTTCAACGGCGGCGAGGAACGGGAATTTCCCGGCGAGGAACGCATTCTCGTGCCCTCGCCCAAGGTCGCCACCTACGACCTGCAGCCGGAGATGTCGGCGCCGGAGGTGACCGACCGGCTGGTGGAGGCGATCGGCTCCGGCCGCTTCGACCTCGTCGTCGTCAACTACGCCAACGCCGACATGGTCGGCCATTCCGGCCTTCTTCCCGCAGCCGTCAAGGCGGTCGAGGCGGTCGACGCCTGCCTCGGCCGGCTGGAGGCAGCCGTGCGGCAGGCGGGCGGCGTCATGCTGGTGACCGCCGACCATGGCAATGCCGAGCAGATGACCGACCCGGAGACCGGCGGCCCGCACACCGCCCACTCGATGAACCCCGTGCCCCTGCTGCTGGTCGGCGACACGGCCGTCGCACGGCTCGGCCCGCCGGGCGGCGGGCACGGCCGGCTGGCGGACATCGCTCCGACCGTGCTCGCGCTGATGGGCTTGCCGCAGCCCCGCGCCATGACCGGCCATTCCCTGCTGGCCGTCTCGCGAGCGGGCCACGACCGAGCCGCAACCGAACCGGCGCCGCGGCGCCGCGCCTCGGCCTGACGTTGCGGCCCGCCGCCGCGGCGATCGCCCTGCTGGCGGGCGCCGTCGCGGCTGCCGCGGTGGCCGCCCAGGAGCCCCATCGCCAGCAGCTTCGCGACGTCCAGCGCACGATCGAGGCGGAGCGGGCGCGCCAGGCCGAGATCGAGGCCCGCGCCGAGGCGCTGCGCCGGGAGGTCGAACGGCTGCGCCAGGAGGCGATCGTCGCCGCCCGTCTCCTGCAGGCCGAGGAATACAACCTCTCTTCCGTCGAGGAGACGCTGAAGGCCCTCAGCGAGGAGATCGAGCGGCAGACGGCGATGCTGGCGGCGCGCCGGCAGAACGTCGAGGCGCTGCTGGTGGCACTGGCGCGCATCGCCCGCCACCCGCCGGAGGCGCTGCTGGCCCTGCCCGCGCCGCCGATCGACACCGCCCGCACCGCCGGCCTCCTGGGCAGTCTGGTGCCGCAGGTCGAGCGCGAGGCGGCGAAGCTGCGCGACGCGCTGCGCGACCTGCGCGAGCTGCGCGCCGACCTCGAATCGAAGCGCGGCCAGGCGGCGACCGCCCGGGGGTCCGTCGAGCGCCGGCGGTCGGCGCTCGACGCGCTGATCGCCCAGCGGACGGCGGCCCGCGGCGAGGCCGAGGCGGAGGCCCGCCGGCGCCGCGGCGAGCTGCAGCAGCTGGCGGCGCGAGCCGCCGACCTCAAGGAGCTGATCGCCCAGGCGGAGGCCGAGGCGGAACGCAAGCGGCGCGAGGCCGAGGCGGAGCGCCGGCGGCTGGCCGAGGAGGCCGAGCGGCGGCGCCGCGAGGTGGCCGAGGCGGAGGAGGCTCGTCGGCGGGAGGAATCCACGCGCCGCAGCGCCGAGACGCAACGCCTGGATGCGGAGCGCCGGGCGGCCGAGCAGCGCCGCGACGAGGCGGAGCGGCGCCAGCTCGCGGCGGCCGCGGCGGCCGGGCGCCCCCCGGCCGTGCGGCCATTCGCCGCCGCGCGCGGGCATTACCGCATTCCCGTCGCGGGCAACTGGCAGCGCGGCTTCGGCGACGAGTTGGGCTACGGGCAGCACAGCCGCGGAATCACCGTCGCCACCCGGCCGGGCGCGCGCGTCGTCGCCCCCTTCGATGGCCGCGTGCTGTTCATCGGCCCGTTCCGCGCCTATGGTGAGATCCTGATCA
>JBFWXJ010000183.1:6809-11593 GCA_050187535.1 Alphaproteobacteria bacterium | reverse complement strand
TGCCTATGCCCCACCGGGTCGGACGCCCCCGACGATCGACCGATCCGCTGGGTCTTGCGGGATGCGTCGTCGACGCCTCCCGCACAGAGCGGGCGATCCTCGGGTCTCGTCGTGTCCGCGAGTTGGGCCGCGGGCGCGACGCACGCATCGCCGCGACAGCGTTCCGCGCGGCGCCCGCCTGCGGCGCCGGACCCTGCCGCAGCAAGTACGAACCAATCGCATCAATGGGTTGCGAGCGCTTATCACGAGACCTTCCGCGCGCTCGCGCGTTACATTCGCGTGCCCTGTCGGCCCCCGCGCGCCATCCGGCGCCGCTCCGAGCGGCACCGGGAAAGGAGACGCCATCGTGAAGACCGACCCGGAGGTCATCGTTCACCTCAACCGCCTTCTCAAGAACGAGCTGACGGCGATCAACCAGTATTTCCTGCACGCCCGCACGCTGAAGCACTGGGGCTTCGGCCGGCTCGGCCACAAGGTCTACGAGGAGTCGATCGGCGAGATGAAGCACGCCGACCGGCTGATCGAGCGCATCCTCATGCTGGAGGGGCACCCGAACCTGCAGGACCTCGGCAAGCTGCTGATCGGCGAGACCGTGCCCGAGTGCCTGGAATCCGACCTGCGCCTCGAATCGGCGGCACGCAAGGACGTGCTGGCCGCGGTCGCCCATTGCGAGCGGGTGCAGGACTACGTCAGCCGCGAGATCATCACCCACATCCTCGAGGACACCGAGGAGCACATCGACTTCCTCGAGACCGAGATCGGACTGATCGAGAAGGTCGGGCTGCACAACTACCTGCAGAGCCAGATGGACGGCCACGGCGCGAGCTAGGCCGTCAGTCCGCGGCCGCCAGCGCCGGCTCCGGCCGGACGGCGGCCAGCATCTCGCGCATGAGAGGCAGGCAGCTGCCGCACTGGGGCGCGATGCCGCAGCGGCGGAACACGTCGGTGACCCGCTTGGCGCCGCAGGCGGCGGCGGTCCTGATCTCTCGGTCGGAAATGACGCGGCAGCTGCAGATGATCATGGCGCCCAGCAATTGCGAACCATTCGCAGACGATCCTAGCGGGACGTCCGGGCGAGATCAAGCGCCATTGCGCCGCACTCTCAGTTGCAGCGCCGCAAAATCGTTGGGAAAGGAAGGGGGAAGCGGGCCGGGGGTGACCCCGGCCCGCCGGCCGCGTCGTCGGCCCGCGCCGGCGGGAGGGACGCCGGGGACCTCGACATGGCCCGGAAGGCGGCGCCGGGGGCGCCTGGCGCCTGCCTTCCTCGACAGATCAGGTGGCGATGCCGGGTGGACGCCGCCACCCCCGATGCACTCAACTGCGCGTGATGGATGATGCCGGACCACGCATCGGGCGTCGCGCGTTGCTCGCCCTGGCCGGAACGGCGATGGTGCCCATCGCCCGGGCCGCCGCCGTGAACGGAGCGCCCATGCGCACGCGGATCATCCCCGCGACCGGCGAGGCCCTGCCCGTCGTCGGCTGCGGCACCTGGAGGACATTCGACGTCGCCGCCGAGCCCGCGGCGCGGGCGCCCTTGGCTGCCGTGCTCGGCGAGCTGTTCGCGGCCGGCGGGTCGGTCATCGACACGTCGCCCATGTACGGCGCTGCCGAGGCCGTCGTCGGCGATCTCCTGGCGGAGGCCGGGACGCGCAGCCGTGCTTTCCTCGCGACGAAGGTCTGGACGACCGGGCGAAATGCCGGCGTCGTCCAGATGCGCCGGTCGTTCGAGCGCCTGCGGACCGACCGGATCGACCTCATGCAGGTCCACAACCTCGTCGACTGGCGCACGCACCTCGCGACCCTGGAGGCGTGGAAGGCCGAGGGCCGCGTGCGCCATGTCGGCCTGACCCACTACACACCGTCGGCCCATGACGAGCTCGAGGCGGCGATGCGGGCTGCCCGGGTCGACTTCGTGCAGCTCAACTACGCCGCCGACGACCGCGCGGCCGAGGCACGCCTGCTGCCCGTCGCCGCCGAGCGCGGCATCGCCGTCCTCGTCAACCAGCCCTTCGGCGGCGGCGGGCTGCTGCGCCGCCTGCGGGGCCGGCCGCTGCCGGGCTGGGCGGCGGAGATCGACTGCAAGAGCTGGGCGCAGGTGCTGCTCAAGTTCGTGCTGGCGCATCCGGCCGTCACCTGCGTCATCCCCGGCACCTCGCGGCCGGAGCACATGCGCGACAACGCCGCCGCCGGGACCGCCGGCGCGGACGGAAGGTGGCTTCTGCCGGATGCGGAAATGCGTAGACGGATCGCCGACTCCCTCTAGACTGCCGGCCGTCTCGAGAGGGGAAAAGCAGCATGGAATATCGCTTCCTCGGCGGCTCCGGGTTCAGCGTGCCGGCGCTCACCTTCGGCACGGCCACCTTCGGCGGCGGCAACGACTTCTTCCGCGCCTGGGGTGCCTCCGATGTCGCGGAGGCGACGCGGCTCGTCGACATCTGCCTCGACGCCGGGCTGACGATGTTCGATTCGGCGGACGCCTATTCGGGCGGGCTGGCCGAGGAGATCCTGGGGCAGGCGATCAAGGGGCGGCGCGACAAGCTGCTGATCTCGACCAAGGCGACCTTCCGCACCGGCCCCGGGCCGAACGACGTGGGCTCGTCCCGCCACCACCTGATCGCCGCCTGCGAGGCCAGCCTGAAGCGTCTCGGCACCGACTACGTCGACCTGTGGCAGATGCACGGCTTCGATGCGATGACGCCGATCGAGGAGACGGTCAGGGCGCTCGACGACCTCGTGCGCGCCGGCAAGGTCCGCTATGTCGGCTGCTCGAACTTCTCCGGCTGGCAGCTCATGAAGGCGCTCGCCGTCGCCGACCGCCATGGCTGGGCGCGCCATGTCGCCCATCAGGCCTATTACGCGCTGGTCGCCCGCGAGTACGAGTGGGAGCTGATGCCGCTCGCCCTCGCCGAGCGGGTCGGCACGGTGGTGTGGAGCCCGCTGGCCGGCGGCCGCCTCTCGGGCAAGATGGGCCGCAACCGCCGCATGCCCGAGGGGACCCGCTACTCGCAGATCGGCGCGATGGGGCCGGAGTTCCCCGAGGAGCAGTTCTACGACATCATCCAGACGCTGGAGGACATCGCCGGCGAGATCGGCCGCAGCGTGCCGCAGGTCGCCCTCAACTGGGTGCTGTGCCGGCCGACCGTGGCGACGGTCATCGTCGGCGCGCGCAACGAGGCGCAGCTACGCGAGAACCTGGGTGCGGTCGACTTCAAGCTGACGGCCGAGCAGGTCGAGCGGCTCGACAAGGTCAGCGGCCGGCCCCCCGTCTACCCCTACTGGCACCAGCGCCGTACCAGCAACGACCGCAACCCGCCGCCGACGCGGCCGTGAGCGGTAGCCGCGGGGCCGCCCGGCGGCCCCGCGTGCCCTCAGAACACCAGCAGGAAGTCGGCGGCCGTGAGCTGGGCCTTGGCGATGCCGACGAAGGTGACGCCCTGAGAGGGCACCGGGCAGTCGCAGAGGTGCAGGAAGGCGCCGTCCGGGGTGTCCTCGATACGCGACAGCAGGGTCGCGATATCGGGAATCGGCACGCCGTTGATGGTGCCGTCGGGGCCGATCTCGATGACGACGAGGTCGTCGCCCGCGGGATCGAAGTCGACGATGCGGTCGAGCGCGCTCGAATCGCGGAAGACGAACCGGTCGGCACCCTCGCCGCCCGCCAGCGTGTCGGGCCCCTGGTCGCCGGAGAGCGTGTCGTCGCCGATACCGCCGAAGAGGGCGTCCGCCCCCTGGCCGGCATAGACGAGATCGTTGCCCTGCCCGCCCCAGACCGAATCGTTGCCGCCGTTGCCGTAGACGAGGTCGTCGCCCTTGTCCCCCAGCACCCAGTCGGAATCCGCGTCGCCCGAGACGGTGTCGTTGCCCTGGCCGCCCCAGATCACGTCCTTGTCGTTGCCGCCGGCGACAACGTCGTCCCCGGCGTTGCCGTTGATCTGGTCGTCGCTGCTGGCGCCCGTCAACGTGTCCGCGCCGCCGCCGCCGAAGATCGTGTCCGACCCCGGCGAGCCCGTGATCGAGTCGGCACCGGCGTTGTCGTCGCCATAGGTTCCCGGCCACGCGTCGCCGCCGTTGATCGTCGTGGCAAGAATCCGCTGCACCATGGCCGATCCTCTCTCCGGCAGCCCCCGCCCGCAGGCCACGAGCTATCCATGAACGGCCAGCGGCGCGCAAGGGCGGACGCCGGCCGTCGGCCCCGGCAGGTGGTCGAACCGTGATCGTCTATCTCGCGACCAGGCCCCACTGCTACGCGATGACCGATTTCCTGGACGGACCGGGCGCGGTCATCGCCGGGCGCCTCAGCGTCATCGCCTATGACGAGGCCCTGCGGATGGACCCGGGCGATCTGCCGTCCGGCACCTGGATCTTCTCCGATATCGAGAGGCTGGGCACGGCGGGCGCCGTCGCCGCCGCGCGCCTGTGGCAGGTGCTGGCCGACCGCGGCTGCCGCCTCCTCAACCATCCGACGCGGGCGCTCCGCCGCTACGAGATGTTGCGTCTGCTGCACGACCGCGGCATCAACGACTTCGACGTCCAGCGCTTGACCGACCGGCGGTTCCCGGCGCGCTTTCCCGTGTTCCTGAGGCGCGACGACAACCACAGCGGCGCACTGTCCGGCCTCTGCCCCGGCCCGCAGGCGCTGGCCGAGATGATCGCCGATCGGCGCGCACGCGGCTGGCCGCGCCAGCGCATGATCCTGGTCGAGTTCAGCGACACGGCCGACGGCGACGGCCTCTACCGCAAGTACGGCGCCTTCCGTGTCGGCGGGCGGATCGTGGCCGGGCACA
>JBFWXJ010000183.1:0-6709 GCA_050187535.1 Alphaproteobacteria bacterium | reverse complement strand
CGGCGCGCACGCGGCTGGCCGCGCCAGCGCATGATCCTGGTCGAGTTCAGCGACACGGCCGACGGCGACGGCCTCTACCGCAAGTACGGCGCCTTCCGTGTCGGCGGGCGGATCGTGGCCGGGCACATGGACGTCAGCCGCGGCTGGGCGGTCAAGGACATGGACATCCTGGACCCTGTCGAGATGGCCGCCGAGATCGCCTTCGTCGAGGACAACCCCTGGAAGCGGGAGATCGAGACGGTGTTCGCGCTGGCCCGCCTCGACTACGGCCGCATCGACTTCAGCGTGCGCGACGGCCGGCCCGTGGTGTGGGAGATCAACACCAACCCGCTGCTGGCGAGCCCGGCCAGCCGCCTGCCCGAGCGTCGCGCCGTGTCCGACCGGGTGTTCCCGCAACTGGTGGCCGCCTTCGCCGACCTCGACGCGAGCGCATGATCCGGGCTTGCGCCCGCCGCCATCAGGACGGCGGCTCCGCCGGAAGCCCCACATCCCCGGCGATGCCTAGCCGATCGAGGATGAGGCGGCGTAGTGCTTCGGCCTGCACCTTCCCGGTCGCCGAGCGCTCGATCCGGCCGACCGGCACGATGCGCAGCGGCGTCTTGATCCGCCCGAGGCGGGCCTCGCAGAACTGTTGCAGATCGCGCTCGGTCGTGGTCGCGCGCAGGACGACGGCGGCGATCGGGGCGGCGCCCTCGCGCGGCAGCGGCAGGCCGACCACGGCCGCGTCGGCGACCGCGGGGTGACCGGTCAGCACGTCGACGATCTCCGCGGGGAAGATCTTCACGCCGCCCCGGTTGATCCGGTCGTCGACGCGGCCCGCCAGGAACAGATATCCGTCCGCCGTCAGCCGGCCGACGTCGCCCGGATGGAACCAGCCGTCGCGGAACGCCCGGCCGGTCGCCGCCGCGTCGCCGAGTTAGGTCTCCGCCAGGTGCGGCGTGCGGATGCGCAGCTCGCCGACGGCGCCCGGCGGCAGCGCCGCGCCGGCGCCGTCGACCACCTCGACGGCGATGCCGGGCAGCACCCGTCCGACGGTGCCGGGATGGGCATCGAGCTCGCGCGGGCCGGCATGGGCGACATAGCCCATCTCGTTGCTGCCGTAGGTGACGTGGAGATTGGGCGTCAGCCGCGCGCGGGCATCGGCACATACATCCATCGGAAGGGCGGCCGAGTTCACCATGAGCGCGCGCACGCCCGGCAGCGCCGGCGATGCATCCGCCGGAAGATGCTCCAGGTAGTCGTGAATGTGACTGGGCGTGACGGAGAGATAGGTGATGCCGAGCCGCGCGATCTCGGCCAGATGGGCCTCGTAGGGGACCGTGAGAGGCCGGATGACGACCCGGCCGCCGACATCGAGCGTGCGCAGTGCCGGCCCGCGCCCGATGGCGAGGGACATCGCCACCAGCGGCATGTAGCGATGGGAGGCGTCGATGCCGAGCGGACCGGTCATCGCGCGGGTCCGGGTCAGAAGCCGGCGGTGGCTGACGGGTGCGGCCTTCGCCGGTCCGGTGGTGCCCGACGAGACGGCGATCTGGCACACCCGCTCGCCGCCCGGGTCGCGCACCGGCCAGGGGTCGGCGGGCGGCAGGTCGGCGATGTCCAGCGCGCGCAGCGCGTCGTCCGGCCCATCGCGCGCCGAACGGCCGGCGCCGACGACCGCCGCCGCGCCCGTCGCGTCGACCAGTCGCTCCAGCGTCCCGGCGGGCCAGGTGGGGTCGAGCGCCAGCAACGCGAAGCCGCCGAGTGCCGTGCCGAGCGCCGCCACGAGATAGTCGCATGGGTCGCGGCAGACGACCGCGACCGTGTCGCCGGGGCGGAGCCCGCGTGCCCGCAGCCCGGTCGCCACCCCGCCCATGGCGCCGGCGAGCGCGGCGAAGGAGAGGACGCCCTGGGGCGCGTCGATCGCGGTCGCGTCAGGCCGCAGCCGCGCCTGCTCCAGCACCCCGTCGACGTAGTTGCTGTGTGCCTCGCGGGCCATCGGGACGAGGCTACCCGACGACGCCGGCGATGGCAGCAGGCGAAATCGGCGCCGCCGGATCGCCCCGGCGGCGCCGATCGCGGCGTCAGACCGGCTGGTACTGCGCCACGAACTTCGTGTTGAGGTACGCGTCGAGCCCTTCGACGCCGCCTTCCGAGCCGTGGCCAGAATCCTTGACCCCGCCGAAGGGCGTCTCGGGGGTCGAGATGGCGAGGCTGTTGACGCCGACCATGCCGCTCTCGAGCGCGTCGGACACGGCGGCCGCCGTCTTCTCCGAGCTGGTGAAGGCGTAGGCGGCCAGCCCGTAGTCGAGGCTGTTGGCGCGCGCGATCACCTCGTCGAAGCTCTTGAACGGCACGATCGGGGCGACCGGCCCGAACGGCTCCTCGCGCATGATGCGGGCGTCGTCGGGAACGTCGGCCAGGACCGTCGGCTCGAAGAAGTAGCCGTTATTGCCCTGGCGCTGACCGCCCGTCTGCAGCTTGGCGCCCTTGTCGACGGCATCGCGCACGAAGCCCTCGATCGCGTCGATGCGCCGGGAGTTGGCGAGCGGGCCCATGCGCGTGTCGGCGGCCAGCCCGTCGCCCAGCTTCAGGCCCCGGGCGACCTCGGTGAAGCTTTCGACGAACTTCTTGTAGTTGCTCTCGTGGACGAAGAAGCGGGTGGGCGAGACGCAGACCTGCCCGGCATTGCGGTACTTGCCGCCGGCCGCCACCGCGGCGACCTTGGCCGGGTCGACGTCGTCGAAGACGATGACCGGCGAATGGCCGCCCAACTCCATCGTCGAGCGCTTCATGCCCTTGGCCGCCAGCCCCATCAGCATCTTGCCGACGGCGGTCGAGCCGGTGAACGAGATCTTGCGCACGACGGGCGAGCCGATGACGTGCTCGGAGACCTTGGACGGCACGCCGAAGACGAGGTTGAGCACGCCCTTGGGCAGGCCCGCATCTTCCAGGCACCTGGCGATGGCGACGCAGGAGGCGGGCGTCTCCTCCGACGGCTTGATCACCAGCGAGCAGCCGGCGGCGAGCGCACCCGCGATCTTGCGCATCGGCGTCAGCACCGGGAAGTTCCACGGGGTGAAGGCGGCGGCCACGCCGACCGGTTCCTTCAGGACCATCTGGCGCGACCCGGCGACCCGGCCCGGAATGATCCGGCCATAGGCGCGCCGGCCTTCCTCGGCGTACCAGTCCATGATGTCGGCCGAGGTCATGACCTCGACCTTGGACTCCGCCAGGACCTTGCCCTGCTCCATCGTCATGCCGCGGGCGACCGCGTCGGCGCGCTCGCGCAGGAGCTGGGCCGCCTTGCGCAGGATGGCCGAGCGGTCATAGGCGGACGTCCTGCGCCAGACCTCGAAGCCCTGCTTCGCCGCGGCGATCGCCTCGTCGAGGTCGGCGGGCGAGGCGTGGGTCAGGGCCGCGATCGGCTGCTCGGTCGCCGGGTTGACGACTTCCTCGCCGCCGCCGGTGCCGTCGCGCCAGCGGCCGTCGATGAACAGTTGGAGCTGCTGCATGTCTGCCTTCGTCTCTCTGTCGGGTGGGGGGCCGGCGGAGCGCCGGGAGAGCAAGCGAACTATCGCCGCAGATATAGCGTCGCGGCCGGCGCCCCGCCACCCGCCCGCGGCGATCGGCCCGACCGGTCCTTTCGGTCGGTCCGTCCGGTCAGTCGGTCCGGGAGAGACGGAACAGGGTCTTGGCCTCGGTGTAGTAGTAGATGCGCTCCTCGAGCGTCGGGTAGTACTCGCTGTGCCCGCCATAGGGCGCGAATCCGGAATAGCCGAAGCGCTTCACACCGACGTCGAAGCCCGCCGCCCGGAACGCCTCGGCATAATCGTCAAGCGAGCGATCCTGGACCTCGACATTGGTCTTCTCGGCGATGATCTTGCGGAAACGCGGCCACAGGCGGTTGCCGGTGTGGCAGCCGGTGACGGCGTAGTAGACGCCACCGGGGCGGAGTGCGGCCATCATCTGCCGGGCGTGCTCCGCCATGTCGGGCACGAGGTAGATGACCTCGTGGCTGAAGGCGACGTCGAAGCGCCCCTCATGGGCCTCCAGCTCGGCCGCCATGGCGTAGTCGATGGGAAGGTCGCCCTTCATGGAGCGTGCGCGGGCCACCGAATCGGCAGCGATGTCGACGCCCAGGCCCCAGCGGAACGGCCGCACGGCATGCAGCATCCTGAGGAAGCCGCCCTGGTTGCAGCCGTAATCGAGCACGTTCCTCGACGAGATATCATCTTCCGGCACGAGATCGATGAAGTGCCGCCAGATCGGCGCATGCGCCGGTCCCATCGCGTTTTCGCGGCTCTTGTCCTTGTGCCAGGTTTCGATCGTCGCGACGCAGGCGGTCATATCACCCCTCCGAATGCAAATCGTTCGCAATTGAACGTAGCAGGAACATCGTAGGCCGTCACGCGGATTCGACGGATCGGGCATAGTGCCCATCCCATCACCCGAGGAGCCGTCATGGCCGACGACACGCCGCCCGATCTTTCCGCCCTGTGGGACGCCCGCTTCGGCCTGCCCGTTCCGGATGGGGTCGACCGAACGCACCTGGATGCGGTGGCACGCATCCTCGGGCGGCGGACCATCCGCCGCTACCGGGCGGAGCCGGTCACCGACGGGCTGCTCGACCTCCTCATCGCCTGCGCGCGGTCGGCGCCCTCGAAGTCGGACCTGCAGCAGGCCTCGATCCTGGTGGTCAAGGACCCGGCCAAGCGGGCGACCATCGCCGGCTGGCTGCCGAGCCAACCCTGGGTCGGGCAGGCGCCGGCCTTCCTCGTCTTCCTCGCCGACATGCGGCGTATGCGCCGGCTGGCCGACATCCATGGCATGCCGAACGACAACGACAACGTCGACGGCTTCCTCAACGCGGTCGTGGATGCCGCGCTGGCGATGGAGGCGTTCGCGCTGGCGGCCGACGCGGTCGGGCTCGGCAGTTGCTGCATCAGCATGATCCGCGACCATATCGAGAAGGCGACGCCCCTGCTCGAGCTGCCGCCCGGCGTCTTCCCGATCGCCGGCCTGTGCCTCGGCTGGCCGGAGAACCCGGGCCGCATGTCGATGCGCCTGCCGGCCGAGGGCGTGGTGCATGTCGACCGCTACGACGATTCCGGGCTCGCCGACGCGGTCGCCGCTTATGACCGCCGGCGGCACGCGCAGGCGCCGATCGCCCCCTCCGGCCAGCGCGCGACCGAGAAGTGGGGCGTGTCGGAGTTCTGCGGCTGGTCGGAGAACTCGGCGCGCCAGATGTCGCTGCCCGAGCGCGCCGGCTTCCGCGCCTTCCTCGCCCGCCACGGCGTGGCGCTCGCCTGAGCCGATCGCCGAAAGGCTTTCGGGCCCCGCCCGCATTCCGCGGACGGGGCCCGAGCCGGGTCGAGCCGATCGGGTCCGGTATCAGCTCGTCCGCAGGCTGTTGCAGGCGCTCTTGCGCCGGTGATGGGTGGTGACGAGGTCGCCCGCGACCTCGACCGTCAGGGTCATGTCGCCCATGCGGTAGACGAGCGGCGGCACGGCGCCGTGGCTGATGGCGATGGGGGCGGCCATCGGCGCGCCGTACTTGCGCAGCGCCGCCATGTGGAGCTGCTGCACCTGGCCCTGGGTCGCGCTCACCTGGTACGCGACGGCGACGACGGCGCCGCGGCAGAAGGAGAGGTCGGCCTTGGGCGCCGCGCCGACCGGGTTCAGCGCCCGGATGTCCTCGGCGAAGTGCTCCATCAGGGAGGCCTGCTCGGAGGAGGCGACGCCGCGGCCCTCGGTGGCGGCGAAGGCGCCGATGCCGGTCGCGACAGCGGCGAGGAAGGCGACGGCGCGAAGGGCGTGCATGGCGGTGCGGGACATCTTCTGGCTCCGGGGGGTCGTGGGGGGATCGACCGTTCACTCCCTCGGTCGCCCGGCCCCCGCCGGAGGTTCAGAAGATTCTCGCGCCCGGTCCGTTTTCTTCCTGGCCGGATCGCGTCAGGTGCCGCGGCCGGCGTCGCAGTCGATCATGGCCCGGGAGAGCGCCGCGGCATCGGAACGTTCGAGCACCAGGGCGCCGATCCGTCGCAGCAGCGCCAGGGCCTCGGTTGCCGGCCGGCCGACGGCCACTGCCAGGTCGGCGCGGTCGTGCCCGAACCCATGGGCGAGCAGGGCGTCGGCGGATAGGGCCACGATCACCGCGCCGACCGCGGGATCGGCGACCAGGCGCCCGACCCGCCGGGGGTTTCCGGGACCGGGATCGACGAGGCCGAGGCCGGCAGCATCGAAGCGACGGGACGTGGCGAGCCCGACCGGCCAGCCGTCCGCCGCCAGTATCCCCGCTGTGGCTTCCGCCAGGGCGTCGGCCTCTTCGCCGCCCAGGAGGACCGCGATCGGGATGGTCGGCATCGGGCGATCCGCGAGGATGTGCGCGACGAGCGGCCCGATCACGTCCGGCCCGCCCGGGATCGTCGCATGGCGGAGGAGTCCCGGCATGCGGTTGACTTCGCAGATGCCGCCGCCGTTCTCGTGCCAGGGCCTGCCGATATCGGGCGTGATGAAATCGATCCCCGCCACGTCGAGCCCGAGCAGGGCGGCCGCCTGGCAGACGGCGTCGCGGTTGTCGGGATGCACCCCATCGGTCACGTCGACGGCGATGCCGCTGTCGAGATCGCCGCGCCGATGCACGACGACACGCTCCCCGTCCGCCGGCACGGACGCGGGCGTCCGGCCGCTGGCCGCGAGATGGGCGATCACCTCCGGCATCGGCGGA
>JBFWXJ010000182.1:0-11596 GCA_050187535.1 Alphaproteobacteria bacterium | reverse complement strand
ATGCCGACGATGTCGCCCGGGAAGGCCTCCTCCGCCAGCTCGCGGTCGCGTGCCATGAAGAGGACGGGGTTGTGGAGCGCCATGGTCTTGGCGCTGCGCACGTGGCGCACCTTCATGCCGCGGCGGAAATGCCCCGCGCACAGCCGCACGAAGGCGATCCGGTCGCGGTGGTTGGGATCCATGTTCGCCTGGATCTTGAAGACGAAGCCCGCGACCTTGTTCTCGTCGGGCTGGACCGTGCGCACGTCGGCGGCTTGCGGCCGCGGCGGCGGCGCGAATCGGGCGAGGCCGTCGAGCAGCTCCGCCACGCCGAAATTCTTGAGCGCGCTACCGAAGAAGACGGGCGTGCGGTGGCCGGCCAGATAGGCCTCGCGGTCGAATGGCTGGCACAGGCCGCGCGCCATCTCGACCTCCTCGCGCAGCTTGGCCGCCTGCGTCGCGTCGAGTGCGGCGTCGATCTTCGGGTCGTCGAGGCCCTGGCACTCCTCGGCCGGCAGGATGCGGTCGCCCGCCCCGCGGTCGAAGAGGACGAGGCGGTCGCTCATGAGGTCGTAGCAGCCGCGGAAGTCGCGCCCCATGCCGATCGGCCAGCTCGCCGGCGCGGCTTCCAGCGCCAGCGTCTCCTCGATCTCCTGGATGAGGTCGAAGGGGTCGCGCGCCTCGCGGTCGTACTTGTTGACGAAGGTGATGATCGGCACGTCGCGCAGGCGGCAGACCTCGAACAGCTTGCGGGTCTGCGCCTCGATGCCGCGCGCGCCGTCGATCACCATCACCGCCGAATCGACGGCGGTCAGCACGCGGTAGGTGTCCTCGCTGAAGTCCTCGTGGCCCGGCGTGTCGAGCAGGTTGAAGACGTTGCCGCCGTGCTCGAATGTCATGACGGACGCGGTCACGGAGATGCCGCGGTCGCGCTCGATCTTCATCCAGTCCGAGCGCGCACGCCTGGCGTCGCCGCGCGCCTTGACCGCACCCGCCATCTGGATGGCGCCGCCGAACAGCAGCAGCTTCTCGGTCAGCGTCGTCTTGCCGGCGTCGGGGTGGGCGATGATCGCGAAGGTGCGCCGGCGTGCCGCCTCGCGGCCCGGAATGCTGGTCGGCTGAACGGTGGTGGGCTCGCTCATGGGATCACCCGAGGTCGACGATCTGCGGCACGTGCCCGCAGGCGCGCACGAAGCGCAGCAGGTCGTCGGGCGCGATCGCCGTCGTCATCGCGTTGGACAGCGGGTGATAGTTGAGCGGGTCGAACGTCAGCATCTCGCGGTCGAGCACGACCGAGACCCGCTGCTCCACGTCGTTGATGAGCGCGAACGGCGTGACCCCGCCCGGCGTGACGCCCAGCACGTCGACCAGCAGCTCCGGCCGGCCGAAGGACAGCCGGGCGGCGCCGATGCGGTCGGGCAGGGTCTTCAGGTCGATCGCCCGGTGCTCCAGCGTCACGACCAGCCACAGCTTGTCCTTGCGGTCCTTCAGGAACAGGTTCTTGCAGTGGCCGCCCGGCAGGTCGCCGCGCAGGCGCCGGCTGTCCTCGACGGTGAAGAGGGGCGGGTGCCGTGCCGTGGTGGTGCGGATGCCGAGCTCGTCCAGCCGCGCCAGCAGCCGCTCGGGCGTGGCATGGTGCGGTCCCGGCGCCAGGGCCGGGCCGGCGTTCGCGTCCATCGCTGTCATGATCGCCCGGGTATATACGGGGGCGTGCGCCTTCGTTCAACGGCGCGCGAGGGTTGCGGCCGCGCGGTTGACGCGGCGCGGCCCGCCCCGGACGATGGCTTCAGAGCCCTGCCGGAGGACCGATGCGCGCCGTTGTCGCCATGATGAAGCACGAGACCAACACCTTCTCGCCCGTGCCGACGCCGCTCGCGCGTTTCGGCCGCGGCTCGGGTGAGCCGTGGTACGGCGCGGCCGCGCGCGACGCCTTCCGCGGCACCAACAGCGGCTTCGGCGCCTTCCTGGCCCTGGCCGAGGCGGCCGGCCACGACGTGGCGACGCCGATCGCGGCCTCGGCCGCGCCGTCCGGCCCGGTCGAGGCTGCGGCCTACGAGGCGATGTGCGTGCCGATCCTGGAGGCGGTCGACCGCGGCTGCGACGTCCTCTTCCTCGACCTGCACGGCGCCATGGTGGCGGAGACCACCGACGACGGCGAGGGCACGCTGCTGGAGCGCATCCGGCGGATGCGGCCGGACCTGCCGATCGCGGTCGCGCTCGACCTGCACGCCAACATGACCGACCGCATCGTGCGCAACTGCACGGCACTCGTCGGCTACAAGACCTATCCGCACATCGACATGGCGGCGGCGGGCGACCATGCCGGGCGGATCGTGCTGGATGCGATGGCCGGTAAGGTGGCGCCGGCGATGGCCTGGGGTGCCCGGCCGATGATCCCGCACACCCTGCGCATGGGCCATGACGATAAGCCGATGGGCCCGCTCATCGACCGCGCCCGGGCGCAGGAGGCGGAAGGGTTGCTGGCGGTCAGCGTGTTCGGCGGCTTCCCGCTGGCCGACATCCCGCAGCCCGGCCTCAGCGTCGTCGCGGTCGCCGACGGCGACGGGCCGCGCGCCGCCCGGGCCGCCCTGGAGCTGCTCGACCGGGCGTGGGAGCAGCGCGCGGACTTCGTCTGGGATTCCGAGCCGCTGGAGCGCTCCGTCGCCCGCGCCAAGGAGATGACCGATGGCCCGATCCTGCTCATCGACCATGCCGACAACTGCGCGTCGGGCGGCACGCAGGACACCATGGCAGTGATCGCCGAGGTGATGCGCCAGGGGCTGGAGGACGTGGCGGTGTTCGGCGTCGTCGACCCGCCGGCGGTGGCCGCGATGATCGCGGCCGGCGTCGGCGCGCGGGTGACGCTGCCGCTGGGCGGTCGCGAGGACATGCCGGCGATCGGCCGTACCGGCCGGCCGCTGGAGGTGACGGGCGTGGTCCGGGCGATCACCGACGGGCAGTTCACCGTGACCGGCCCCATGGGAACCGGGACGCGCGCCCATATGGGCCGCTCGGCGGTGCTCGACACCGGGGCGATGCAGATCGTCGTCATCGAGCAGCACCACGAGCCGTTCGACCTTGGGGCCTTCCGCTCGGTCGGCATCGAGCCGACGCAGAAGCGCTACCTCGTGCTGAAGAGCCGCATCCACTACCGCGCCGGCTTCAAGCCGATCGCGCGCGCCATCGTCGAATGCGACGGCGAGGGCGTCACCAGCTCCGACTACTCGCTCTTCCGCTTCCGCAAGCTCAACCGCCCGACCTACCCGCTGGTCCCCGACGCGCAGCCGTGAGAGGCGCGTCGGCGATTGCCTCGATGGCGGTGCGTCAGTCTTCCCGCGTACAGATCGCGAGCCCCGGCAGCGGGTCGGGGAAGCGCTCGATGCGCCAGCCGGGCAGGCCCCGCGCCAGCGCCTCGTGCGGGCCGCGCTGGTCGCTCCAGGCGGGGCTGCGCCAGAGGTCCGTGTTGGCGACCGCGAGGTGTCCGCCCGGGGCGACGGCGGCGGTGAGGAGCGGCCACAGGACGCGCCACATCCCGACGTCGTTGCCGTGCAGGTCGACCGCGATCATCGGCCAGCGACGGTCGTCGCGGCGCAGGAAGTCGATGCAGTCCCCGACGACGATCTCGATGCCCATCCCCGCGAGGTTGGCGGCGGCGCCCCGGTCGGCCATGTCGATCGTGGTGACGCGACAGCCGACGGCGGCCAGGGTGGCGGCGACGCGGCCGCGCGAGGTGCCGATGTCGAGCGCAGGCCGGCCGGCCAGCGTGCTCGCAGCCTGGGCGATCCGGCCGACCGTGCTCTCGGGCAGCGAGATGCCGGGCTCGCCCCACTGCCCCCGGTTGGCGAGCCAGCGGAACCGCTGAAGGACCGCCGGTTCGCGCTCGCAGCCGGGAATCGCACCGTCGGCCACGAGGCGCTCGTAGTGGCGGTTGCGGGCGCGGAAGCTGCCGCCAAAGTGATAGCCCCAGACCCGGCCGCGGTCGCCGCCCGGCCCGTAGTCGAGCGCCCGCTCGAAGGCGCGTGCGAACGGGAACTCGTGGAGCGGTATCGGCAATGCCCCGTCGGCCCGGAAGGCAACCGCCACCACGCCCTGCTCGTCGGGCTCGCGCCGGCCGTCATGGGGCGGGCGCAGCCCGGGGTCCTCGAGCGCGCGCTCGAAGGCCGCGCGGAAGCGGTAGCCGGGCGGCAGCGAGGCCAGCCCCGAATAGAAGGCGAGCGTCGGATCGACCCGGTCGGCGTAGCGGCCATAGGCCTCGTTGCGCCGCGCGCCGTCGTCCTGGGACAGCCGCAGCGGATCACGACCGGCGGCCCAGTCCGCGAACCAGTCCGGTATGCCGGTCAGGACCATGTCGCCGTCGAGGATCCATTCCGGCGCATCGGGCCGCACCCGCTCGGGAAACCACTTCCACCAGTAGCCGAAGCGGTCGGCATAGCACCCGGCCGCGAGGATGCGCCGGGCGAGCCAGGGATTGTCCGCCGCATCGACCGGCCAGAGCTCGACGGGCTGCTCGGCATGGGCCAGCAACCCGCGCGCCCGCGACGCGGCGATGCCGTTGGTGCACAGGCAATAGTCGACCGCGTCGCCGAACAGCCGGGTGGCGAGCGCGATCGCCGATCGGGTGACCGCGTCGTCGAGCCCATCCCCCTTGATCCAGCGGATGACCGGGCGCGTGCCGGCGGTGAACGGGCGGCCCGCCGTCGCCGCCCGTAGCTGCGCGTCGGTCCGTGCCGCCTGCCCGGCCGACCGGACCGTCGCACCGCGGGAGGTCGGCGGCGCCGGCCGGCGCGCCCTGACCAGGACCGGCAGGCGCAGCACGCCTTCCTCGTCGCCCTCGTCGGGCCATGGCCCGTCGGCCGCGACGACGCAGAGCTCGAGAATGTACCGCTCGGACTCCCAGGGCACCTGGACCGGCCAGCGAAGCTCGCAGGTTTGGCCCGGCCCGAGCGTCTCCGGAATGCGCGCGCGGCGGACGCCCGAGGGAATGCGGCGTGTCGCGGACAGCCATCGTCCGGCGACGAGGAGGGCGGTTCCGTCCGCCTCCCAGCGCGTGTCGCCCGCATTCTCGATCCGGACCGTCACCGCGTCGCGCTGGCCGGCCTGCCAGTGGCGGGTCCCGCCCGCCGCCGAGAGCCGCGCCCAGGGGCGGAAGCCGGCCTCGCCGCGCCGCCGGTGGTAGTGGACGAGGGGGTTGACGCGTGCGGGATCGAGCCCCGGATGGGCGGCGACATAGGCGCGGGTCGAGAAGGAGGGGCCGGGATCGCGCAGCTCCGCGGCGCCGCGGTCGACGAAGTGCAGGAACGGATCGCCGTCGGGGTCGATGTCCGGGTAGCGGTCGAGATACCACTGCGGGTCGAACAGCGGGTGGGGCGAGCGGCGGCGCAGGTCGAGGGCCAGGAAATGGAGCAGGGGATCGGTGTCCGCCAGGTAGGGGTGCTCGCTGCGATACCAGCGCAGATGGAACGCGGGGTGCGGCGCCGCCCCCGCCGAGGCGCCCTCGTTCATGTAGTGCAGGGCCGCTTCCATGCGGTCGGCGAACCGGCGTCCCGTAACGGCGGCATAGAACGTCGCGTTGAAGTACGGCGTGCGCGCGACCAGCGTCGCCGACAGGTCGCCGGCGGTGTAGCGCGGCCGGCCGCCGGGCATGGCCGGGCGCTCGTTCGCGCTCAGGAGAGGCTGCCGGCCTTCTCGGACTGCCAGGCGTCGAGGCGCGCCCGCGCCTCGCCCTGGGCCGCATGCTCCGCCGCGCCGTCGCCCGGCCGCCTGGCGGTCAGCTCGACGACGTAGCCGTTGGGGTCGCGGAAGTAGATCGAATCGATGAAGCCGTGATCGGCGATGCCGCGGGTCTCGATCCCGGCCGCGCGGCCCTTCTCCAGCATCGGACGCAGCGCGTCGTGCGGCACCTCGAGCGCGATATGCAGGTCGAAGTCGTGTTGGTCCTTGAACTCGAAGGGCTGGTCGGGGACCTCGAAGAAGGCCAGGAACGAGCCGTCGTCCATGCGGAAGAACGTGTGCAGGGCCTTCGTCGCGCGGCCCGTCTTCGACTGGCGGATCTCCAGCGTATGGGCCAGCGGCAGGCCGAGGAAATCCTCGTAGAAGCGCCGCGTCTCCTCGGAGTCGCGGCAGCGCCAGGCGTTGTGGTGCAGCCCCTTGATCATCGGATGCTCCCTCAGATCGCGCGGTAGGTGCCGCCGCGCATCGAAGCGACCATGCCGTCGAACACCCCGTGCACGGCATTCCAGCTCGGCCGGGCGCGCAGGTTGCCGAGCCAGCGGCGGATCTCGGGATAGTCGGCGAAGGTGCAGCCGATCGTCTCCCCCAGCGTCACGATCCCGGCGCCGAGGTAGTCCGCGATCGAGATGCGCGGCCCGCACAGCCAGCCTTCCGAGCCGATCATGTGGTCGTTCAGCACCTGCAGCCAGCGGCGGCTGTTGCGGTCGCCGCGACGCACCGTCTCCTCCTGCGTCGCGTCGGTCTCGCAGCGATAGTTGGGGAAGATCTGCGGATAGACGAGGTTGTAGCCGTACTCGCGATAGAGGTTGGTGTTGAGCCAGTCCATCGCCTCGTTGACGCGGGCACGACCCCTGGCGTCGTGCGGATAGGTCGCCGATCCGGTCGTCTCGGCCAGGTACTTGAGGATGGCCGAGCACTCGGTGAGGCGGAAGCCGTCGTCGTCCAGCATCGGCACGAGGCCGTTCGGGTTGAGGGCGCGATATTCCGGCTGCGTCTGCTCGCCCGCCATCAGGTCGACGACCTTCAGTTCGACGTCGAGGCCGTGTTCGGCGATGAACAGCATCACCGGCCGGCTCGTGGTCGAGACCGGATGCATATACAGCTTCATGGGGCGCCTCCTCGCGATTTGCGAAGATAGCGTCGCGCGCTCCCCGCGTCAGCAGAGGGTGCGGTGCCGTTCCTTGCAGATCGCGAGGACCTCGTCCGGGTCGCGCTTCCACCAGTTCCCGGCGGAGAAGATCTCGACCTCGTGCAGGCCGTCATAGCCGGCCTTCTCCACCATGGCGCGGATCGCGGGAATGTCGATCACCCCGTCGCCCATCATGCCGCGGTCGAGCAGCAGGTCGGTCGTCGGCACCAGCCAGTCGCAGATGTGGAAGGCGAGGATGCGCGCCTTCCCGGCGCGCGCGATGGCGGCGGCGAGTCCCGGGTCCCACCAGGTGTGGTAGACGTCGACCGCCACGCCGACGCCGTCGCCGAGCGCGTCGCACAGGTCGAGGGCCTGGTCCAGCGTGTTCACGCAGGCGCGGTCGGCGGCGTACATCGGGTGCAGGGGCTCGATGGCGAGCGGCACGCCGGCGGCGCGCGCTTCGGGCAGCAGGGCCGCGATGCCGTCACGGACCATGGTGCGCGCCGCGCGGACGTCCTTCGATCCCGGTGCCAGGCCGCCCGCCACCAGCACGAGGCATTTCGCACCCAGCTCAGCCGCCTCCGCGACGGCGCGGCGGTTCTCCTCGATCGCCGCCTGCCGGCCGGCAGCGTCGGCGGCGGTGAACAGGCCGCCGCGGCACAGCCCCGTCACCACGAGGCCGGCGTCGCGGATGCGCCGGGCGGCTTCGGCCAGGCCGAGCTCGGCCACCTTGTCGCGCCACGGCGAGATGCCGCCGAGGCCGTGGCGGGCACAGCCCTCGATCGCCTGCGCCAGGTTCCAGCGCTCGCGGACGGTCGCCGTGTTGAGCGAGAGCAGCCTGGACGGGAGCGCCATCACTGGATCCCGTGGACGGCCATCACCTTGCGCATGCGATCGGCCGCCATGTCCGGGTCGCGCAGCAGGCCGGCCTTGTCGGCCAGCCGGAAGAGCTCCGCCAGATGGCCGATCGAGCGGGCGCTCTGCTGGCCGCCGACCATCACGAAATGGTCCTGCAGGCCGTTGAGGTAGGCCATGAAGACGACGCCCGTCTTGTAGAAGCGGGTGGGCGCCTTGAAGATGTGGCGCGACAGCGGCACCGTCGGCGCCAGGATGTCGTGGAAATCCTTCTTGCGATCGTTGGCGAGAGCCGCCAGTGCCGCCGACGCGGCCGGCGCGATCGCGTCGAAGATGCCGAGCAGCGCGTCCGAATAGCCCTCGGAATCGCCGTCGATCAGCTCCGCGTAGTTGAAGTCGTCGCCCGTGTACATGCGCACGCCGCCCGGCAGCCGGCGGCGCATGGCGATCTCCTTGTCCTTGTCGAGGAGCGAGATCTTGATTCCGTCGATCTTGGCCGCACACTCGCCGAGGATGGCGAGGCACACGTCCATCGCCTTCATGTGGTCGTCGTGCCCCCAGTAGCCCTTGAGTGCGGGGTCGAACATCTCGCCCAGCCAGTGGATGATGACGGGCTCGCGGGTCTGCCGCAGCACGCGGCCGTAGACGCGGTGATAGTCGTCGGGCGAGCGGGCGGCCGCGGCCAGCGCCCGGCTCGCCATCAGGATGATGCGTCCGCCGGCCGCCTCGACGGCACCGATCTGCTCCTCGTAGGCGGCGATGACGTCGTCGACGGTGACGCCGGGGCCGGGCGGCAGGTGGTCGGTGCCGGCACCGCAGAAGAGGACGGCACCCGGCCGGCCGGACGCGGCGTCGACCGAGCGCCGGATCAGCTCCAGCGAGGTCTTCCAGTCGAGCCCCATGCCGCGCTGGGCCGTGTCCATCGCCTCTGCGACGCCCAGGCCGAGGTCGAAGAGGCGCGAGCGGAAGGCCAGCGTGCGGTCCCAGTCGATCGCCGTGTCGAGCCACGGGTCGTGGTCGGCCAAGGGGTCGGCCACGACATGGGCAGCCGCGAGCGCGATGCGGTTGAACGGCACGTTGCTGCGGTCCGGGAAGTGTCGCGGCGCCCCGGTCGTGTAGCGCACGAGGCCGCCGCCGGCGGCGGGCAGGTCGAGGGTCGGCATGGTCGGCCTCCTGTCTCCGTATCGCGTTGCTCGGTCCGGAGCGCCTCATCCTTCGACAGGCTCAGGATGAGGCCCCGACCGTCCGAGGAAAGAAGTGTGTCCTCACCCTGAGCCTGTCGAAGGGTGAGGCTGTCGGTCGTTCCCTACAGCGGCGGTACGTCGATCCAGCGGCGCTCCTGCCAGCTCTGGTGGCCGAGTGTGGCGAGCTGGACGCCCTTGGCGCCGGCCTTGAGATCCCAGGGGAACGGCGTCCCCTCGTAGAGATGGCGGATGAACGCTTCCCACTCGACCTTGAATGCATTGTCGTAGGGCACGTTCGCCGGCACTTCCTGCCAGGTCTGGAAGAAGTCGATGGTCTGCGGCACGTCGGGGTTCCACACCGGCTTGGGGGTGTTGACCCGCGCCTGGCTGTGGCAGCGCTGCAGGCCGGCCACCGCCGATCCGTGCGTCCCGTCGACATGGAAGGTGACGAGGTCGTCGCGGCGCACCCGCGTCGCCCACGAGCTGTTGATCTGCACGACGACGCCGTCGCCCGCGAGGAAGGTGGCGTAGGCGGCGTCGTCGACGTCGCAGTCGTAGGGCTTGCCGTTCTCGTCCCAGCGCGTCGGGATGTGGGTGGCGCCGAGGCAGGAGACGCTCTTCACCTCGCCGAAGAGGTTGTCGACGACGTAGCGCCAGTGGCAGAGCATATCGAGGATGATGCCGCCGCCGTCGGCCTTGCGGTAGTTCCAGGACGGGCGCTGGGCCGGCTGCCAGTCGCCTTCGAACACCCAGTAGCCGAACTCGCCGCGCACCGAGAGGATGCGGCCGAAGAAGCCGGAATCGATCAGCATCCTGAGCTTGCGCAGGCCGGGCAGGAACAGCTTGTCCTGCACCACGCCGTGGCGCACGCCGGCCGCCTCGGCCCGCTTCCACAGGTCGATCGCGTCGTCCAGCGAGTCCGCGGTCGGCTTCTCGCAGTAGATGTCCTTTCCGGCGGCGATCGCCTTGCGGATCAGCTCGGCCCGCATGTTGGTGGACGCCGCATCGAAGAAGAGCGTGTCGTCCTTGTTCGCGATCGCCGCGTCGAGGTCGGTCGTCCAGCGCTCGACGCCATGCGCCTTGGCCAGCGCCTCGACCTTGGCGGCGTTGCGGCCGACCAGGATCGGGTCCGGCATGACGCGGCTTCCGTCGGCCAGCGCCACGCCGCCCTGGGCGCGGATGGCGAGGATCGAGCGCACGAGGTGCTGGTTGGTCCCCATGCGTCCGGTGACGCCGTTCATGATGATGCCCAGGCGCTTGGTCGCCATGTCCTACTCCATGCCCAGCAGGTGATAGATGCGCCGCGAATAGTCGCCGAAGGCGGCCGACGTCTTCATGTCGAGCGTGCGCGGATAGGGAAGGTCGATCGCGATATGGTCGGCCATGCGCGCCGGGCCGGCGGTCAGCACCACCGTGCGCGTGCCGAGGAACACCGCCTCGGCGATGCCGTGGGTGACGAAGAGGATGGTCTTGCGGCTCTCGCGCCAGATGCGCAGCAGCTCGAGATTCATCTTCTCGCGGGTCAGCGCGTCGAGTGCCCCGAACGGCTCGTCCATCAGCACCAGCTTGGGGTCGTGGACCAGCGCGCGGGCGATCGCCGTGCGCTGCTGCATGCCGCCCGACAGCTCGTAGGGATACTTGTCCTCGAAGCCCTTGAGGCCGACCATCGCCAGCAGGTCGCGCGCCCGCTCGCGGCTCGCCTTGCTCGGCAGTCCCAGGATCTCGGCCGGCAGCATCACGTTGTCGATGATGCGCCGCCACTTCAGCAGCAGGGCCTGCTGGAACACCATGCCGATATCGCGCGTCGGGTCGAACGGATTCGCGGCATTGCCGATCTGCACGCTGCCGCCGTCATGCGGGTGCAGCCCGGCCAGGATCTTGAGCAGGGTCGACTTGCCGCAGCCGGATGGGCCGACCATCGTCACCAGCTCGCCCGCGTCGACGTCGAAGGTGACCTCCGACACCGCGAGGAACTCCTGCCCGCGGGTGCGGTAGACCTTGCGCACGCCGGCCAGGCGGATGAAGGGCTCGGTCATCGGTGGCGGGTCAGGAGACGCGGGCGTCGCGCACGACGACGAGGCGCTCCAGCAGGATGACGAAGCCGTAGAGCAGCACGCCCAGCAGGCTGATCAGCGTCACCGCCATGAACATGGCGGCCGTGTCGAGCGTCACCTGCACCTGCAGCATGAGGTATCCCAGGCCCTTGTCGGACCCCAGGAACTCGCCGACGATCGCCCCCGCGACGGCCAGGATCGCCGCCACCTTCATGCCCGAGAAGATGTAGGGGAGCGCGCCCGGAAGCTGGATCTTCACGAAGATCTGCCACTTCGAGCCGCGCAGCGAGCGCACGAGGTCGAGCAGGTCCGGCTCGACCTCGCGCAGCCCGCGCGCCGTCGTCAGCACGATCGGGAAGAAGGCGATCGAGAAGGCGATGAGGGCGTTGGGCAGCACACCGTAGCTGAACCACACGATGAAGAGCGGCCCCAGCGCCACCTTCGGGATCATGTTGAAACTGACCAGCACCGGCATGAAGGCGGCGTCGAGCCAGCGCGACCAGGTGAAGACGAGTGCCGTCAGCACGCCGCCGACCACGGCCAGCAGGTAGCCGCCGTAGATCTCGGTCGCGGTGACGACGATGTTGTCCCACCAGCGGTATTCCGGCTGGATCAGCGCCTGCAGCGTGTCCCAGGGCGTCGGCATGACGAACTTCGGCACGTCG
>JBFWXJ010000181.1:0-11623 GCA_050187535.1 Alphaproteobacteria bacterium | reverse complement strand
TCATGAGGCTGAGTTTGTAGGTTGGCGCCCATGAAGATCGTATCCATCCGCGCGGCCCTGGGTGCCCTCGCAGCCCCGTCTTCCTTGACGTTCCGCGCCGCCGTCGCCGACGCCGCCACGCTTGCACCGGAGGTCATGGCGCTCGCCACCAACGCTGGCGAAGGCGTCTGCCTGCTGCCGCACGAGCACCTCCTCTTCTTCCGCGGCATCCACGTGCTCGCCGAAGCGCGCGAGCGACGCCTCTACGCGCCGCTGCTCTCGGTGATGCGCCTGCCGGAGCCGGTGGTCGCCTACCTGCTGGGGGACGCGGTCGTCCTGACGCTGAAGCAGATCCTGCTGGCGGTCTTCGACGGCGACGCCGACCCGCTGTTCGCCATCGTCGAGCGCCGCACCGCCGGCGACGACGTCGTCGGCGCGGTGATCGAGACACTGGCCCGCCTGACCTTCGACGGCGCTGTGCCCACCTCGCGGATGCAGCGCCTGCTGGAGATGCTCGACCAGGACGAGCTCATCGAGGACGACAGCTTCATCTGGTTCCATTGGCGCGATGCGGTGGCGCTGCTCGGGCTCGTCGAATTGACCGACGCCGCACGCGAGACGCTCGAGTGGATCGCCAACGATCCGGACGAGGTCGCGGCTTGGGAAGCGGACCTCAAGGCGGCGGCCGAGACGCCCGAGGACCCCGCGCGCTTCGCCGCCCACGGGCTCGTGCCGCTGGAGGATGCCGCGGCAACGCTCTCGCTCTTCGGCAATGCCGACGACGAGGCCACGGCACCGCCCATCGCCGACAGACCCGACCCGGCGGCCGGCATCGCGCTCGACAACGAGGAGGTCGCCTGGCTCGAGGCGTTCCTCGCCAGCAGGCATGTGCCGCGAACCGCCGCGTCGGTCGAAGAGTTGGACGGGCTGCTCGCCGCCGTCGCCGCCGGCCCCGAGCCGGTGCCGTTAATCGAATGGATGCCGGTGCTGCTCGGCGAACCCGACCGAGCCGCGCCCGACTATCACAGCGACGCGCAGAAGGCGCTCTTCGAAAGCCTGATCGAGCGGCATGTGCGGACGATCGAGACACGCCTTTCAACGGGCTATCCGCATGTCCCGCTGCTGGCCGACGTCCACGAGGACGACGTCGCGGCCGAGTGGTGCGTTGCCTTCCTCGCCGGCGTCGACTTGCGCGAGGACGCCTGGGCGCCGCTCTTCGAGAACCGCAGGCGTAGCCAACTCGTCGAGGCGATCCTGGCGCTGGCTGACGATGCCGACGAGGAAGAGGAGCCGCCTACGGGCGAGCTGCGCACCGAGCTGGTCGAGACGCTGCCGCTGACACCGCTCGCGATATGGCGCTACTGGCGGCGCGGCGCCTTGGCCGCCGCTCCCGCCCGGCGCAAGGTGGGCCGCAACGAGCCCTGCCCCTGCGGCAGCGGGCGTAAGTTCAAGTTCTGCTGCGGCTCTCCCGCAGGCCCCGCCGCCGCCGGTTGAGCACCCTCAATTCCTCTTGCGTCGGCGCATAGAAGAATGCGCTCCTACTGCATTGGGTGCAGTGCAATAAGCCCGTGACGGACCCCTTCCCGGACGCCAGGAGGCTACCATGGATTCCAGTCGTATCGAGATCACCCGCCGCGCCGTCCTGGCGACCTCGGCAGCGCTGGCGGCGGCCGTCGCCGCCCCCGGGCGCCTGTTCGCCCAGGAGACGCCGCGTCGCGGCGGCGTCTTCGTCGTCCACTACGGCGCAGAGCAACGCCAGCTCAATCCCAGTCTCCAGGCATCCACCGGCGTCTACATCATCGGCGGCAAGATCCAGGAGGCGCTCGTCGACCTGGACGCCAACGGCGAGCCGGTGGGCGTGCTGGCGGAGAGCTGGGAATCGACGCCCGACGGCAAGACCATCACCTTCCGCCTGCGCCAGGGCATCAAGTGGCACGACGGCAAGCCGTTCACTTCCGCCGACGTGCAGTTCACCGCAATGCAGATGTGGAAGAAGATCCTGAACTACGGATCGACCCTGCAGCTGTTCCTGACGGCGGTCGATACGCCGGACCCGCACACCGCGATCTTCCGCTACGAGCGGCCGATGCCGCTGCCCCTGCTGCTGCGCGCGCTGCCCGACCTCGGCTACATCTCGCCGCGCCACCTCTACGAATCGGGCGAGATCCGCCAGAACGCCCACAACCTGGCGCCGGTCGGCACCGGACCGTTCAAGTTCGTGCAGTACGAGCGCGGCCAGCACGTCATCGCCGAGCGCAATCCGGACTACTGGCGTTCGGGGTTCCCCTATCTCGACCGCATCGTCTGGCGCGTCATCACCGACCGCGCGGCCGCCGCGACCCAGCTCGAGGCCGGGCAGGTCCACTACAGCCCCTTCTCGGGCATCACCATCTCCGACATGGCGCGCTTGGCCAAGGACAAGCGCTTCATCGTCACCACCAAGGGCAACGAGGGCAACGCGCGTACCAACACGCTCGAATTCAACTTCCGCCGCAAGGAGCTTTCCGACCTGCGCGTGCGGCAGGCGATCGCGCACGCCATCAACGTGCCGTTCTTCATCGAGAACTTCCTCGGCGAGTTCGCCAAGCTCGGCACCGGCCCCATCCCGTCGGTCTCGAAGTCGTTCTACCCCTCCGACAACGGCCCGCAATACGGCTACGACAAGGCCAAGGCTGCCCGTCTGCTCGACGAGGCCGGCTACAAGGCTGGCGCCGGCGGCGCGCGCTTCGCCGTCCGCCTGCTGCCCGCGCCCTGGGGCGAGGACGTCTCGCTGTGGGCGACCTTCATCCAGCAGTCGCTGTCGGAGGTCGGCATCCGGGTCGAGATCGTGCGCAACGACGGCGCCGGCTTCCTCAAGCAGGTGTACGCGGACCACGCGTTCGACCTGGCGACGGGCTGGCACCAGTACCGCAACGATCCGGCGGTCTCGACCACGGTGTGGTATCGCTCGGGCCAGCCGCCGGGGGCGCCCTGGACCAACCAGTGGGGCTGGACCGACCCGACGATCGACAAGATCATCGACGACGCCGCGACCGAGGTCGATCCCGTGAAGCGCAAGGCGCTCTATGCCGCCTTCGTGCAGCGCGCCAATGCGGAGCTGCCGCTGTGGTGCCCGATCGAGCAGATCTTCGTCACCACCATCACTGCGAAGGCCCGCAACCACTCCAACACGCCGCGCTGGGGTTCTTCTTCCTGGCACGACCTCTGGCTGGCGGAGTAGCGCGTCCGCGGGGACGCCGACGGATATGCGGATTCTGGCACTCGCGGGGCGGAGGCTTGCGGCCTCCCTCCCGACGCTTCTGCTCATCCTGATCGGCGTCTTCCTGCTGCTGCAGCTGGCGCCGGGGGACACCGTCGACGCGCTGATGGCGCAGATGGGTGGCGGCGACGCGGCCACCGCCCGTCAGCTGCGGCAGTTCTACGGCCTCGATCTGTCGGTGCCCGCCCAGCTCGTCAACTACCTCTGGCGGCTGGTGCGCCTAGACCTGGGATTCTCGTCGATCTACGGCAAGCCGGTCGCGACCGTCATCGCCGAGCGCCTGCCGGCCACCATGCTGCTGATGGCGTCGGCCCTTTCCTTCGCCTTCTTCGCCGGGCTCGTCCTGGGCGTCATTGCCGCGCGGCGCGTGAACCGCTGGCCCGATACCCTGATCTCCACGTTGGGGCTCGTGTTCTACGCCACGCCGTCCTTCTGGTTCGGACTGATGGCGATCGTCGTCTTCTCGATCTACCTGCAGTGGCTGCCGGCGGGCGGGCTCGAGGACATCACGGTCGTCTCGACCGGCATTTGGCGCACCCTCGACATCGCCCGCCACCTCGTGCTTCCGACCGCGACGCTGGGCCTCATCTTCCTCGCCATCTATCTGCGCATCATGCGCGCCTCGATGCTGGAGGTGCTGAACCTCGACTTCGTGCGCACCGCGCGATCCAAGGGGCTGGACGAGACGCGCGTCGTCGTGCGCCACGTCCTGCGCAACGCGTTGCTGCCGATGGTGACGCTGATCGGGCTGCAGGCCGGGACGATGCTCGGCGGCTCGGTGGTGGTCGAGAGCGTGTTCTCCCTGCCCGGCCTCGGTCGCCTCGCCTATGAATCCGTCGTCCAGCGCGACCTGAACACGCTGCTCGGGATCGTGTTCGTCTCGGCGCTGGTGGTGATCGCGGTCAACTTCGTCGTCGACCTCCTCTATGCGCGGCTCGATCCGCGCATCACGGCCGGCGGCTGAGATGCCGGCCGCCGTCCGCGCCTATCTGCGCAGCCCGCCGGCGGTGATCGGCCTCGTGCTGCTCCTGCTCGTGGTCGCCATGGCGGTCGCCGCCGACTGGCTCTTCCCGCGCGATCCCCTGGCACTGGCCGGCCGGCCGCTGGTATGGCCCTTCCAGAACCCGCGCTTCTGGCTCGGCACCGACAATTCCGGCCGCGACATCGCCGCTCAGATCTTCCACGGCGCCCGCGTCTCGCTCTTGATCGGGCTCGTGGCGACGGCCATCGCGATCGCCATCGGCATCCTGATCGGATCGCTTGCCGGATACTTCGGCGGCGCGGTCGACACGATCCTGATGCGCGTGACCGAGGCGTTCCAGACCCTGCCGAACTTCCTGCTGCTGCTGGTGCTGGTCGTCGTCTTCGGCTCGACGATCACGACGGTGACGATCGCGATCGGCGTCGTCTCCTGGACCGCACCGGCCCGGCTGACCCGGGCGGAGTTCCTGACCCTGCGCAACCGCGAGTTCGTCCAGGCCGGCCGCGTCATCGGGCTCGGCGACATGAAGCTGATCTTCAGTGAGATCCTGCCCAACGCGCTGCCGCCGGTGATCGTCTACGCGAGCGTGGTGATGGCCGTCGCCATCCTGTTGGAGAGCGCCCTCGCCTTCCTGCGCCTGTCCGACCCGAACGTCGCCTCCTGGGGCAACCTGATCGGCCTCGGGCGCGACGTGCTGCGGGTGCAGTGGTACGTCTCGGCCATTCCCGGCCTCGCCATCCTGGTCACGGTGCTGGCGGTCTCGCTGGTCGGCCAGGGCCTGAACGACGCCCTCAACCCCCGCCTCAAGGGACGATGAGCGCCATCCTCACCCTGGACCGCCTCGGGGTCCGCCTGCCGCCCGGCGCCGACCGCGACCACGCGCTGGAAGACGTGTCGCTGGAGATCGGCGCGGGGGAGATCCTCTGCGTCGTCGGCGAGTCCGGCTCGGGCAAGTCGATGACGGCCAATGCCGTCATGCGGCTGCTGCCCGTCGGGGTCGCGATCGACGCCGGCCGCGTGCTGTTCGAGGGCCGCGACCTCGTCGCCGCCGACGAGGCGGAGATGCGCCGCATCCGCGGTGCCGGCATCGCCATGATCTTCCAGGAGCCGATGACGGCGCTCAATCCGCTGCGCACCGTCGGCGACCAGATCGGCGAGATGTTCGCCATCCACACCGACCTCACGAAGGCCGCGATCCGCGCCCGCACGCTGGAGCTGCTGGAGGAGGTGCGCATCCCCGACCCGGTGCTGGCGTCGCGCGCCTACCCGCACGAGCTGTCCGGCGGCCAGCGTCAGCGGGCGATGATCGCCATGGCGCTGGCGCTCGATCCCAAGGTGCTGATCGCCGACGAACCGACGACCGCGCTCGACGTGACGACGCAGGCGCAGATCCTCGCACTCATCCGCGACCTTCAGCAGCGCAAGGGAACGGCCGTCCTCTTCATCACCCACGACTTCGGCGTGGTGGCGGAGATCGCCGACCGCGTCGCCGTCATGCAGCACGGCCGCGTCGTCGAGCAGGGCAGCGCCGACGAGGTGCTGCAGCGTCCGCGCCACGACTACACCAGGCAGCTCATCGCCGCGGTGCCGCCACTGGCCGCGCCGCCGCCGCGCCCGCTCGCCGCCGACGCGGTGCTGACGCTGGCACATGTGTCGAAGACCTATCGCTCGGGCGGCTTTCTCGGCCGCGGCGCCCGCGTGACCCATGCGGTCAAGGATCTCTCGCTGGCGCTGCCGCGCGGCGGCACGCTCGGCATCGTCGGCGAATCCGGGTCGGGCAAGTCGACGCTGGCGCGCTGCATCGTCCGCCTGCTCGATCCCGACACGGGCGAGGTCATGCTGGACGGCACCGACCTGGCCAAGCTGCCGCGCGCGGAGATGCGGCAGCGGACCCGCCATATCCAGATGGTCTTCCAGGACCCCTTCGCCTCGCTCAATCCGCGCCGGCGCGCGGGCGAGCTGGTGGCGCAGGGACCCATCGTCCACGGCACGTCACGCGCGGAGGCCAATGCGAAGGCGCGCGAGCTCTTCCAGCTCGTCGGCCTCGACCCTGCCTCGGTCGACCGCTTCCCGCACGAGTTCTCCGGTGGCCAGCGCCAGCGCATCGGCCTGGCCAGGGCGCTGGCGCTCCAGCCCAAGGTCCTGGTCGCCGATGAACCCGTGTCGGCTCTCGACGTCTCGGTCCAGGCGCAGGTGCTGAAACTGCTGGAGGAGCTGCGCCGCCGCTTCGGCCTCTCGATCGTCTTCATCACCCACGACCTGCGCGTCGCCGCCCAGATCTGCGACCTCGTCGCGGTCATGAAGGACGGCGAGGTCGTCGAGCACGGCCCCGCCGGCGAGGTCTTCGGCCACCCCCGCCACCCCTACACCCAGGCCCTCCTCGCTTCGATTCCAGGCCGCGAGTTCGGGATCGCGCGAGCGGCGAGCTAGCCGCCGCCGTCAGGCCAGGGGCAGGCGGACCTCGAAGCGGGCGCCGCCGCCCGGGCGGTCGCCGACGGCGATCGTGCCGCCCAGGCCCTCGACGACCTGCTGGCAGATGGTGAGCCCGAGGCCGGCTCCCCCCGACGCGCGGTTGCGCGAGGGCTCGAGGCGATGGAACGGCTCGAAGATGGTCCGCCTGTCGCTTGCCGGGACCCCGGGGCCGCGGTCGTCGACGCGCAGCACCGCTCGCCCGTCCTCCGCCACGAGCGAGACCGCGGCCTCGCGACCGTATTTCAGCGCGTTGTCGACGAGGTTGGCGACGACGCGGGAGAGCGCGGCCGGGGTGCCGCGGACGCGCAGCGGTTGGTCCGGCAGATGTGCCTCGACCGGCTCCCCCATGGCGACGCGCTCCTCACATTCGCGCGCGACGACGCGTGCCAGGTCGGCGACGGCGTCGCCGGGCTCGGCGAAGGACGCCCGTGCGACGGCCAGCGAATCCTCCAGCAGCGCCTCCATGTCGGCGATGTCGCGCGCCGCCGCCGCGCGCCGGTCGTCGTCCGCGATCGCTTCGATTCGCAGCCTCAGCCGTGTCAGATACGTCCTGAGGTCGTGGGCGATCGCCGCCAGCATCAGCGCGCGGCCTTGCACCAGCGCCGCGATCCGCGCCTGCATCCGCTCCACGGCGGCAGTGAGCGCGCGCACCTCCGGCGCGCCGCGCCGCGGCAGCGCCGTCGGACGCAACTCGACGCCGAATCGCTCGACCGCGCGCGCCAGCGCGGAAAGCGGCCTGATTTCGCGCAGCACCGCGACCGCCGCGGCAAGTGCGATCAAGGCACCGAGCAGTCCCGCGAACCATCCGGCGGGCAGCCCCAGGATTCGGACCGTGAGATCGCCGGTGGCATCGACCACGAGGAACCCGCCCGCCGCCAGCGTAACCGTGATCCGCACCTGGTCGCCGGCGAGGCGATCGAGCGGGCGGAGCGACGGCGCATCCGGCCCGCGATCGGCGAGCAGCCGCGCCGACACGGTGCGCCCCGGCGCGCGCAGCCGCTCCGCCAGGGCCGTCTCGATCCGCTCCAGCCGCGGCCCGGGGCGATCGGCATCGGGATCGTCCGCCGCGATGCGCGCGACGATCCCGGGTCCGCTGGCCGCCCGCAGCGCCAGCGCGCGGTCCTCCGCCGGCAGACGCTCGACCAGCTCTGTCAGGGCCGCGACCTGGCCCAGCAGCGGCAGCCGGAACCCGCCCTCGATCGGCCGGTTGCGCTGAGCGTAGTAGACGCCGAGCGCCACCATCTGCATCGCGAAGAGGCCGAGGACGACGATCAGGACGACGCGCCAGACGAAGCCGAAGCGGCCCATCGTCACACTTCCCGCACTTCGCCGCCGAACAGGTATCCGCCGTTTCGTACGGTGGTCACGAGGTCGGCCGCGCCGGGCGCCGCCGCGTCGAGCTTGCGACGCAGCCGGCTGACGGTGACGTCGATCGTCCGGTCGAGCGGGTCCGCCATCCGCCCACGCGTCCAGTCGAGGAGCTGGTCACGCGAGAGCACGCGCCGGGGATGGGTCAGGAAGCAGACGAGCAGATCGAATTCGGCCGAGGTGAGCGCGATCCGGTCGCCGGCATCGGTCGCAACCTGGCGCGCGTCGAGGTCCGCGACGACACCGGCGAAGCCGAGGCGCCGACGGGGCACGGTGGCCGCGCTCCCCGCGGCGCGGCGCAGCAGGGCGCGGACACGCGCCAGCAGCTCGCGCGGGTCGAACGGTTTCACCACGTAGTCGTCGGCACCGAGCTCCAGCCCGACGACTCGATCGACGGGGTCGCCCTTGGCGGTGACGATGAGGATGGGCAGGTTGCCGCGCCCCCGCAGCCGCCGGCAGACCGAGAGCCCATCCTCGCCCGGCAGCATCAGGTCGAGGATCGCGAAGTCGGGCAGCCGGCGGGCGATCGCCACGTCCATCGCCGGCGCGTCGGCCACCGCCAGGACCTGGTAGCCCTCGCGGCGCAGCAGGTCGGCCACGAGGCCGCGGATCTCGCGGTCGTCCTCGACCAGCAGGATGGTCTTGTCGTTCATCGCGCGACTCTATCCGCCGAGGCCGGGCCGGCAATCGCGGTCGGCTGCGGGATACAAATCGTTACGAACCGTCGAGCGCCGGCAAACCGCTGGCAACGTCGTGCGCCCATGTTCCGCCCCACGTCCGGAGGCGCTCCGGGCTCAACGACGAAAGGAACCGACGTGAAGCGTACGCTCCTCTCCACGGCGATCGCCGGCCTGGCACTCGTCACCACGGCCGCCGACGCTGGCGCCTGGCAGCGCAACAGCTCGGTCACGACCGGGCGCGGGACCTATTCCGCCCAGGCGTCCGGCGGCTGCGGTGGCGGCACCTGCTCGCGCTCGTTCTCGGCGACCGGGCCCTACGGCGGGACCTACAGCCGTTCGGGCTCGGTTACCCGTCACTACAACCACTACGACTACTCGCGGAGCGTCACCGGCCCGCACGGGAACACCCGCACCTCCTTCGGCTCCGTGTACCCCTACCGCCCGTACTGGTAACGGCGCGGACCGGGCGCCGGCCGGCTCCAGCCCCCCTCGGGCCGGCCGGCGCCCATGCCCTTTCTGCGATGGAATCACCGATATGAAGATCGCAAGACTGTTGCTGGCCGCAGCGCTGCTCGCCGGCAGCCTTCCCGCCGTCGCCCAGGACCGCCAGGACGCGCGCCGCGCCTGCGGCGGCGACTTCCGGCGCCTCTGCCCGGGCGTGCAGCCCGGCGGCGGGCGGGTGCTCGCCTGCCTGAAGGCCAACGAGCCGTCGCTGACGCCGGCCTGCCGGGCCGTCGTGCAGTCGGCCAAGGCACCGGGCTGAGCCGCCATGGACCGCGCCGAGCTGCTGCGCCTCGTCCTGCCGGTCGCCGCCTTCGCCCTCGTCGGGCTGGAATGGGCGATCGCCCGCGCCCTCGGAAATCGCGTCCACGACCCGGGCGAGACCGCCGCGAGCCTCACGATCGCCGTCGGCCATCGCCTCGTGGCGGCGGCGACCGCGGGCTTCGCCGCGATCCCGCTCGGCTGGGCGTGGGAGCTGCGGGTCTTCGACATCCCGCTCGACGGCCCGGCGGCGTGGATCGCCCTCTTCCTCGCCGTCGAGCTCGCCTACTACTGGCACCATCGGGCGATGCACGGCGTCCGCTGGTTATGGGCGACCCATGCCGTCCACCACTCCGCCACGCGGATGAACCTGGCGGCGGCACTCCGGCTCGGCTGGTTCGGGCCGGTGACCGGCGGCGTCGTCTTCTACCTGCCGCTGGTGCTGCTCGGGTTCCATCCGGGGGCCGTGCTGGGGATGCTGGCCCTCGGCCTCTTCTACCAGCTCTTCCTGCATTCGGCCTGGGCGCCTCGGCTGGGGCTGCTCGAGGGGGTGCTGAACACGCCGCGCCACCATCACGTGCATCACGCGTCCAACGCTGCGTGTCTCGACCGCAACTTCGGTGGCGTGCTGATCCTGTGGGACCGGCTCTTCGGCACCTACGCCGCGATGCCGGAAGGCGAGGCGCTGCGCTTCGGCCTGCACGGCTCGGGCGGTCCCTCGCGCAACCCCGCCGCGATCCTGCTGGCGGAGTGGGGCCGCCTGTTGCGCGACTTCGCCTCGGCGCGCGGCCTGCGCCCGCGCCTGACGGTCCTGTTCGGCCGTCCCTGATGCCGTGCGACGGCCCGCCGGACGGAGCCGGCGGGCCGTCGCCGCAACCTCAGTTCTTGGTCTTGTCGACCAGCTTGTTCTGCGCGATCCACGGCATCATCGCGCGCAGCTTGGCACCGACCTCCTCGACGCCGTGAGCTGCACCCATGCGGCGCATCGCCTTGAAGCTCGCCTGGCCGGCCGCGTTCTCCAGCACCCACTCGCGGGCGAACTGGCCGGTCTGGATCTCCGTCAGGATCTCCTTCATCCGCGCCTTCACGTCCGGGCCGATGACGCGGGGGCCACGGGTGTAGTCGCCGTACTCGGCCGTGTTGGAGATCGAGTAGCGCATGTTGGCGATGCCGCCCTCATACATGAGATCGACGATCAGCTTCACCTCGTGCAGGCACTCGAAATAGGCCATCTCCGGCGCGTAGCCGGCCTCGACCAGCGTCTCGTAGCCGGCCATGATGAGCGAGGTGAGGCCGCCGCAGAGCACCGTCTGCTCGCCGAACAGGTCGGTCTCGCACTCTTCCTTGAACGTCGTCTCGATGATGCCGGCGCGGCCGCCGCCGATCGCCGAGGCGTAGGAGAGCGCGATCTCCAGGGCATTGCCCGACGCGTTCTGCGCCACCGCCACGAGGCAGGGCACGCCGCCGCCCTTCTGGTACTCCGAGCGCACGGTGTGGCCGGGGCCCTTCGGCGCGATCATGAACACGTCGATGTCGGGGCGCGGCTCGATCAGGTTGAAGTGGATGTTGAGGCCGTGGGCGAAGGCGATCGCCGTGCCCTCGCGCATGTTGGCGCGCAGATCGTCGCGCCACAGCGCGGCCTGCAGCTCGTCCGGCGTCAGCACCATCACGACGTCGGCCCACTTGGCGGCATCGGCCGGCGTCATGACCTTGAAGCCCGCGGCCTCCGCCTTCTTGACCGTGGCCGAGCCGGCGCGCAGCGCCACGACCACATCCTTGGCGCCGCTGTCGCGCAGATTCATGGCGTGGGCATGGCCCTGGCTGCCGTAGCCGACGACGACGACCTTCTTGCCCTTGATCAGGTTCACGTCGGCGTCGCGATCGTAATAGACGCGCATGCTGGTTCTCCTCCGGGTGGATCGACGAGGCGGGGCGCTGGCCCCTCTACAGGTTGCAGCCCAATGCGAGGAGACGCGCGCGGGCGGCTGGCGTCAGCGTCTCCGAAAGCTGTCGGGAGAGGTACTCGCGGTCGGCGTCGGAAAGCTGTGCGGCGCCGCCGCCGACGCGGCCCTGGCGCATGCGGCGCGCGCCGGCACCGGCCGCGACGTCGACGCCCGGGAA
>JBFWXJ010000180.1:0-11626 GCA_050187535.1 Alphaproteobacteria bacterium | reverse complement strand
CGTCCGGGAGCCGCGCGACCGTCAGGGGCCGCCGCGCCCGCCGACCGCCGCGACGACCTGGCCGGACGAATAGCTCGATTCTGGCGACGCCAGCAGCACACAGATGCCGGCGAGCTCGGCCGGTTGCCCGGGGCGCCCCATGGGCGACTGCGCCCCGAACTCCGGCAGCTTGTCCGGCAGTTGACCGCCCGTCACCTGCAACGCTGTCCAGAACGGGCCGGGTGCGACCGCATTCACCCGTATCCCCTTGTCTGCGAGCTGCTTGGCGAGCCCCTTGGTGAAGATCATGATCGCGCCCTTGGTCGCGGCGTAGTCGATCATCGTCTCATTCGGATCGTAGGCGTTGATCGACGCGGTATTGATGATCGTCGCCCCGCGCCGCAGGTGCGGCAGGGCAGCCTTGGTGATCCAGAACATCGCGTAGACGTTGGTCTTGAACGTCTCGTCGAACTGCGCCGTCGTGATGTCCAGCAGCGATTCCCGCGCGATTTGCCGGGCCGCATTGTTGACGAGGATGTCGAGGCCGCCGAGCTGCCGCACCGCCTCCGCCACGAGGCGATCGCAGAAGGCTTCATCCTTGATGTCACCGGGGATGGCGACGGCCTTGCCACCCGCTGCGCGGATCAACTCGAGGACCTCGGCGGCATCGGGCTCTTCGGCCGGAAGGTAGTTGATGGCGACGTCCGCGCCCTCGCGGGCATAGGCGATCGCCGCCGCCCGACCGATGCCGGAGTCTCCCCCGGTGATCAGCGCTTTGCGGCCTGCCAGCCGGCCCGAGCCGCGATAGCTGCCCTCACCGTGGTCGGGGCGCGGCGTCATCCGGCTGGCAAGACCGGGCCATGGCTGCTGCTGCGCGGGAAACGGAGGCTTTGGATAGCCGGCCGACGGGTCCGCGGGGGCTTCCCCGGCGCCTGCGGGTGCGGGAGAGGACACATTCTGCGCCCCCGCCGATGCCCCCATCGCGATCAGGCCGGTCGCCATGCCCGCCACCACCGTGCGCCTGCCGGTACCGTTCTCGTTGCTCGCCATCTGGATCGTCCTCGACTGTCCTCCCGAGGCCGAAGATCCGGCGTCGGGCGCATTCACGCTGCAGCGATAGAACCCGGCCCAGATCGGTCTTGGTTCCAATTCCAAAGGCATCGCACGGCTCCCCGCCCCCACAGGAACCTCGGCGTCCCGGGAATGCTTTACCCAACGGAACCCGGGCACCCCGTCGCGGGGCAACAGGAGGCGAGAATGGCGGTTTCGGGCGATACGCCGAGAATGCGGGGCGACGCCGACGCGCCCCATTGGAGCGACGTCACGCCGGCCGAAGACATGCGCACGATCATGATCAACCGAGTGTCGTGGGGCGCCGTCGCCGCCGGGGTCGCCGTCGCACTGGTCACGCAGGCGCTGCTGAACATCCTCGGCGTCGGGATCGGTGCCGCGACGATCGACCCGGCGAGCGGCGATAGCCCGAGCGCGGGCTCGCTCGCCATGGGTTCGGCGATCTGGTGGGCGCTCGCCGGGATCGTGGCGGCTTTTGCCGGCGGCGCCGTGGCGGGCCGTCTGTCCGGGCGCCCAAAGAGGGCGACGGCGGGCTGGCACGGATTGATCTCTTGGGCCGCCACCACCCTCATCGTCTTCTGGATGGTGGCCAGTGCCGTCGGCGGCATAGTCGGAGGCGCATTCACGGCAGCGGGAAATGCCCTGGGCGGGCTCGGCAGGGCGGCGGGCACCGCAATCGAGGCGGCGGCGCCGGACATGTCGCGAACCGCCGATCCGTTCGCCGGCATCGAGCGCGCGGTACGCGAGGCGACCGGAGGTAACGATCCGGCCATCTTGCGCGATGCCGCCGTCGCGGCCGTGCGCGCCGCGGTGAGCGGCGACCCGGCGCAGGTGGAGCAGGCGCGCGAACGCGCCGCCCAGGCGCTCGTCCAGGCGCAGACCGCGGCGGGCGGCTCCCTCACTATCGAGGATGCGCGGGCACAGGTCGCCGCCTACGAGCGACGGTATCGGGCAGCGGTCGACGAAGCTAAGCGTCGCGCAACGGAAGCGGCCGACGCGGGCGCGAAGGTCGTCTCGCGATCGGCCCTGCTGTCGTTCATCGCCTTCGCGATCGGGGCGTTCGCCGCATGGATCGGTGGGATGTTCGGAACCGTCGAGCCGACGGTCACTCCGATGCGCCGGCTCTTCAACGGCTGATCGGGGCTCCGGGGGCGGGCGGACGCCGTCGCCGCTCGCCCGCCCCCGAATCGCCCAAGACCGGTCTCCCAAAACCGGCCGGCGTGACCGAAAATCCGACAAACTGGACAGACCGGGCACGGTGAGGTGCGCTTCCGTGCCGGACGCTCCAGGTCGAGCCGCAACCCTGATCGTCCATCGAAAACGTCGGTCCGGCGAGGGACGACGTTCCGTGCCAACTCGGACAATAAGCGGGGGCAGCCATCCGGGCATCCACCGTCAGGGGGAAGCGCCTGCGTCCCGCAGCCGCCCGATGTGGGCGGCGAAGATCGCATAGTCGAGCTCTTCCTCGGGTTGTGCGACGGCACGCTGCAGGAAGCGGATCGGAAAGAGAATTGCCTCTGCGTTGGCGTCGCTCATGCCGTGCGGGCGCCCCGGCACCCCGCTTTCCGCGGCCGCGAGCGCCTTACACATCTCCTCCGCGCTCAAACTTCCCCTGGTCCTCAGCGCCCGGCAAATAGCCGCGAGCGCCAGCAGCATACCCTCCATCTGCAGGTTAGCGGTGTTCATGCTTCGCCTCCGCTCTGTCGGATCACGATCGGACCCGCAATGGGGAACAGCAGTGAGCGGCGAGAGTTTCCGGGTGGTGCCGATCCATCGGTGCTCTGTCTCCGGCCGCGCCGGCCGAAGTTCGGGCGCGCCTACATGCCGGTCGATGTCCGGGTGAGATAGTCCATCGTAACGAACCAAAGGAGGATCGCCAGCCAGGCGCCGGCCCCGACCGCGGCCAGCCGCAAGAGCCCGCTCTCCTTCCGCATATCCATGAAGAACCAGTAGATCAGTGCCGCCTTGGCGAGCGCTATCACGATGCTGGCCGTCAGGCTCGCCGGCCCCGCCAGGAACGTGCTGCCCGCCACGGTGAGGCCGAGCAGGCCGAGCAGGAACAGCCATACCAGGATCAGGATCCGGACGCCGCCCATCGCGGTCACCTCGCCAGATAGAGCGCCGGAAAGAGGAAGACCCAGATCACATCGACGAGATGCCAGTAGAGGCCGCACACCTCGACTACGACGGCACGTCCGGGCAGGCGGAGTGCACCCGAGGTCACACGCACCGCGAGGCTGCCGAGGAGCAGGATGCCGATGGTCACATGCACGGCATGTAATCCCGTGGAAACGAGATAGACGTCCATGAACAGCTGTTCGACCGGGCTGGAGACGCGAAGCGGGTCGCTCATCCCCGGCAGCAGCCCGTTGGCATACTCCAGGCCGTACTCCACGGCTTTCAGCCCGAGGAAGGCGACGCCGAGGAGCGATGCGGCGGCGAGCCAGAGGCTCGTGAGGCGGGTTCTCGCGGCACGCGCGGCGAGCGCGGCCACGGCCACCGCGAAACTGGACGTGAGCAGAACGGCGGTATTGGCCGTGCCGATGAAGACATGGGTGCGGGCGGACGCCGCTGCGAACTCGTGCGGATGCGCTATGCGCACGGCCAGGATCGCCGCGAAGAGACCGCCGAAGAGCATGATCTCCGTGGCCAGAAAGACCAGCATGCCCATCCTGGCCGCCTCGTGCTGCTGGACGAACGCATCGAAAGGCTCGCGTGCCCGCAGGCCCTCAGCCATGTGACGATTCCCGCTCGATGGGATACTCGTAAGGCCCGTCCGCCACTTCGGGGATCGTTGCGAAGTTGTGCTTGGGTGGTGGCGAAGGGACCGTCCATTCCAGCCCGGTTGCTCCCCACGGATCGGGACCAGCCGGATCGCCATAGCGCATCGCGTAGAGCAGATAGAGGAACGGCATCACGTAGGCGACAGCGAGGATCGACGCGCCGGCCGACGACAGCACATGCAGGACCTGGAAGGCCGGATCGTACACGTGATAGCGGCGCGGCATTCCCAGGTAGCCGAGGATGAACTGCGGGAAGAACGTCAGGTTGAAGCCGAAGAAGATGGCGATCGCCGAGAGCCGCCCCCAGACGAGGGGATACAGGCGCCCCGTCATCTTCGGCCACCAGAAGTGGAGCGCTCCGAAATATGCCGACACGGTGCCGCCGACCATGATGTAATGAAAATGCGCCACCACGAAATATGTGTCGTGAACATGTACGTCGATGGCAAGCATTGCCAGAACGAGTCCGGTCAATCCTCCGACGACGAACAGACCGATGAAGCCGGCTGCGAAGAAGAATGGCGTATCGAGGACGATGTGGCCTTTGTACAGTGTCGCCGTCCAGTTGTAGATCTTGATGCCCGACGGGACGGCCACGGCGAGGCTCAGGAACGAGAAGACGGCACTCGCGTACATCGACTGGCCCGCCACGAACATGTGGTGGCCCCAGACGAGGAACCCGATGACCGCGATGGCGATCGACGACCCGGCGACGAAGCGATAGCCGAATACGGGCTTGCGTGCGGTGGCCGCGACGAGCTCGCTCACCACACCCATCGCCGGCAGTACCATGATGTAGACGGCGGGATGGCTGTAGAACCAGAAGAGATGCTGGAACAGCAGCGGATCGCCGCCCAGCTTCGGGTCGAAGATGCCAAGGCCGAGCACGCGCTCGGCGGCGATCAGCAGAAGCGCCGTCGAGAGCACGGGCGTCGCCAGCACGAGGACCAGCGACGTCGCGTAGTGCGACCATACGAACAGCCGCAGCCGACCCCAGGTCAGCCCCGGCGCGCGCAGCTTGTGCACGGTCACGATGAAGTTGATGCCGGTGAGGATCGAGGAGAAGCCGACGACGAACACGGCGACGGCGACGATCACCACGTGGCCGTTCGCGAACATCGACGATAGCGGCGTGTAGAACGTCCAGCCCGTATCGACGCCCCCGGCGACCAGCGCCACCATCGTGATCAGTCCGCCGACGACGAAAATGTACCAGGAGATCAGGTTTAGCCGCGGAAAGGCCAGGTCGCGGGCTCCGATCATCAGGGGAATGAGGAAGTTCCCGAAGGTATTCGGTATCGAAGGGATCAGGAAGAACCAGACCATTATCACCCCGTGCAAGGTGAAAGCCCGGTTGTACCCCTCGTTCGACAGAAGGTCGCCTTCCGGGGTGAGGAGGTCGGCGCGAACGAGCCCGGCCGCCGCTCCGCCGATGAAGAAGAACATCGTGACGGAGAACATGTAGAGGACGGCGATCCGCTTGTGGTCCGTCGTCAGCAGCCAGGAACGCAGCGTATGGCCGGCGCGCAGGTAGCTGACCCGCTCCGTCGCGGTCTCGGACAGGCCAGGATCGTCGAGGTTGTTGCGATCCGGCGCCGCGTCGACCGTGCCCGGATTGATCACGGCGTTCCCCCGTCCGCGGGCGGCGCCGCGAGCGACCTGATATAGGCGACGAGCTTCAGCACGTCTTCCTCGCCCAGGACGTTGGCATACGTCGGCATGATGTGCGGATAGCCCGCCGCGATCTGGGATTGCGGAAGGAGGATGCTGTCGCGGATGTACTGATCGTCGGCGACCACCGTGCGGCCGTCCTCGAGGGGCACCGGCCCACCATAGAGACCGGCCAGGGATGGGGCGTGGACCGTCGAGGCGGCGCCGTGACAGCCGCTGCAACCCCGCGCGACGAACAAGGCGGCGCCTTCGGCCGCGAGCGACCGGTCCACCCCCGCCTCGGCCAGCCAGCGGGCGAAGTCCGATCTGGAGAGCACAACGACGTGGCCGCCCATGACGGAATGGTCGGTGCCGCAGAATTCCGCGCAGGTCAGGCGATAGACGCCGGGCACGTCGGCTTGGAACCACAGCGTGGTGTACCTGCCCGGAACGACATCCTGCTTCACGCGCAACGCCGGGATGTAGAGGCTGTGGATCACGTCCTGGGATGCCATGGTCAGCGCGACCGGCTCTCCGGCGGGTACATGGAGCTCGTTGAGCTCCCGTTGGCCGCCACGATGCTGGAATTTCCACATCCATTGCTTCGCGACGACGTCGATGCGCAGCGCGTCCGCCGGAGGATGGAAGAGATCGGCGTAGAGCTTGGTCGCCCAGGCGAAGAACACGACTGTCAGGATGAATGGGATGACCGCCCATGAGGTCTCGAGCCAGACGTTGCGGTTGACCGGATGGGCGCGATACGCCGGCTTTCCGCGGCGATATTTGACGGCGAAGACGACGAGGAGGACGAACACCGGCGCCGACAGGAGCACGACGAGCGCCATGAAGCCGATCATCAGCACGTCGACGCTGCGGGCATGGGCCGACGCCGCCACGACGGAGGGCGCGAGGCCGTTCATCCCCTCCCCCGGCCATTCGGCGCGCGGCGCTCGCGCAGGAGTGCCAATCCGATGAGCCCGGCGCCGCCCACCGCCGTGATGCCGCCGAAGACGCGCAGCGCGGTCGACACGAGCGAACCGTATCGGCCGGTGGCCGGATCGTAGTGGTAACAGAGCAGCAAAAGCTGATCCCGCCATGTCCCGAGGCTGCCCTGCCCCGCTTCGGTCAGCGCGAGGTCGAGGTCGGCGGGATTGGGGGCGACGCCATAGAGCCAGCGTGCGAGGCGACCATCGGGCGTCAGCACCGCGACCGCCGCAACGTGCGCGTACTGGCCGATATCGTCGTCCCAGGCGTATCGGTAGCCGAGCGCGCCCGTGACCCCCGCGACGCTCTCGGCTTCGCCGGTGAGCGCATGGATCGCGTCCCTCGGCAACGATGGCACCGCCTTGCGCAGTTCGCCGAGCGCGGCGTGCGCCGCGTCGGGTCCCTCGGCGGGGTCGATGCCGAATGCGATGAGAGCGAAGTCCCTGCCGGGCGCGTAGCGTTGGGCCCGGACGGCTTGGCCCAGACCCGCCAGTGTGACCCCGCAGATGTTGGGACATCGATGGAGAACGGGCACCAGCAGGATCGGCCGCCCGCCACCGAGCGCTCTCAGCGTGACGGCCCGGCCGGCATCGTCGCGGAAAGCTGCGTCGAGCGGCACCTGGGCGCCCGGCCGCTGATCGATGCCTGCGGAGGCGAAGGGATCGAACGCAAGGGCGTTGCCGATTCCGGCGAGCAGCAAGGCGCCGAGGAGAATGGGCATCATCGCCCGGCATCCCCATCCGGCCAGCCGCGTTCGGCCAGAATCTCCATCGCCCGCTCGATCGGGATACGGGCCCGCCCCGCGCTGCGGTTCGTCCAGGCATAGCCCGCAAGTCGCCGCCTGGCAGCCGCTTCGACGGCGGCACGATCGATGCCGGAGACCGTTGGCGCGGACTCCGTCGCGGAAGTCGGTTCCGTGCGGCGGGCATCGAGGAACCGAAGGAACCCGGCGACGATGCCCATCGACAGCGCGATCGTGCACACGAGCGCCACGAGCGCGACAAGGACTCTTCGCGGCGCCACGTCCCGGCGTTCGAAGCGGCTTCCCTTTGCCGCAGGCTCGGCGCCGATCGCAGTGGATCCGTGCCCGGTCATGGCTGAGCCGGCCGTTCCGCGTAACCGGGGGCGCCGCGTCGGCGGCAGGCCCGCAGGAAGACCGCGGCGCTGACGAGTCCCAGTCCGGCATGCCCGAGGACGGCTACGGCGAAGACCGGCGCGCTCGCCGGCACCACCGGCAGCACGAGCCAGCCGAACTCGATCGCCTTTCCGAGCAGGACGGCGAGGCCCAGCGGCAGCAGCCAGCGACGGCTGCGGCGGATCGGGGGGAAAAGCAGAAGGAGCGCGGGCAGGAGGCCAAGTGTGCCGATCGCGTATTCTGCGAGACCCCAGCCGCCCTGCCCGCGACGCATGTACCAGCGGACGTTCGGGATAAGATCGCCGGACCAGCTGATGAAGTACTGCATGAAAGCGAAGTAGGCCCAGAGCAGCAGGGCGGTGAGGAGCAGCCCGCCGAGTACGCCCGTCGCCTCCCGCGGCGGTGCGAGGGCGAGGTGCGCGAGGATTAGCGCTGACAATGCGACCGTCGCCTGGATCGAGAGGATGTAGAGACCGAATCCCGAGGAGTGAAAATCCGGTTCCAGCGACATCAGCCAATCGACCGCAACCGTCGTGTCGAGGAGCACGAAGGCCACGAGCCCCGCCGCGGCGATCGCCGTCGGTCTGCCGCGCCTTCCCAGGAGCATCGCTGCGGCGATCCCAGAGGTGATGAAGAAGAACGCCGTGCGCAGCCAGAAAGACCATCCGGTCAGATAGAAGCCGCGGAAACCGACGCCGCGTTCGGTCGCCCAGCTGTAGATTCCGGCGTATCCGACGAGAACGGGCGCTGCCGCTCCCGCGGCGATAGGCAGCAGGAACAGGGAGGCATCGCCGTATCCCTCCAGCTCGCTCCGCCAGGCACCCGGCACGATCCGCATGATCAGGACGAGGCAGAGGGATCCGACCGGCACGCTGGACCAGAACGCGAAGGCCGCGAGCCAACCCACGAGCGCATCGGCCACGACGGCCACCGCGAGCGCGACACCGCAGCACAGCACGCCCGCCGCGAGCGCGCTGCGGGGCTGCGGCAGGCCGAGAGAAATCACGGGCGCCCCTCCCCGAGCCGCTCCCGGTCTCGCGGTTCGAGCTCGGCAACGGACGCATCCTGGCTCAGCTGGAGGGCGCGTATGAATGCGGCGATCGCCCAGCGATCGGCCGGGCGGATGCGATCGGCGTAGGAATACATGACGCCATGGCCGTGGGTGATGACGTCCACGAAATGGGCCGCGCTCGCCGCGCGCAGGCGCGGCTCGTGGAAGCTGGGCGGGCTCGGGAAGCCATGGGCGGGCACGATGCCGCGGCCGTAGCCGGCGAGGTCGTGGCATGGCGAGCAGTAGATCACGTAGCGCTCGCGGCCACGCTCGAGGAGTGCCCGGGAGATCGGAGGGCGGTCCCGCAGAGCGGTCGCCATCGCCGGGTCGTCTCGCGCCAGCGCGCCCTCGGGAGGCGCCTGGATCGATTTGCCGTCCGGGAAGAGCCGGCTGGGCTCATAGCTGTCGTAGCGCGGCTGATGGCTCATCTCGTCGCACGCGACGAGCGCGAGGACGAGCGGCAGGGCGCGGATGGCAGCGGGGCTCATTCCGGCTGCTCCGTGTGCTCGACGAGACAGACGTGCGTCGGCCCGAGGCTTCGCAGGAAGCCCGGCGTCTCGTCGCGCCGGAACATCTCGTCGTTGCCGAGTATCACCAGGAAGAAGCGATGCGACGTGACGAGCGCGAAGCGCTCGATGTCGAAGAGCGGATGGTGAAGCCGCGGCAGGTGATTGAGTGCCAGCATTCCCCCGATTGCGAACACCACCGCGAACAGCACCATCAGCTCGAAAGTGATGAGCAGGAAGGCGGGCGGGGCGATCAGCGGCCGTCCACCGATGTCGATCGGATAGGCGAGGTTCGTAGCAACCTGCAGCCCATAGCCGACGGCGGCGCCGAGGACGCCGCCCCCGAGCGTCAGCCAGCCGATCCGGCGGTCGCGGAACCCGAGGCTCTCGGCCAGTCCCTCGATCGGGAACGGCGAGAAGGCGTCCATGCGCCGATACCCCGCAGCGCGGGCGCGCTGCGCCGCCGCCAGCAGCTGGTCGGGAGCGTCGAATTCCGCCAACGCGCCGAAGGCGGCCGCATGCGGCGTCGGCTCACGCACGGCGCTCCTCCTCGGCCATCGCTTCCTTCACCTCGAAGGCGGAGATCACGGGCAGGAAGCGCACGAAGAGCAGGAAGGGGACGAGGAACACGCCGAGCATGCCGATGAAGAGTGCCCACTCCCAGAAGCTCGGGAGATAGTCGCCCCAGGAGGAGACAAGCCAGTCGCGATGCAGGGCCGTGGCGAGCAGCATGAAGCGCTCGAACCACATGCCGGCGGTGACCGACAGTCCGATGGCGAAGAGAAGCGGCGCGTTGGTTCGGACGCGGCGCCACCAGAGGAGCTGGAGTGGCAGGAAGTTGGCTGCAACCGCCCCCCAGTAGCTCCAGGCGTAGTCGCCTGCCATCCGGTCGGCCAGGGTTGCGATCTCGCGAGCCTCTCCGGAGTAGAGCGCAAAGTAGACCTCCGCCCAGTAGCCGTAGGCCGTCATCAGTCCGGTCGCGAGCAGGAACTTTCCGAGCAGGTCGAGATGCCGCTCCCGCACGAGATTCCGCAGGCTGAGCGCATGGCGCAGGACGACCGCGATCATCGCCACCACGGCGAAGCCGGAGAACGCCGCACCCAGCACGAAGTACGGCGGAAACACCGTGCTCGCCCAGCCCGGCACCGGGCCGGCGGCGAAAAGCAGTGAGATTTCCGAATGAACCGAGACGACGAGCGGCACGGCGATGGCTGCCGTCAGGCGATAGGCCTGGCGCCAGCGCTGCCAGTGTTGTGCGGAGCCGCGCCAGCCGAGAGCGAACAGACCGTAGAGCACCTGCCGCCGCCGCTTGCGCGCCCGGTCGCGTACCGACGCCAGGTCGGGAACGATGCCGATGTACCAAAAGAGGACGGAGACCGTGAGATAGGTGAGAACCGCGAAGAAGTCCCATGTCAGCGGACTCTTGAACTGCGGCCATACGGTCATCGTGTTGGGATAAGGCGCCATCCAGTAGAAGAGCCAGGGCCGGCCGAGATGCAGGATGGGATACAAGCCGGCGCAGATCACCGCGAACAGCGTCATCGCCTCGGCGAAGCGGTTCAGCGAGTTGCGCCAATCGGCTCCGAGCAGCAGGAGCAGCGCCGAAATCAGGGTGCCCGCATGCCCGATGCCGAGGAACCACACGTAGTTCGAGATGGCGATGCCCCAGTTGACCGGGATGTTGTTGCCCCACACGCCGACGCCTTGGGTGAAGAGCACCGCGACCGAGACGAGGAAGAGCAGGAACAGGGCAAGGGCCGCGATGAAGCACGCCCACCAGGCTGCCGGGCTCGGGTAGTGCAGCGGGATTCCTGTCAGCTCCAGCGTCACCGCCGCGTTCGGGTCGGATGCGCTGGCGAGCTGGGTCATCGCCGTTCGGCCGCCGGTCCGCCGTCCGCCTCGTCGATGCGCGCGAGATAGGTCGTGCGCGGTCGCGTGTTCGCCTCGGGAAGCAGGCGGTAATTGCGGGCGCTCGCCTTCCACCGGCTCACGGAGCTTTCGGCATCGGTCACGTCGCCGAAGACGATCGCCTGCGTCGGGCACGCCTGCTGACAGGCGGTGACTACATCGCCGTCGCGCAGGGCCCGCCCTTCCTTCTTCGCTGCGATCCGCGCTTCACTGATGCGCTGGATGCAGTAGGTGCACTTCTCCATCACCCCGCGGCTGCGCACGGTGACTTCCGGATTGCGCGCCGCCCGCATCTCCGGCGGATCGTCGGCGCTATAGTCGAACCAGTTGAAGCGCCGGACTTTGTAGGGGCAATAACTCGAGCAGGTGCGGGTTCCGATGCAGCGATTGTAGACCTGCAGGTTGAGACCATCGGTGCTGTGGACGGCTGCGTTGACCGGGCAGCCCATCTCGCAAGGTGCTTGCTCGCAATGCATGCAGGGCACCGGCTGCCAATGCGATCGCGGCGCCGACGGATCGCCTTCGTAGTAGCGATCGACGCGCAGCCAGTGCATCTCGC
>JBFWXJ010000179.1:0-11661 GCA_050187535.1 Alphaproteobacteria bacterium | reverse complement strand
CGGCATCGGGAGGAAATCGACATGCTGATCAATCGCCTCGTCCTGGCGGGAGCGGCGGCGGCCATGCTGTCGCTGGGCGTCGCCGCGCCGGCGGCCGCGCAGACGAAGATGGTGCTGAAGGCGAGCGACGTGCATCCCCTGGGCTATCCCACGGTGGAGGCGATCGTCCGCATGGGCAAGAAGCTGGAGGCGCAGACCGGCGGGCGCCTCAGCATCCAGATGTATCCGTCGATGCAGCTCGGCGGCGAGAAGGAGATGATCGAGCAGGCGCAGGTCGGCGCCCTGCAGATCGCCCGCATCAGCGTCGGTCCCGTCGGCACCATCGTCGACGAGCTCAACGTCTTCAACATGCCCTTCGTGTTCCGCGATTCGAAGCACATGGAGAAGGTGATCGACGGCGAGATCGGCAGCGAGCTGCTGGAGAAGATCAGCACCAACCCGCAGACGCGGCTGATCGCGCTCGGCTGGATGAACGCCGGCTCGCGCAACGTCTACAACAGCCGCAAGCCGATCCGCAGCCTCGACGACCTCAAGGGCATGAAGATCCGGATGATGGGCAATCCGATCTTCGTCGACACGATGAACGCGCTCGGCGGCAACGGCATCGCGATGGGCTTCAACGAGCTCTACAACGCGATGCAGACCGGCGTCGTCGACGGCGCGGAGAACAACCCGCCGACCTATATCGCGCAGAACCACTTCCAGGTCGCCAAGTACTTCTCGATGACGGAGCACCTCATCATCCCCGAGATCTTCGTGTTCTCGCGGCGGACATGGGAGACGCTCTCGAAGGACGACCAGGCGCTGATCAGGAAGCTCTCGCGCGAGGCGCAGATGGAGCAGCGCGAGCTCTGGTACAAGGCCGAGGACGAATCGATCGCCAAGATGCGTGCGGCCGGCATCGAGATCATCACCTTCCCCGACAAGAAGCCGTTCCAGGACGCCGTCAAGGCGGTTTGGGACAAGTACGGCGCAAAGTACAAGCCGCTCGTCGAGCGCATCCAGGCGGTGAAGTAGCCAGCCCTTCCGCCACGGGCGCCCCGCCGCCGCCGGGCGGCGGGGCGCCGCGACGACAACTCCTCGAGGGACGGGCCCCGCGATGGCCGACGCCTATCGGCGCGTCATGGACGCGATCTACCTCGCCTGCATGGCACTGTCGGGGGCGGCGATCGTCGTCATCACCCTGATCGTCCCGTGGGGCGTGTTCACCCGCTACGTCCTCAACCGCGGCTCCGCCTGGCCGGAGCCGCTCGCCATCCTCCTGATGGTGATGTTCACCTTCCTCGGCGCGGCCGCCGTCTATCGCGCCGGCGCCCATATCGCCGTGCAGATGTTCGTCGATGTCCTGCCGCCGCCGGCCCGGCGCGCGATGCGGACGGCGGTCGACCTCGTCCTCGCCGCCCTCAGCCTTTTCATGGTGATCTACGGGCTCGAGCTCGCCCACACCACCTGGAACCAGGTGATCGCCGAGTTCCCGTTCCTGTCGGTGGGCATCACCTACCTGCCCTGCCCGGTCGGGGGCTTCGTGACCCTGCTCTTCATCGTCGAGCGCCTGTGGCTGGGCGCGCCTCCGCCCGGCTCCATCGTGCATCGCGACAGCGCCAGCGCCGACTGAGGGCGGGAAGATGGATGCATTCGTTCTCCTCGGCAGCCTATTCCTGCTGATCGCCATCGGCACCCCGGTCGCCTATGCGCTGGGCCTCGCGGCACTCGTCGGCGCCCTGTGGATCGACATCCCGTGGGAAGCGGTGATGCTCAAGATCTCCGACGGCGTACGGAACTTCTCGCTGCTGGCGATCCCCTTCTTCGTGCTGGCCGGCGCGATCATGGCCGAAGGCGGCATGGCGCGCCGCCTGATCGCGCTCGCCGGCGTCTTCGTCGGCTTCATCCGCGGCGGGCTGGCCCTGGTCAACATCGTGGCCTCGAGCTTCTTCGGGTGCATATCCGGGTCTTCGGTCGCCGACACGTCGTCGATCGGATCGGTGATGATCCCGGAGATGGTGAAGCGGGGATATCCGCGCGCCTTCGCGATCAACGTGACGGTCGCGGGCTCGGTCCAGGCCATCCTGATCCCGCCCAGCCACAACGCCGTCATCTATTCGCTGGCCGCCGGCGGCACCATCTCGATCGCCCATCTCTTCCTGGCGGGCTTCATCCCCGGACTTCTGCTCGGCCTGTCGCTGATCGTCCTGGTGCTGGTGATGGCCCACCGCAACGGCTTCCCCAAGGGCGAGCCGCTGCGCGCGCGCGAGGCGCTCAAGATCGTCGTCGAGGCGTTCTGGGGCCTGATGACGATGGTCATCATCCTGGGCGGCATCCTGTCGGGGGTGTTCACCGCCACCGAGTCCGCCTCGGTCGCCTGCGTCTACGCCTTCCTCGTCACCATGTTCGTCTATCGCGACTACCGCTGGCGGGACCTGCCGCAGCTGGTGCACCGCACGATCAAGACCGTCGCGATGGTCATGATCCTGATCGGGTTCGCGTCCGCCTTCGGCTACATCATGGCGCTGATGCGGCTGCCGGCGCAGGTGACGGAGTTCTTCCTCACCCTCTCCGACAACAAGTACGTCATCCTCCTGCTCATCAATGCGATGCTGCTGGTCCTGGGCTGCCTGATGGACCTGGCGCCGCTGCTGCTCATCTGCACGCCCATCCTCTTGCCGGTCGTCGTCAAGTTCGGCGTCGATCCCGTGCATTTCGGCATGATCATGCTGGTCAATCTCGGCATCGGCCTGGTGACGCCGCCGGTCGGCGCCACGCTCTTCGTGGGATGCGCGGTCGGCAAGCTGCCGATCGAGCAGGTGGTGCGCCACATCTGGCCCTTCTACATCGCCATGCTCGTCGTGCTGATGCTGGTCACGTTCGTCCCCGCGCTGTCGCTCTGGATTCCCGGAATGGTGAAGTACTGACCGCGGCACCGCTCCGCCGCGATCGGGAGGCAAGCGGCCGCCCGAAGCGCCGCGCACAGAGTGGAGGAACGCCCATGCAGACTTCGCGACGCAGCTTCCTCGGCGCGGCTGCCGCGACGGCAGTCGCCGCCGCGGCCCCCGACGCGCTGGCCCAATGGCAGCCGGAGCGCCGCTATCCCGACCCGCTGGTCGAGGTGCTCGACCCATCCTTCAACCGTTACCGGCTCGGTCTCGCGGCGGTCGAGCGGCTCTATACCGGGTGCCGCTGGTCGGAGGGCCCGGTGTGGTTCGGCGACGGCCGCTACGTGCTGTGGAGCGACATCCCGAACAACCGCATCATGCGCTGGGACGAGCCGACGGGCCGCGTCAGCGTCTTCCGGCAACCGTCCAACAACTCCAACGGCAACACCCGCGACCGCCAGGGCCGCCTCGTCACCTGCGAGCACGACAGCCGCCGCGTCACGCGGACCGAGTACGACGGCACCATCACGACGATCATCGACCGCTTCGACGGCAAGCGCCTGAACTCGCCCAACGACGTCGTGGTGAAGTCCGACGATTCGATCTGGTTCACCGACCCGCCCTTCGGCATCCTCGGCCACTACGAGGGCACGACGGCGACGCCGGAACTGCCGACCAACGTCTACCGGGTCGACGGAAAGACCGGCCAGGCGACTGTCGTCGCCGGCGATATCAACCGCCCGAACGGCCTCTGCTTCTCGCCCGACGAATCCAAGCTCTACGTCGTCGAGGCGGGCGTGCTGCCGCGCGTCATGCGCGTCTATGACGTCGTCGAGAACGGCACGAAGCTCGCCAATCCCCGCCCCTTCTTCGATGCGGGCCAATTCGGGACCCCCGACGGCATGCGCTGCGACGTCGACGGCAATCTCTGGTGCGGCTGGGGCATGGGCGAGGGCCATGACGGCGTGATGGTGTTCAATCCGGCCGGCAAGGCGATCGGCAAGATCAACCTGCCGGAGCGCTGCGCCAACCTCTGCTTCGGCGGTGTGAAGCGCAACCGGCTGTTCATGGCCGGCAGCAAGTCGCTCTACTCGCTCTACGTCAACACGCAGGGCGCCGTCGGCGGCTGACACCCGCCCGCGAGCTGGTCGACGGCAAGCTGTTCGACGGCCCAGGCCGCCGCGTCGCGCACGACGGGGGCCGGGTCGTCGAGCAGCCTTGCGGCATCGCCCGCGCGCGCCGGGTCGCCCGCGTTGCCGAGCGCGTAGAGGACGTTGCGCACGAAACGGTCGCGGCCGATGCGCTTGATGGGCGAACCGGAAAAGAGCTGGCGGAATCCCGTGTCGTCGAGCTGCGCCAGATCGGCCAGCCGCGGCGCCGTCAGCTCCGCCCGCGGCAGGAAGGCCGGCTCCGTGGCCGCCGCGGCGAACTTGTTCCACGGGCAGACGGCCAGGCAGTCGTCGCAGCCATAGATGCGGTTCCCTAGCTTGGGCCGCAGCGCCGGATCGACAGGCCCCGCATGCTCGATCGTGAGATAGGAGATGCAGCGCCGCGCATCGAGCTGATAGGGCGCCGGGAAGGCGTCGGTCGGGCAGGCGTCGAGGCAGCGCCGGCAGGTGCCGCAATGGTCGTCCTCGGGCGTGTCCGGCGGCAGGTCCAAGGTCGTGTAGATCATGCCGAGGAAGAGCCATGAGCCATGCACGCGCGACACGAGGTTGGTGTGCTTACCCTGCCAGCCGATGCCCGCCATCGCCGCCAGCGGCTTCTCCATCACCGGCGCGGTGTCGACGAAGACCTTCACCTCGGCACCGGACGTCTCGTGCAGCCAGCGCGCGAGCGCCTTCAGGCGCGACTTGATCACGTCGTGGTAGTCGCGGCCCCGGGCATAGACCGAGACGATGCCCCGGTCGCGATGGGCCAGCAGCGCCATGGGGTCCGCCGCCGGCGCGTAGGAGAGGGCGAGCGCGATCACCGTGCGCGCCGCCGGCCACAGCACGCTCGGGTCGCCACGCCGCTCGGCCTTATCGGCGAGCCAGCCCATGTCGCCGTGGCGGCCGGCCGCGATGAATTCCGCCAACCAGCCCCGGACCCGGTCGTCGAGCGCCGCCGGCGCGAAGCCGACGGCGTCGAACCCCGCCGCCAGCGCCCGCTCGCGGACCGCGGCAGATGAGACGGCTGCCGACGGCACTGCCGTCAGTGCGTCCCTCGACGATGCTCGGGACGAGGAATGTCCCTGATGGCAGGAACGGAAGCCCTCATCCCGCGCATCGTCGAGGGACGCAACAGCGCCGGTCCCATCATCCTTGGACCTGCCGCCATCAGATGTCCTGCACCTCGTCGACGCCGACGAGGCTCTTCACGGCCGCGCGCACCTGGGGCGTCACGCGATAGGCTCCGGGCAGCGTCACCTCCACCTCGCGGGCGCGGTCGACGCCGAGCACGAGGTTGATGCGCCCGCGGCCGCCGCGGCCCGCCGCCTCACGCTCGATCAGGCGGCGCAGCGCGTCGATCGGCGAGGATTCGCGCAGGAAGACACGCATCCCCGCCGCCGCCGAGGCCGCAACCTGGTCCAGGCTCTCGATCTGCACGGCCCCGAGGCGCACGGTCTCGCCCTCCGTGCGGGCGTCGGCGGTGACGAGGATCGGCTGGCCGCCGTCGAGCACGTCGCGCGACGCGGTCAGCACCTCGGAGAAGACCGCGATCTCGAAGAGGCCGCTCGGATCGGACATCTGCACGAAGGCGAAGCGGTTGCCGCGCGCGGACGTGCGCTCGCGCTTGCCGATGACGATACCGGCCAGTTTGACGCGCGTCGATCCGCCCAGCGCCAGCCGCGCCGGCAGCTCGGCCGCCCGGGTGACGCCGATGCGCTGGAGGCTCTTGCCGTAGGCATCGAGCGGGTGCGAGGAGAGGTAGAACCCGATCGCCTCGAACTCGTGGCGCAGCTTGTCCATGAGGTTCCATTGCTCGGCTGCCGGCAGTCGCCATTTCTGCGCAGCGCCGCCGCCACCGAACAGGCTCTCCTGCTTGCTGTCGCGCTCCGACGCGCTCGCCGCCGCCTCCCGCACGATCAGCTCGGCCGCAGCGGTCACCTGTGCGCGGTCGGGGTTGAGCGCGTCGAAGGCGCCTGCGCGCGCCAGCGCCTCGACCTGCTTCTTCGTCATGCCGCGCGCGTCGATGCGCGCCGCGAAATCCTCCAGCCCCTTGAACGGCCGGCCGCCGCGGCTCTCGACGAGGCTCTTCATCGCGGGCACGCCGACCCCCTTGAGGGCGGCCAGCGCATAGCGCACGGAGGCGGGCTCGCCCGGTGCCGCCGGCGGCTCGACCGAGAACTCGACCTCCGAGCGGTTGACGTCGGGCGGCAGCAGCCGGATGCCGAGGCGGTCCAGCTCCTGGCGGAAGGTGTTGAGCTTGTCGGTGTTGCCGAGGTCGAGCGACATCGAGGCCGCCAGGAACTCGACCGGGTGGTTGGCCTTGAGATAGGCGGTCTGGTAGGCGACGAGCGCATAGGCCGCGGCGTGGGACTTGTTGAAGCCGTAGCCCGCAAACTTCGCGATCTGGTCGAAGACGTGGCTGGCCGTCGCCTTCTCGACCCCGTTGGCGAGCGCGCCGTCGACGAAGGCGCTGCGCTGGGCATCCATCTCCGCCTGGATCTTCTTGCCCATGGCGCGGCGCAGGAGGTCGGCGGACGCGAGGCTGAACCCGGAGAGCGTCCGGGCGATCTGCATCACCTGCTCCTGGTAGATCATGATGCCGAAGGTCTCGCGCAGGATCCCCTCGATCTTCGGATGCAGGTATTCCGGTTCCTCCTCGCCGTGCTTGCAGGCGATGAAGCGCGGGATGTTCTCCATGGGGCCGGGGCGGTAGAGCGCGACGACGGCGACGATCTCCTCGAAGCGGTCGATGCGCAGCTTGCGCAGCACGTCGCGCATGCCCTGACTTTCCAGCTGGAACACGCCGGTCACGTCGGCCCGGCTCAGCATCTCGTATGTGGGCTTATCGTCGAGCGGCAGCCGCGCCAGGTCGATGTCGACGCCGCGGGCGCGCAGCAGCGCCTCGGCCTTGACCAGCACGGTCAGCGTCTTCAGGCCGAGGAAGTCGAACTTCACCAGCCCGGCCGTCTCGACGTATTTCATGTTGAACTGGGTGACCAGCATGTCCGACCGCGGGTCGCGGTAGAGCGGCACCAGCTCGTCGAGCGGGCGGTCGCCGATGACGACGCCGGCCGCATGGGTCGAGGCGTGGCGATAGAGCCCTTCCAGCTGCATGGCGATGCCGATGAGGCGCGCCACCGCTTCGTCCTCGTCGCGCATCTGCTGCAGCGCGGGCTCGCCGTCGATCGCCTGGCGCAGCGTCACCGGGTTGGCCGGGTTGTTCGGCACCAGCTTGCAGATGCGGTCGACCTGGCCGTAGGGCATTTCCAGCACCCGGCCGACGTCACGCAGCACGGCGCGCGCCTGCAGCTTGCCGAAGGTGATGATCTGGGCGACGCGGTCGCGGCCGTAGCGCTGCTGGACGTAGCGGATGACCTCGTCGCGCCTGTCCTGGCAGAAGTCGATGTCGAAGTCCGGCATCGACACGCGCTCGGGGTTGAGGAAGCGCTCGAACAGGAGGCCGTGGCGCAGCGGGTCGAGGTCGGTGATCGACAGCGCCCAGGCGACGACCGAGCCGGCACCCGAGCCGCGGCCGGGCCCGACCGGGATGCCGTGGCGCTTCGACCACTGGATGAAGTCGGCCACGATGAGGAAGTAGCCGGCGAAGCCCATGCGGATGATGACGCCGAGCTCGAAGTCGAGCCGCTCGCGATAGGCGGCGGGGTCCTCGACCCCGGCGATGGCGGCCAGTCGCTGCGCCAGCCCCTCCTCCGCCTGGGCACGCAGCTCGGCCGGCTCGTCGCGCCCGGACTCCGAGGCGAAGGGCGGCAGGATGGGCTTGCGCTTCTCCGGCATGTAGGCACAGCGCCGGGCGACGACGAGCGTGTTGTCGACCGCCTCGGGGATGTCGGCGAAGAGAGCGCGCATCTCGGAGGCCGGCTTGAAGGAATGCTCCGGCGTCAGGCGGCGGCGGACCTCGGTCGAGACGGTGACACCCTCGGCGATGCAGATGAGTGCGTCGTGCGCCTCGTGCATCTCGCGGTCGGCGAAGAAGGCGTCGTTGGTGGCGACCAGGGGCAAGGCATGGCGATCGGCGATATCGAGAAGGTCGGGCTCGATCGCCTGCTCTTCGGGAAGGCCGTGGCGCTGGAGCTCGACATAGAGCCTCCCCGGGAACATCAGGTCGAGCGTCCGCGCCATCTCCTCGGCGGCTTCGCGCTGGCCTTCCACGAGCAGGCGGCCGACCGGGCTGTCGGGGGCACCGGCCAGCGCGATCAGCCCGGCCGTCGACCCTTCCAACGCAGCCAGCGGCAGTTGCGCCTCGCGGGTGCCGTCGGTCTCGAGATACGAGCGGCTGACCAGCTTCAGCAGGTTGCGGTACCCCGTCTCATCCTGCACCAGGAGGACCATGCGGTCGGGCTTCGGCGGCGCCAGCGTGCCCCCCATGCCGCGCCCGGCCGGGCGAGCGATCCCGAAGAGACAGCCGGTGATCGGCTGCAGGCCCTGCTCGACCGCCTCCGTCGCGAACTCCAACGCGCCGAACAGGTTGCCGGTGTCCGTCACGGCCACCGCCGGCATTCGCTCGGCGGCGGCGCGCTTCACCAGATCCTTGATCTTGAGCGCACCCTCCGACAGCGAATAGGCGGAGTGGACGCGCAGATGCACGAAGTCGGCGTGGGCCATGACCGATGGTCGCATGCGGGGGACGAGTCAGGTCAACGCCAGATTGGCCCGGCATTCCAGGGAGGGCCGCACTCCGACGCGCCGACTGGCCCGACTGGAATCGACCTGTGCGAGCGATTGCTAGTTTGCGGCAGGTTCGAGGCTAATTCGCAGCTTGTGACCGGTAGCCGCGGCGTAGCGCTCGAGGGTGCGGGTCGAAGGCTTCACCCGACCGCTTTCGAGCCGGGACACCGCACTTTCCGTCGTCCCCATGCGGCTCGCGACCTCAGCGTGCGAAAGCTGCGCGCGGGTTCGTGCCTCGATGAGGGCGTTGGCCAGCGCAAACTCGCCGTCGAGAGCATCGAATGCCTTCCGGTACGCCGGATTGTCCTTCATACGCCGGGCGTGAATGTCGTCCGCCTTCATCGTCTTGATGGTCACCCGACCTCCTTCGCCCGCTGCCGAGCCAGCTCGATCTCCGGCAGGAGCCATCAGGCCTTATGCAAGCCTGGCAATGACATAGCGAAGCGCGATCTCATGCGAACAGCTCTTGAAGCTGACTCATGGAGCACGGGACGAACGCAATTGCGTCCCTCGACGATGCTCGGGATGAGGGGATTTCGATACTGCCATCAATGACCGTCCTCACCCCGAGCATCGTCGAGGGGCGCAATGACGGTCATGCAATCCTCACCCGCTCCCTCGGTCAGTATTTCGGCCTCCGGTATCATTTCCGGCGGTACGACGTACGCAATCGGCCTCCGACCTACTCCAGGTTCTCGAACAACCCCAGGACCAGCCGGGTGCGCGGTTCCAGCGACGAGAACAGCGCGTGCTCGTGGACCGCATGGGCGCCGGCACCGAGCACGCCGAGGCCGTCCAGCGTCGGGACGCCGAGCGCTGCGGCGAAGTTGCCGTCGCTGACGCCGCCGGTCGAGGTCTCCGGCAGCTCCATGCCGAGGCCGGCCGCGATCGACTTCGCCTGCTCGTAGAGATGGGCCACACCCTCGTGGCGCACGAAGGGCGGGCGGTTGATGCCGCCTTCGACCGTCACCGTCACGTCGCGGCCGATCGGCTTCAGCGCCAGGATGCGGGCGACCATCTCCTCGGCGGTCGCCTCGTCGGGCGCGCGCAGGTCGATCTCGGCGGTCGCCAGCGCCGGAACGACGTTGCCCCGGCCGGGGCCGCCGGCGGAGACGACACCGACATTGGTCGTGATCCCGCGATCGTAGTCGGTCATCGCCTCGACCCGCAGGATCTGGCGGGCGAGCTCGATGACGGCGCTGCGCCCGTCGGGATGGCCGCTGCCGGCATGGGCCGACACGCCGGTCACGGTGATGACGAAGCGGCCCCACGCCTTGCGGCTGGTGACGACACCATTGCCGGCGCGCCCGGGCTCCAGCACCAGGACGTATTTCGCGTCCCGCGCGGCCGCCTCGATATGGGCGCGCGAGGTCGGGCTGCCGACCTCCTCCTCCGGCACGAATAGGAAGGTGATCGGCAGCTTCGTCTCGCGCCCCTGCCGCACGAGATGGCGGTAGGCGTAGTAGGCGAGATGGCCGCCGCCCTTCATGTCGTAGATGCCGGGGCCGTAGACCCGGTCGCCGTCGACGCGGAACGGCCGGATGCCGAGCGTGCCCTTGTCCCAGACGGTGTCGAGATGGGCGAGCACGACGATGCCCGGCCCGTCGCCGCCCCAGGGCGAGCGGGCGCGCAGCGTATCGCCGAAGCCGTCGCGGCCGGGGAAGCGGTCGACCGTCATGCCGAGCTGGGCCACCTGGCGCTCGACCTTGTCGACCAGCATGTTGACCGCGACACCGTCGCTGCTCGGCGTCTCGACCTCGACCCACTCCCGGATGCCCTCCAGGATCTCCATCGGGTCGATGCGCGGCTCGTTGCCGGCGGGGTCGGTCATGGCGCCTCTCAGCCCCCGTAGGGCGTCAGCAAGCCCTCGCGCAGTTCGACCACGCGGTCCATGCGCTCGGCCAATGCCAGGTTGTGGGTGGCGACGAGCGCGGCGAGACCGGTGTCGCGCACCAGCGCGATCAGCTCCCCCATCACGCGGTCGCCCGTCGCATGATCGAGGTTGCCGGTCGGCTCGTCGGCCAACAGCACGCGCGGGTCGTTGGCTAGCGCGCGGACGATGGCCACCCGCTGCTGCTCGCCGCCCGAGAGGCGTGCGGGGCGATGGCTCTCGCGTGCGGACAGGCCGACGCGGGCGAGCAGCGCCTTCGCCCGCTCGCGCGCGGCCCGGCGCGGCACGCCGGCAACCATCTGCGGGATCATCACGTTCTCGAGCGCCGAGAACTCGGGCAGCAGGTGGTGGAACTGGTAGACGAAGCCGACCGTCTCGCGCCTGAGCCGCGTCCGGCTGCCGTCATCGAGCTTCTCGGTCGCCTTGCCCTCGACGATGACCGAGCCGCCGTCGGGCTTCTCCAGGAGGCCGGCGACATGCAGGAGCGTCGACTTGCCCGCACCCGACGGGCCGACCAGGGCGACGATCTCGCCCGAATGCAGCGAGAGGGCGGCGCCGCGCAGCACCTCGAGCGCACCGGCGGCCTGCCGGTAGGTGCGCACCACGCCGCGCAGCTCCAGCGCGGGCGGGCCTCTGTCGGCGGGACGGCCGGTCATTCGTAGCGCAGCGCTTCGACCGGATCGAGGCGGGCCGCCCGCCAGGCCGGATAGATCGTGGCGAGGAACGACAGCACCAGCCCCATGCCCAGCACCTGGCTCACCTCGTGCCAGTCGATGATCGCGGGCAGGCGCGACAGGAAGTAGACCTCGGGCGAGAAGAGCGGCGTGCCTGTCAGCGCCTGCAGGCCCTGGCGAATGGATTCGATGTTTTCGCAGAACGCCAGCCCCAGGCCGAAACCCGCCAGCGTGCCGACGATGCCGATCGTGGAGCCGGTCAGGAAGAAGATGCGCAGCACCATGCCGCGCGTCGCCCCCATGGTGCGCAGGATGGCGATATCCCGCCCCTTGTCCTTCACCAGCATGATCATCGAGGAGATGATGTTGAAGGCGGCGACCACGATGAT
>JBFWXJ010000178.1:0-11700 GCA_050187535.1 Alphaproteobacteria bacterium | reverse complement strand
CGTCGATGATGGCTACTATGGCGGCAGCGGGTACTACGGCGGCAGCGCCTACTACGGCAGCGGCTACTACTCGTCGCCGGGTTACTACGGCAGCCCCACCTACTATGCGACTCCGCGATACGACCCGCCGCGCTACGATCCGCCGCGCCGCTGGGACAATGACCGCGATCGCGGTGATTGGCGTCGCGACAACCGTCCCGACCATCGGCCGGACTACCGCCCCGACAACCGCCCACCCCCGCGGGTGGACGCTCGCCCGCACCAGCCCTATGGGTACAGCGGCGGCCAGACCGAGCGCGACGCGGCGCGCTTCAATCGCGAGCGCCGCGGCGCCGAGCCCGGCGAATAGGCTTCACACCGGCAGCGCGCCCTGAATCCCGCCCTCGTCGTCGAGCTCCGCGACGAGGGCGGCGGCCGCCTCCTCGAGGAGTGCCTCGCGGGCACTGTCGGCGACGCCCTCCCGGCCTATCTCCAGCAGCACGGGTACCGCGAGCGGAGAAATCCGCGGCAGTCGGCGGTGCTGGATTCGGCCCTGGATTCGCGCGAGGAAGCCTGCAAGCCGACGCACGTCGGTTAGCCCTTCCGCGGCGTCGGCCCGCGTCGCGCGCAACAGCACGTGCCCCGGCTCGTGCCGACGAAGCACATCGTAGATGAGGTCGGCGTTGAAGGTGACCTGCCGGCCGCTCTTCTCCTGCCCGGGATGGCGGCGCTCGATCAGCCCGGCGACCACGGCAACGTTGCGGAAAGTGCGCTTCAGCAGCGTCGATTCGGCCATCCATTCCTCCAGGTCGTCGCCCAGCATGTCCTCGGCGAAAAGGGTGCCGAGATCGCGGGCTTCCTCCAGGCTCCAGATGGCGATGACGTAGTCGGTGGCGACGAAGCCGAGCGGCTTGGCCCCGGCCCGCTCCATGCGCCGCGTCAGCAGCATGCCCAGCGTCTGATGCGCGTTGCGGCCCTCGAAGCAGTAGGCGACGAGGTACTGCACCCGACCGCGGGGAAACGTCTCGACCAGCAGGCCGTCGGCGTCGGGCAGCACCGATCGCCAGCGCTGCAGGTCGAGCCACTCATGGACGGGTGCCGGTAGGTCGTCCCAGCGGGACGGGCGTGCGAGTAGGGCGCGCACACGGTCGGCCAGATGGGTGGTGAGCGGCATCCGCCCGCCGGCGTAGGCGGGAATCTTCGGCTCGCCCGTGCCGCCGCGCATCGCCTCGACCGCCATGTCGCGGATGCGCTCGAAACGTAGAAGCTGTCCCGCGAAGAGGAAGGTATCGCCGGGGACGAGGCCCTGGGCGAAGTATTCCTCGACCTCCCCGAGCGCGCGGCCGCGCCCCAGGCGCACCTTCAGGGTGGTGGCTTCGACGATCGTCCCGACGTTCATGCGGTAGCGCCGGGCGATCGCCGGATGCGCCAGCCCGAGCCGTCCGTCCGGATCGCGCCGCAGCCGGTGCCACTGCTCGTAGGCGCCCAGCGCATAGCCGCCGTTCTCGACGAAGCCGACGACGTCGTCGAAGTCCCGCCGCGGCAGGCCTTCATAAGGCTGCGTCGCTGCCACCTCGTCATAGAGCGCATCGGGATCGAACGGGCCGGCGCAGGCGGTGCCCAGTACGTGCTGGGCCAGCACGTCGAGGCCGCCCGGCCGCGGCACGGCGCCGTCGAGGGTGCCTTCCATGACCGCATCCAGCGCGGCCCGGCATTCCAGGACCTCGAAACGGTTGGCCGGTACCAGGATGGCGCGGCTCGGTCGGTCGAGCCGGTGATTGGCACGCCCGACGCGCTGGATCAGGCGGCTCGCTCCCTTGGGCGCGCCGACCTGGATCACGAGGTCGACGGCCGCCCAGTCGATGCCGAGGTCGAGCGAGGAAGTTGCGACGACGGCGCGCAGGCGGCCGGCGGCCATCGCCGCCTCGACCCGCCGCCGCTGCTCGACCGCGAGGCTGCCGTGGTGCAGCGCGATCGGCAGGTTCGCGTCGTTCAGCCGCCACAGCGCCTGGAACACCAGCTCGGCCTGGGCGCGCGTGTTCACGAACACGATCGTCGTGCCGGCGGCGCGAATCTCCCGGTAGACCGCGGGCATGGCGTGGATCGCCATGTGACCCGCCCAGGGCAGGGGTCCTTCGGGGATCAGGATCGAGATGTCGGGCGGCGCTCCGGGCTCGCCGCCGACGGTCTCGACCTCGCCGACTCCGGCCCCGATCCAGCGCGCCAGCGCCTGCGGATGGGCCACCGTCGCCGACAGGCCGACGCGGCGGCTCGCCGGGGCCAGCCGCGCGAGGCGCGCCAGCCCCAGTGCCAGGAGGTCGCCGCGCTTGGTGCCCGCCAGCGCGTGGAGCTCGTCGACCACCACCACCTGCAGGCCCTCGAACATCGTCGCGGCGTCGCCCCAGGACAGCATGAGGGCGAGCGATTCCGGTGTCGTCATCAGCATCTGCGGGGGGCGGCGGCGCTGCCGGGCGCGCCGGGCCGCGGGCGTGTCGCCGGTGCGTGTCTCCACGGTGATCGGCAGGCCCATCTCGTCGATCGGCACCTGGAGATTGCGCTGGATGTCGACCGCCAGCGCCTTCAGGGGCGAGACGTAGAGTGTGTGGAGCCCGTCGCGGGGTGCGGCGTCGAGCCCGATCAGGGATGGCAGGAAGCCGGCCAGCGTCTTGCCGCCGCCGGTCGGCGCGATCAGCAGCGCGGAGCGGCCGGCCTCCGCGGCGGCGAGCAGCGCCAGCTGGTGCGGATGGGGGTGCCAGCCGCGCCCGTCGAACCAGGCACGGAAGCGCGGCGGCAGCACGGGCGGGGGGCGGGCCAATTTCCTCTGCGGAGCGGCCGGCGTCAGCCCGAAGCGGGTGCCGGCTTGCCGTTCAATGCGTCGATGAGGGGATCGATCTGTCTTCGGTAGCGCTTCCAGCGACCGACCGCCTCGCCGTGGATCGGACGATGGACGGCCGCGTAGTTCGAGGTGTCCACCACCCGGCGGTTGCGGTCGGTCTCCAGGCACACCGGATCCCATTCGAGCCCGAGAAACGCGATGATTCTGCGCGCCTCGGTTTCGGGCCGCTCCGTCAGGTGTTCGTACTGGACGGTGAGCACGGGCAGGTCGAGGACGCGCGCCCAATGGGCCATGAGTCGCTCGTAGTCGCGGTAGGCGACGCCGGCGGCGTACAGATCCCAGGTTTCGGCGGCCGGTACCTTGTCCTGCTGGAAATAGGCCGAGATGCAGACGTCGAGCGGGTTGCGCTGGCAATGAATGACGCGCGCGCCGGGAAGCATGCGCTGGATAAGGGGAAGCCGCAGGAAGTTCTGCGGCAGCTTGTCGGTGATCCGCCGCGCGTCAGGTGCGAGTGCTGCCAGCCGCTCCAGGTAGGTTGCGGCGGCCTGGTCGACGGCCTCCGCCGGCCATGCCGACGCTCCTTCCGCGTAGCCGATGCCGGTACTCCGCGCGAGCTGCTTCACGGTATTGGCGAGCGCCCGGCGCTCGCCGGCGCCATGGGCGGCCGGGTGGCCGGCGACGATCTGCTCGACGAGAGTCGTCCCCGATCGTCCCATGCCGACGATGAAAACAGGCAGTTCGGAATAGTGAGCGGCCGGCGGCATGGCCAGCATGGCGGCACGCGGCGTCGCGGCGATCAACGTGTCGGCGGTGCGGCCGAGTTCGCCCGTACGGAAGCTCTTCCCGAGCTGCCTGCGCACGAAGGCCTCGTTGCCGAGCCGGGCGTAGCGGAAAGCCTCGTCGTGGCGCCCCAGCCGGTCGAGCAGCCGCGCCGTCGCATGCAGGAGCACGATGTCGTCGCGGTCCGGATCACCCGACAGGAAGTCGCCGGCGATCGACACCGCGAGCTCGGCCTCGCCGGTGCGGCCGGCGATCGCCGCAAACGCCGCGGCCACCTTTGCCGACCGCACCGGCTGGACGAGATGGGGCGCCAGGACGGCCCGTGCCGCATCGACGTCGCCGCGGCGATCGAGCGCCCGTGCGAGGCCGGCCGCCGCCTCGGGGTCGCCCCGGTCGATCCGCTGGGCCTCGGAATAGGCCTCGACCGCGGTGGCGGAATAGGAGGCGGAGCGGTCCGGATCGGAGGAGACCAGGTGCTCGGCGATGCGGCCGCGGGCGCCGTGCAGCCTGGCGCTCCCGGGAAGGCGCCGCGCTGCTTCCGACGCCGCGGCCAGCGCCCGGCGGAACTGCTTGCGGCCGGTCAGCTCGTCCAGCTGTCGCAATGCCGCGCGCTCGCCGGCGAGCCACCCCGGAGCGGCGGCCGCGGGCCGCGCCTCAGGCATCGGTCACGCGGCGGGCGATCTCCGCGGCGAAGCGCGCCGCGGCGGCGGCGGCTCCGCCTGGCGGATGCCGCGAACGCTCGACCGCTCCCCAGACCGGCCGCGGCCAGGCTGCATCCCGCTCGAAGCGGGCGATCACGTGGACATGAAGCTGCGGCACCATATTACCGAGCGCCGCCACGTTGAGCTTGTCGGGGGCATGGAGCGCGGCCACGACCTCCGACGCGAACGCGGTCTCATCGGCGAGCAACCGGCGATCGGCCTGCGACAGGTCGATGATCTCGCGCACGCCGCCGCGGCGCGGCACCAGGATCAGCCAGGGGAACGCCGGTTCGTCCATCAGCAGCACGTCGCAGAGCGCGAGGCGCGATACCGGCAGTGTGTCGGCGGCCAGCCTTGGGTCGAGCGTGAACATCGGCGATCGGGCCGAGTATTAGTCGCCGCTGGTGGCCGCGCGCAACTGTCACGCCGGCGCCCGCGCACCTATATCGGCTGCCATGGTCGAGCTCGCGCCGCGGCCGGAGGACTGGATCGCCGTCCGGCCGGAGGGTCTCCACTGCGTTCCCGGCGATTTCTTCATCGACCCCGTCCGGCCGGTCGACCGAGCGGTCGTCACCCATGGCCATTCCGACCATGCCCGTGGCGGCCATGGCCGGGTGCTGGCGACGGCGGAGACGCTGGCGATCATGCGGGCCCGCTACGGCGAGGGCTTCGCGGGGGCGACGGAGGCGCTGGGGCACCACCAGAGCATCGAGATCGGCGGCGTCCGGGTCCGGCTCGCCCCGGCCGGGCACATCCTGGGCTCGTCCCAGGCGGTGCTGGAGCACCGCGGCAGCCGGATCGTCGTCTCCGGCGACTACAAGCGCCGCCGCGACCCGACCTGCCCCGCCTTCGAGCCGGTTCCCTGCGACGTCTTCGTCACCGAGGCGACGTTCGGCCTGCCGGTCTTCCGCCACCCCGACGACGGGGCGGAAGTCGCGCGCCTGCTCGACATTCATCGCCGCAACGCCGACCGCTCGCTGGTCGTCGGCGTCTATGCGCTCGGCAAGTGCCAGCGGCTGATCCGCCTGTTGCGCGAAGCCGGCTACGACCGGCCGATCTTCATCCACGGCGCGCTCGCCGCCCTCTGCGATCTCTACCGGGAGCACGGGATCGATCTCGGGCCCCTCGAGCCGGCGACGGTCACCGGCGCCGGGCGGCTGGCGGGCGCGCTCGTCCTGGCTCCGCCCAGTGCCGTCGCGGACCGCTGGGCGCGGCGGCTGGCCGACCCGATCGTCGCCATGGCGTCCGGCTGGATGCGGGTCCGCCAGCGCGCCCGCCAGCGCGGGGTCGAGCTGCCGCTGGTGATCTCGGACCACGCCGACTGGGACGAGCTCCTGCGGACGCTGGACGACGTCGGCGCGCCGCGTGTCTGGGTCACGCATGGCCGGGAGGAGGCGCTCGTCCATGCCGCTCGCGCCAAGGGCTTCGATGCCCGCGCGCTGGCGCTGGTCGGCTTCGACGAGGAGGAGTCGTGAACCGCTTCGCGGCCCTGCTCGACGCGCTCGTCTTCACGCCGTCGCGCAACGGCAAGCTGCGCCTGCTCCAGGCCTATCTCGGCGAGACCCCCGACCCCGACCGCGGCTGGGCGCTGGCCGCGCTGACGGGCACGCTCTCCTTTCCCGCCGCCAAGCCGGCGATGATCCGCGGCCTCGTCGGCGAGCGCGTCGATCCCGAGCTGTTCGCCTGGTCCTACGACTTCGTGGGCGACCTGGCCGAGACCGTGGCGCTGATCTGGCCGGCCCGGCCGGGCGCCAACGCATCGCCCGAGCTCTCGGCCATCGTCGAGCGCCTCGGCCGCGCCGGGCGCACCGAGGTGCCGCGGCTGGTCGAAGGCTGGCTCGACGCGCTGGATGCGACCGGCCGCTGGGCCCTGCTCAAGCTGATGACCGGCGGGATGCGTGTCGGCGTCTCGGCGCGCCTCGCCAAGACGGCGGTGGCCGGCCTGGGTGCTGCGACGGTCGAGGAGGTGGAGGAGGTCTGGCACGCGCTTGTACCGCCCTATGAGGGGCTCTTCGCCTGGGCGGCCGGAGATGCGCCGCGTCCGTCGGCGGACGAGGGCGCCCGCTTCCGGCCGCTGATGCTGGCCCATCCGCTGGAGGACGTCGACCTCGCCGGCATGGCGCCCGCCGACTTCGCGGCCGAATGGAAATGGGACGGCATCCGCGTCCAGCTCGTGGCGACGGAGCGCGAGCGACGCCTGTTCTCGCGCACCGGCGAGGACGTGGGCGGCGCCTTTCCCGATGTCCTGGCGGCAGTCGACTTCACGGCGGTCCTCGACGGCGAGCTTCTGGTCGGCCGGGACGGCGAGGTTGCGCCCTTCAACGACCTGCAGCAGCGCCTCAACCGCAAGGCCGTGACGGCGCGCCAGATGGCGACCCATCCGGCCTTCGTCCGGCTCTACGACATCCTCTTCGACCGTGGGGAGGACCTGCGCGCCCTGCCGTTCGCGGAACGGCGGTCGCGGCTGGAGGCGTGGCACGCCCGGCAGCGGCCGGCCCGCATGGACGTCTCGCCGCTCGTCCCCTTCGCCGACTGGCCGGAGCTGGCGGCGCGCCGGGCCGGCGCCCGGGCCGAAGGCATCGAGGGGCTGATGCTGAAGCGCCTGGACAGCCCCTATATGGCCGGACGACCGAAGGGCCACTGGTTCAAGTGGAAGCGCGACCCGCTCAATGTCGATTGCGTGCTGATGTATGCCCAGCGCGGCCACGGCAAGCGGTCGTCCTTCTATTCCGACTACACCTTCGGGCTGTGGGCAGCCGATGGGCTGGTGCCGGTCGGCAAGGCCTATTTCGGCTTCACCGACGAGGAACTGACGGCTCTCGACCGCTGGGTGCGCAACAACACCGTGCGCCGCTATGGCCCGGTCCGCGAGGTGGCGCCGGGCCTGGTGCTGGAGATCGCCTTCGACGGCGTCCAGCGCTCGACCCGCCACAAGTCCGGCCTCGCCATGCGCTTCCCGCGCGTCGCCCGCATCCGCTGGGACAAGCCCGCCGTCGAGGCCGACCGGGTCGAGACGCTGGCCGCGATGCTGGGATGAGGGACGCGGTGAGCGGGCGCCCCTGATGGGCTATGATGTCGTTGGAACCGGCGGAGAGCCCAGATGACCCGAGCCGAGCGACAGTCACCCGAGGAGAGCTTCAGTTTCCGCTTGCCGGCCGAACTGAAGACCGCGTTCGTGGCTGCAGCCGAGTCGACCGATAGGTCGGCAGCGGAGGTGTTGCGCGATCTCATGCGCGACTATGTCGAAAGTCGGGAAGCTCCGGAGCCGGGGTACGACGAATGGTTTCGGGCGGAAGTGCAAAAATCTTTGGACGACCCACGACCGAGCATTCCCCACGATCAGGTGGTGGCGGAGGTGAGGGCGAAACTGGAGGCCCGTATCGCCAAGGCCGCCAAGCGTGCGCGTTGAGTGGCAGCCGCACAAGTCTGAAGACCTGCTGGAGATTGCCGAGTACATCTCGGATGATGATCCGGACGCCGCCCGGCGGGTGATCGGGGAGATCGTCGGCCAGGTAGAAATTCCTTCCGGCCATCCTCTGATCGGTCGTCCGGGACGGCTCCACGGTGTACGCGAGCTCATCGTAAATCGAACGCCTTACACCGCGGCCTACAAGGTGCAGCGCCAGACGGTGTTCGTCCTACGCGTCTTCCACAGGGCTCGCCGGTGGCCGAGGCGCCTCTGAGGCCGCCATCCCCCCGGATCGGTGCCGTCTCCTTGCCGCGTTTCCGAGGCGCGTGGTAAGAGCCGGACGTCATATTGAAGATGCGCATCGTCGAAACCGCCATCCCGGAAGTGAAGCTCGTGCTGCCCGAACGCCGGGGCGATGCACGCGGCTTCTTCTCCGAGGTCTACCGGCGCGACGCCTTCGCGGCGGCCGGCATTCCGGACGACTTCGTCCAGGACAACCACTCCTTCTCCGCGACCGTCGGCACCATCCGCGGCCTGCACTTCCAGACCGACCCCCACGCCCAGGGCAAGCTGGTGCGCGTCGCGCGCGGCGCCATCGTCGACGTCGCGGTCGACGTCCGGCGCGGCTCGCCGACCTACGGCCGGCACGTCGCCGTGACGATCAGCGCCGCCGAATGGAACCAGCTCTGGATTCCGGCCGGCTTCGCCCACGGGTTCTGCACGATCGAGCCGGACACCGAGGTCCTCTACAAGGTCACCTCCTACTACGCGCCGGCCTGCGACAAGGGCGTGCGCTGGGACGACCCGGAGATCGGCATCGACTGGCCGGTCGACGCGGCGATGGCCGTGCTCTCCGACAAGGACCGTCGCCAGCCGCTGCTGGCCGACCTCCCGGCCTATTTCACCTATCGGGCAGAGGCGGCCTGAGCCATGCGCGTCCTCGTCACCGGCGGCGCCGGCTTCATCGGCTCGGCCGTCATCCGCCACCTCGTGGGCGACGTCGGCTGGGAAGTCGTCAACGTCGACAAGCTGACCTACGCCGCCAATCTGGCGTCGCTCGACCCCGTCGCGGACAGCAACCGCTACCGCTTCGAGCAGGCGGACATCGGCGACCGCGCGGCGATGCGGCGCATCCTCGCCGCGCACCGGCCGGATGCGATCATGCATCTTGCGGCCGAGACCCATGTCGACCGCTCGATCGACGGGCCGGCGGCGTTCATCGAGACCAATATCGTCGGCACCTTCGCGCTGCTGCAGGAGGTGCTCGCCTACTGGCGCGGGCTCGACGCCGCCGGGCAGGCGCGATTCCGCTTCCACCACGTCTCGACCGACGAGGTGTTCGGGGCGCTGGGGGCAACCGGCGTCTTCACCGAGGAGACGCCCTACGCGCCCAACTCGCCCTATTCGGCGAGCAAGGCGTCCTCCGACCATCTCGTGCGTGCCTGGCACCACACCTACGGGTTGCCGATCGTCATCAGCAACTGCTCGAACAACTACGGGCCCTACCAGTTTCCCGAGAAGCTGATCCCGCTGATGATCATCAAGGCGCTGGGCGGGGAGAAGCTGCCGGTCTACGGCAAGGGCGAGAACGTGCGCGACTGGCTGCATGTCGACGACCATGCCCGCGCGCTGCGCCTCGTCGTCGAGAAGGGCCGGATCGGCGAGAGCTACAACATCGGCGGCGACTGCGAACGCACCAACATCACGGTCGTGCGCACGATCTGCGGCCTGCTCGACGCGGCGGAGCCGGGGTCCGAGCATTGCCCGCATGAGAAGCTGATCGGCTTCGTCACCGACCGGCCCGGGCACGACCTGCGCTACGCCATCGACGCCGCCAAGATCGAGGCCGAGCTCGGCTGGCGGCCGCAGGAGACGTTCGAGTCCGGCATCGCCAAGACGGTCCGCTGGTATCTCGACAATCGCGAGTGGTGGCAGGCGATCCGGTCGGGCGACTACCGCCGGCGGGTCGGCCTCGGCGGGGGTGCCGCCGCGTGAAGGTCCTCGTCCTCGGGGCGGGCGGGCAGGTCGGTCGCGAGCTGCTGCGGGCCCGCTGGCCCGAGGGCTGGCGCATCGACGGCCGCACACGCGCCGACCTCGACATCGCCGATGCGGCCGCGCTGGAGGCCGGGATCCGCGCCGCCGCGCCGGGGCTGGTGGTGATCGCCGGCGCCTACACGGCCGTCGACAAGGCCGAATCCGACGTCGACAGGGCCTTCGCGGTCAACGCCACCGCTCCCGGCGTCGTCGGGGCCGCGGCCGCCTCGGTCGGCGCGCCGGTCATTCACTATTCGACCGACTACGTCTTCGACGGCGACACGCCCGGCGCCCGGCGCGAGAACGACCCGGTCGCCCCGCTCGGCGTCTATGGCCGATCGAAAGAGGCGGGTGAGAGGGCATTGCGCGCGGCGACCGACCGCCACGTCATCCTGCGCACGAGCTGGGTCTTCGCCGCCCACGGCCACAACTTCGTGCGGACGATGTGGCGGCTGGGCGCCGAGCGGCCGGAGATGCGCGTCGTCGACGACCAGCGGGGCGGGCCGACCGCCGCGCACGCCATCGCCGCGGCGACGGTCGCGGTCGCCCGCCGGATCGCGGCCGGCGACGCGGCCTGGGGCACCTTCCACTTCTCCGGCGCGCCGGCCACGACGTGGCACGGCTTCGCCGACGCGATCTTCGCGGAGATGGCGCGGCGTATCGGGCGGCGGCCGGCCCTGCACGCGATCCCGACCAGCGCCTACCCGACCCCGGCCCGACGCCCCGCCAACTCGGTGCTCGATTGCGGGCGGCTCGCCGCCGCATATGGCATCGCAGCGCCGGACTGGCGGACCGACCTGTCCGTTGTCCTGGACGAGCTCACGGCCGCCGAGGGCGGAGAACGGACGACATGAAGGGCATCATCCTGGCCGGCGGCGCCGGCACGCGCCTCTATCCGATCACGCGCGTGGTCAGCAAGCAGCTGCTGCCGATCTACGACAAGCCGATGATCTACCACCCGCTGACCACGCTCATGCTGGCCGGCATCCGCGACATCCTCGTCATCACCACGCCGCAGGACCAGGCGCAGTTCCGCCAGCTTCTCGGCGACGGCAGCCAGTGGGGGATCAACCTCGTCTACCGCGAGCAGCCGCGGCCGGAAGGGTTGGCGCAGGCCTTCGTCATCGGCCGCGACTTCGTTGGCGGCGAGCGCTCCGCGCTGGTCCTGGGCGACAACATCTTCTACGGGCACGGCCTGACCAACCTCCTGCGCAAGGCGGCGACCGAGCCGGACGGCGCCACCGTCTTCGGCTACTGGGTGCGCGACCCCGAACGCTACGGCGTCGTCGCCTTCGACGACGCCGGCCGCGCCACGAGCATCGAGGAGAAGCCGAAGGCGCCCAAGTCGAACTGGGCGGTGACCGGCCTCTATTTCTACGACGAGGAGGTCTGCGACATCGCCGCGGCGGTGAAGCCGTCGCCGCGGGGCGAGCTGGAGATCACCGACGTCAACAACCGCTACCTGGAGAAGGGGCGCCTGCGGGTCGAGCGCATGGGCCGCGGCTATGCCTGGCTCGACACCGGCACGCACGAATCGCTGCTGGAGGCATCCGAGTACGTCCGCACGGTCGAGGCCCGCCAGGGCCTCAAGATCGCCTGTGTCGAGGAGGTGGCCTTCCGCATGGGCTTCATCGACGCGGGCCAGCTCGAGCGGCTGGCGGGGGGCATGAAGTCCAACGACTACGGACGCTACCTCATGCGGATCGTTGCCGACGGCGCCATGCCGATGGACGGGTTCTGACGCGATGGCGGCCACTACGCTGGCCGTCGGGGCGATCTTCCGCAACGAGGCGCCCTACCTGGGGGAGTGGCTGCAGTTCCATGCGTCGGTCGGTGTCGAACGCTTCTTCCTCTACGACAACCAGTCGACCGACGACTGGCGCCGGGCGATCGGCGACAGCGGCGTCGGCGAGCGCGTCGTCGCCGTCGCCTGTCCGGGCGAGGCGATGCAGATGCGCGCC
>JBFWXJ010000177.1:0-11707 GCA_050187535.1 Alphaproteobacteria bacterium | reverse complement strand
TCGGCCAGGCCCGTCGTCTCGACGATGATCGCGTCGAACTTGTCCCGGCGCTTCATCAGCCCGTCGATGATGCGGATGAGGTCGCCGCGCACGGTGCAGCAGATGCAGCCGTTGTTCATCTCGAAGACCTCCTCGTCCGCGTCGACGATGAGGTCGTTGTCGATGCCGATCGCACCGAACTCGTTGACGATGACGGCGTACCGCTTGCCGTGCGGCTCGGTCAGGATGCGGTTCAGCAGCGTCGTCTTGCCGGCGCCGAGATAGCCGGTCAGCACGGTAACGGGGGTCTCGGACATGGGGCGGGCTCCGGGATCGGGCGGGCTGTCGCCGCCCTCTGGGGTGTTCAGGACCGGCGATAGAGATGGGGGCGGGGTCAGGTCAAGATAATGGCTGACCGAACGCCGCCGCGATATGCCCCGCCAGCAGGCGCGCGGCGGGGCCGATACCGGGTGCGGCGTGGAGGCGGATATCGGCCGCCGGCAGCGCCGGCAGCCCGTCCGGCCGCCCGAGACCGGCCGGGAAGATGCCGGCCTTGGCGACGCCGACCGCCAGCCCGCGGCGCAACACCGCCTCGACCGCGGCCGGGCTGTGGCTGACGAAGGCCAGCCGCCAGGACCGCCCGGCGGCGTCGAGTGCCGCCAGTGCCCATTGCCGGAAGAGGCAGCCCTGCGGATGCAGCGCCAGTGCTACGGGCTCCGGCGCCGGATCGGCCCAGCCGGCGGCGCCGACCCACAGGGCCGCCTCGCGCCGCAGCAGCGTGCCGCCACCCTCGCCGGCGGGGTGCATGACGACGGCGAGGTCGAAGTCGCGGCCGACGCGCTCCGGCATGCCCGCGGTCAGCCCCGTCTCCAGCTCGACGCGGATGCGCGGGAAGGCGGCGGCGAAGCGCGCCAGCACGTCGGGCATCAGGGCCGCACCATAGTCCTCCATCGCACCCAGACGCACGCGCCCCTCGGTGCCATGGGCGCGCAGGCCCGCCAGCGCGTCGGCCTCCAGCGCCAGCATCCGCCGGGCATGGCCGATCAGCCCTTCGCCCGCCGGCGTCAGCGCCACGCCGACGCGGCCGCGGGTCAGCAATACCGTCCCGACGCGCTCCTCCAGGCGGCGGAGCTGCATGCTGACCGCCGATTGCGTGCGGTTGAGCGTGGTCGCCGCCCGGGTCAGCGAGCCCTGGTCGACGATCGCGACGAAGCTGCGCAGCAGGTCGAGTTCCATCACTCTTTGGAATGTATCGCATTTCGTATATTCGATGTCCTGATTCTTAGCGCGTGCATAGCTTCCCAACCCGCAACGAAGGAGTGCGGGAGATGGCGGAGACGATCGGCGTGACGGCGGCGGTGGCCTCGAGCGCGCTCGGCGGCACGGCGGTGGCGATCACGCGGCATCTCGCCGACCGCCTCGACCCGGCGACGCTGGGCGCCGCGCGCTTCGCCATCGGCTTCGCCGTACTGGCACCGATCGCAGCCGTCGCCGGCGGGCGCTGGCCGTCGCGGCGCGACCTGCCCGCGGTCGCCGCGGTCGGCCTCCTCTTCTTCGCCGTCTTCCCCTGGCTCTTCAACGCGGCGCTGGCACTGACGACGGCCGCGCGCGGGGCGCTGGCGCTCTCCACCCTGCCGCTCCTCACCATGGCGGCGGCCGCCCTGCTGAGGGTCGAGCACCTGACGCGGCGCAAGACGGTGGGCGTGCTGCTGGCCGTGGGCGGGGTCGCGGCCGCGCTGGGGGCGGGCCTGGCCGACGCCCCGGCCGGCGCCTGGCGCGGCGACCTCGTGATGGTCGGGGCCGCGTCCTGCATGGCACTCTACAACGTGCTGTCGCGCCCGCTGATCGCGCGCTCCGGCCCCGTGCCCTTCACCGCCTGCGGCATGGGCGCCGGCGCGATTGCCCTTGCGCTCGTATCCTGGAGCGATGGCGGCCCTGCGACACTGGAAGGGCTTTCCGTCTCCGACTGGACCGCGGTCGCGTATCTCGGGATCGTCTGCGCGGCCCTGGTGTTCTGGTTGTGGGCGCTGGCGCTGGCACATGCCACCCCGACGCGGGTCGCCGTGTCGGTCGCGGTCAATCCGCTGGCCGCCGGCCTGCTCGGCGCGGTCGTCCTGGACGAGGCGATGGGTGCCAGCCTGGTGGTCGGGCTGGCGGCCGTGACGACCGGCATCGCGGTGGCGACCACGGAAGGAGGGGCCGCATGGCGCATGGTGGAGCGGCGGCGCTGGCGGCCATCCTCGCGGCGAGCGCCGCCGCCGCCCAGGAGCCCGCCTATCCGCGGCTGACCGGCCTCACCTACGGCCGCTTCCAGCTGGAAAGCGTCTACCGGTCGAGCAACGGCCGCCGCGAGGTGGACCAGTTCCTCACGCGGTCGACCCTGCTGACGGCGCTCGAGCTCGACCCCCGCTGGGCGATCCGCAGCAGCCTCAAGCTGGAGCCGGTCGAGCGCGTGGCCCGGGACCGCGTGTTCGGCGGTCACGGCCTGTGGCTGGAGGAACTCTATGTCGATTACGAGGACGACGATGTCGGCCTCTTCGCCGGCAAGTTCAACGCGACGTTCGGGTTCGCCTTCGACCATGCGCCCATCATGTTCGGCCGCCGCATCGTCCAGGAATACGAGACGGCGGATCGGATCGGCGGCGGCGGCAAGCTCAAATGGCACGACGCGGCCGGCGGTCGGCATGCGCTGGTGGCATCGACGTTCTTCCTGGACTCGACGGTGACGAGCCAGTCCCTCTTCACCCGTCCCGACTTCGGGGCGCCGACGACCTTCCGGCCCGGCCGGGTCCGACCGGAAGATGGCGGCCTATCGAACACCCGCAGCCTGGAATCCTTTACGGTCGCCATGACCGGCCAAGGCGTCGGTGGGCCGCTCGACCTCTCCTATACGGTCGGCTGGCGGCACCAGCGGGCGGGCGCGACCGAAGCCCATGACGAGGACGGCTTGGCCGCCGGTGCCCGCTGGACCTGGCGGCTGGACGAGGGGACCTACCTTCGTCCGCTCGTCGAGTATGCCCACTTCCGCCGCTTCGCCGGCGGCGACGGCGAGGTGCGGTTCCTGACCGCGGCCGCCACCCTCTCCCATGGCGGCTGGCTCGCGACGCTCACGGCGTCGGGCCGCGTGGGCGAAGGCCGCACCGACCACCTGCTGGCCGCCACCGGCGGTTACGCCTGGCCCGGCGGAATCGCCGTCGAGGTCGGCTGGAAGACCGAGCGCATCCGCGACATCGAGAGCCAGGCGGCCGGCATGCTGGTGCGCTGGCGGCGGACGTTCTGAGGCCGCCGGCCGCCTAGGCATCCCGGCGGAGATCGGGCTTCGGGAGGCGGCGGTCGGCCCCGGTGGTCTCACAAGCCGGCTCCGCCAGATAGCCGACCGTCATACCCGCCTTTTTGAAGAACAGGCTGGCGTCGTGCTCGTGGCCCCAGCGGGCGAAGCTGCCGAGCCGGCGATAGTCGGCCATGCGCCGGAGGCCGGGGTTGAAGGTGTAGCCGCCCCAGAACGGGTGCCCGCGCTCGTCGCGGCGATAGGTCACGGCCCCGCACCGCACGACCGGCGCGTCGAGCACGAATGCCAGGGTCCGCCGCTGGTCGAGGCGGCGGCAACTGACGACGGAGATCGTCGGATCGCCCTCCAGGACGATGCGCGATTCCTCGATGAAGCCCGGCCGCAGGAAGCGCCAGTCGTCCTCGCAATGGAAGACGTAGGGTGTCGTAACCGTCGCGTAGGCCTTGTCGATGCTGGCGATCTGGCCGAGGCGCGGCACGTTGACGATCACCTCGATCGGATGCGGGAAGCGGGCTGCGACATCGCGCACGGCCTCGTCGCCGCTGTCCTCGATCACGAGGTAGCGCGCGATCGCCGCCGTGTTGTTGGCGAAGAAGCTGGAAAGCGTGCGGTCCAACAGGTCGAAGCGGCCGCAGCTCGTGAGCACGAACGTGATGGCGTCAGCCATTGCGCAGCTTGCTCTGCTTCATCCAGTCCTTCCAGCCGCGCCACTGATCGGGCGCGGCGCGGATCGCCGGTTCATGCGCGTCGAGAAGGTCCTCGACGGCCACCAGCACGAAGTCGCGCGGCCGCGGCGCGGCCGCGCCGAGCGGAGCCCCGATCGTCACCCGGTACCCGCCGGCGGGATCGCGCACGGTGAAGACCGGCAGCAGTGCCGCGCCGTTCGATGCCGCCAGGGCGGGCGCACCCCGCGCGACGAGGAACTCGCCGCCGAGCAGCGGCCCGCGCACGATCCGCCGCCCTTCCCAGGCACCGACGGTGATCGACACGATGCCGTTGCCGCGCAGCACCTCCGACACCCGGGCGGCGGTCGCGGCCGGGTCGCTGCGGTCATGGACGATGCGGCGGTCGAGGAAGCGGTCCTCGGCATGCGCCCGCGCCCGATTGAGGATCGCAACGCCGATCCTGGACTTCGAGACCCCGTGCTCGGGGCGGCTGACATGCACGACGCGATAGCCGGCCGCGGCCAGCCCCATCTTGCTGAACAGGCTGGAGAAGCAGAAATGCGCGACCCACAGCACCGCGCCGCGACCGCCGGCGAGGGCGGCGTCGAGATGGGATCGCCCGTCGACCGTGACCGACGGCGTCCAGGAGCGGCGCAGGAGAGCCGCCATGCCGTGTATGAGGTGCTCGGTCCGGCCGACGCGGCCCCGTTCGATCCAGTCGGCGAGCACTTCGGGCGCGACGCCGAGCCGCGACGCCGCGGCCTCGTATGCCGAGACGCCCGCGGAATGCGGGCCGCGCGCCTGGATGCGCGCCGCCGCGGCCGGCCATGTCCCTTCCGGCCGCAGGGCGGCGGCGAAGAGCCGCGGCGCCATCGCGACGAACTGCAGGTCGTCGGCCGAGAGCCAGGGCCGGCTCGGCGGCACCAGCGGGTGGTCCTCGAAGCGTGCCCGGCGCGCGACCGCCCCGCTCGCGGAATCGTCCGGAGGATGGACGGGCATCGGTCGACCGGCGTCGCGCATCGAAATCGACTTATATCAGCGTCGCGCCCGGCGAAGCCATCGACCGCACGGCTTGCCCCAGGCGGCAACCCCCCGTAGGTTCCGCCGCCGCCCATGCCCGTCCCCTCGCTCGCCGCCCGGTGGTCGGCCCTCGCGCCGTCGACGCGGGGGCTCGCGTGGTTCGTCGCCGACCAGAGCTTCCTCGTCTCGACCTTCGTGCTGGTGAAGCTGCTGGGTGCCCATCATTCGGTCTTCCAGATCGTATTCATGCGGTTGGCCGTCGGCCTGGTCGTGCTGGCGCCGAAGGCGGTCGCCATGGGACCGGCGGTGCTGCGCTCGCGCTGGTGGAAGGGGCATGTCTGGCGCAACGTCTGCGCCACCGTCGGTCTCACCTGCAGCTTCGTGGCGCTGACCCGGCTGCCGCTGGCGGATGCGACCGTCATCAGCTTCACCGGGCCCATGGTGATGACCGTGCTGGCGGTCGTGCTGCTGGGCGAGAAGGTGCGCTGGCGGCGCTGGTCGGCGGTCATCGTGGGGTTCTCGGGCGTGCTGCTGGTGGTGCAGCCCAGCGCCGGGACGCCGCTGGACGCGGTCGGCATCGCCTTCTTCGGTACGGTCGTCACCTGCCTCGGCGTCGCCCAGGCCAAGACGCTGCTGCGCCACGAGCCGGCGATGAAGGTCACGCTCTGGTACACCGCGATGTCGCTGATCCTGGCGACGCCGATGGGGGTCCTCTCCTGGCAATGGCCGACGCCGGTCGAGTGGCTCCTTTTCCTCGGAATCGGCCTGCTCTCGACCGGCGGCCACTACTGCTTCCTGCGCGCCTATGCCGAAGCCGATGCCGGCTACCTCGCGGGCTTCGGCTATGTCCGGCTGCTCTTCGCCATCGCCATCGGCTACGCCGTCTTCGACGAGGTGCCGACATGGTGGACGCTGGCCGGGGCCGCCGTCATCCTGACGAGTGCGGTCTATATCGGCTGGCGCGAGGCGCAGCTCCATCGCACCGCCGGCCCGTCGCGCGGGGGCGCGCCGCGCTGAATCGAAAAGAGACGAGAGGAAACGCACCGATGACCACGTCCGCCGCCGAGAAGCGCCGCCGCCTCGCCGCCCTCATCCGCGGCGACGGCTTCGTCACCGCCCCCGGCATCTTCGACATGATCTCGGCCCGGGTGGCCGACCGCATCGGCTTCGACTGCCTCTACATGACGGGCTTCGGCACCGTCGCCTCGCTGCTGGGGCTGCCGGACGCCGGGCTCGCCACCTTCAGCCAGATGGTCGAACGGGTCGCCGCGTTCGCCGGCGGCACCGCCACGCCGCTGGTGGCCGATGCGGACACGGGCTATGGCGGCCTGCTCAACGTCGCCCACACCGTGCGCGGCTACGAGGCGGCGGGTGCCGCCGGCATCCAGCTCGAGGACCAGGAGTTTCCGAAGAAGTGCGGCCACACGCCGGGGCGCCGCGTCATCCCGATGGCCGACATGGTGCGCAAGATCCGCGTCGCGGCCGACGCGCGCTCTGACGCCGACTTCCTGATCGTCGCACGCACCGACGCGCGCTCGTCGCTGGGCCTCGACGAGGCGCTGCGCCGGTCGGAGGCTTATCTGGAGGCCGGCGCCGACATCCTCTTCGTCGAATCGCCCGAGAGCGAGGGCGAGATGGAGACGATCGGCCGGCGGCTCGCCGCCCCCCTGCTGGCCAACATGGTCGAGGGCGGGCGGACCCCGGTCCTGCCGCCCGACCGGCTGAAGGCGATCGGCTACCGCATGGCGATCTATCCGGGGTCGGGCTTCATGGCGACTGCCGCGGCCCTCGAAGGCATCTACGGCGCGCTCAAGGCGAACGGCACGACGACGGGGGCGGCCACGCCGCTGCTCGCGTTCTCGGAGATGACGAAGCTGATGGGCTTCGAGGATGTCTGGGCGTTCGAGCGGCGCTGGGCCGAGACGCCGGCCGCCTGAGGCCGGACCTGCACCGGCTTGAACCCCGGCCTTCCGCGGCTTACCTAGCTGTCCGGAACGATTCCACTTCGAGAAGGCAGCGACCCCGCGATATGGCGACCATGCCCATCCTCGTCGCTCCCGACCCGCGCCTGAAGGTGAAGGCCAAGCCGGTCGAGACGGTCGACGAGAGCACCCGCACGCTGATGGACGACATGCTGGAGACGATGTATGCGGCGCCCGGCATCGGCCTGGCGGCGCCGCAGGTCGGCGTGGCCAAGCGCGTGATCGTCCTCGACCTCGCGCGCGAGGGCGAGCCCAGGCAGCCGATGCGCTTCGTCAATCCGGAGATCGTCTGGGCCTCGGACGAGGACGCGGAGCACAACGAGGGATGCCTCTCGGTGCCCGAGCACTACGCCGACGTGGTGCGTCCGGCCGAGGTCAAGGTCCGCTTCCTCGACGAGAAAGGCGAGCGGCGCGAGGTGCACGCGACCGATCTGCTCGCGACGTGCCTGCAGCACGAGATCGACCATCTCGACGGCATCCTGTTCATCGACCACATCTCCGCCCTGCGTCGGAACATGATCCTGCGCAAGCTCCTGAAGGCCAGGCGCACCGAGGACTGATACCGGTCCCGCCATGGCCCTCCGCCTCGTCTTCATGGGATCGCCCGGCTTCGCCGTGGCGATCCTGGACGCGCTGGTAGCGGCCGGACACGATGTCGCCGCCTGCTACAGCCAGCCGCCGCGGCCCGCCGGCCGCGGCCACAAGGTGCAGCCGAGCCCCGTGCAGGCGCGCGCCGAGGCGCTGGGCCTTCCCGTCCGCACGCCGCGCACCCTGCGCAACGCCGAGGCGCAGGCGGAGTTCGCGGCGTTCGGCGCCGAGGCGGCCGTGGTCGCCGCCTATGGGCTGATCCTGCCCGCTGCGGTGCTGTCGGCTCCGCGCCTCGGCTGCCTCAACGTCCACGCCTCGCTGCTGCCGCGCTGGCGGGGAGCAGCCCCTATCCAACGTGCCATCCTGGCCGGCGACGCGGCGACCGGCGTCACCATCATGCAGATGGACGAGGGCCTCGACACCGGCGGGATGCTGCTCGCCGAGACCGTGCCGATCGACCGCGAAACCACCGCGAGCAGCCTGCACGACCGGCTGGCCGCGGTCGGCGCGCGCCTGATCGTGGCGGCGCTCGACGGTGTCGCGGCAGGGCGGCTGGCAGCGGCACCGCAGCCGGCGGAGGGGGTCACCTATGCCGCCAAGATCACCCGCGATGAAGCTGCGATCGACTGGCGTCGGCCGGCCGCCGCGATCGACCGCCAGGTGCGCGCGCTCAACCCCTGGCCGGGGCCGTGGTTCGTCCATGGCGGCGAGCGCCTGCGGGTGCTGGCGGGAACCGTCGTCGCGGACATGTCGGGTGCGCCCGGCGCGGTCCTCGACGGCGCTCCGACGATCGCCTGCGGCGAGGGCGCCTACCGCGCGACGCGATTGCAGCGGCCCGGCCGCGGCCCGGCCGATGCCGACGCGGTGCTGCGCGGCTTTCCGATCCCGCCCGGGACGATGCTGCCATCGCCAGGCTGAGATGCGCCCGTGCCGCGCTATCGCCTGACGATCGAGTACGACGGCAGCGGCTTCTGCGGCTGGCAGCGCCAGGCGACGGGGCTTTCCGTCCAGCAGGCGATCGAGGACGCGATCCTGCGCTTCGCCGGCGAGGAAGCGCGGCTGCACGCGGCCGGCCGCACGGATGCCGGCGTCCACGCGTCGGGGCAGGTCGCCCATGTCGATCTCGCGCGCGAATGGCCGGTGGACGCGGTGCGCGACGCCATCAACTTCCACGTTCGCCCCGCCGCCGTGGCGATCATCGAGGTCGCGCGCGTCGCCGACGACTTCCATGCCCGCATCCATGCGCGCGAACGGCGATATCTCTACCGCATCGTCGACCGGCGCGCGCCGCTGGTGCTGGATCGCGGCCGCGCCTGGCACGTGCGCCGGAGAATCGATGCCGATCTGATGCATTCCGCCGCGCAATCGCTCGTCGGGCGCCACGATTTCACCACGTTCCGTGCCGCAGAATGCCAAGCGAGATCGCCGGTCAAGACGCTCGATGCGCTCGACGTCACGCGGGCCGGCGACGAGATACGGATCGAAGCCCGTGCCCGTTCGTTTCTGCATCATCAGGTGCGCAATATGGTCGGCACGCTGAAGCTCGTGGGCGACGGAAGATGGCCGGTTCGGCGGGTTGCGGACGCGCTGGCCGCGTGCGACCGCGCCGCCGGCGGGCCCACCGCCCCGCCCGACGGACTTTTTCTGGTCTCGGTCGAATATCGGATGAACCTGGAATAGCCCGTCGGCGACGGACGTTTCAGAACCAGTAAACGGGGAGACCCTCGATGAGCCAGCTTCTCAAGATTGCCGCCCCTCTGATCGCCGGGATCGGGGTCCTGGCCGCGACGATGCCGGCCTCGGCGGCCTGCTACTACGATCCCTACTACGGCCAGACGATCTGCCGCCGGCCGCCCCCGCCGCCGGTCTACGTGGCGCCGCCGCCGGCCTACTACGTCCCGCCGCCGCCGGTCTACGTGGCCCCGCCCCCGCGCGTCGTGGTGGCGCCGCAGCCCTACTACCGCCACTACCACCATCGCCCGGCGGTGAGCTTCGGCTTCGCCTTCTGAGCATCGACCCCTTCGCTGAAGGACGCGGGCGCCGCCTCGACCGAGACGGCGCCCGCGGCGCGTCGGGAGGTGTCTAAGGGGCGTCGTCGTCGGGTCCCAGCAGCGCCTCTTCGCTCTTCGGAACGGGCACCACGAGGTGACGGGTGGCGGCCCGTATCTCGGCCGCGGCCTCGTCGTAGAGAAAGGGCAAGGTGGCATACCGCCGGCCGCGCGTGACGGGCAGCGCCTCGTGCACCAGCGAGCAGGAGAACACGACGGCGCCGCCGGTGGACGCGCGGTAGGTTCGCCGCCCGAATTCCGGGAACCGCAGGTCTCCGCCTTCGTACTCCTCGGCGTTGAGGTTGATGGTGCAGGCGAACCGGCGGTGCCGTGTCGCCGGCGACGTGTTGTCGCGATGGGGAAAGAAGAAGCCCCCGTCGGCGCCATCGTAGCAGGCGACCACGTAGCGCTCGATGCGGCTGACCGTGAACTGGTAGGAACGCTCGATCAGGGGCACGAGGCGGCGGGACAGGCGCGCCTGCAGGCCGTGGCGCAGGGCCGGATCCTTGATCAGGCAGTCGTTGCGCCGCTTGCGCGACCGGTCGAGGACGCCGACCGACTTGCCGTCCTGCGCCGTCATGTGCCCCGACGGCCAACCGCCCTCGGCCTCGAAGTGCTCGATGAGCTGCCGGCAGAAGGCAGGCTCCAGCACGCGCGGCGCGAGCAGGACCGGCGCCGGCCCCGTCGACCACTCGTCGTCGGCGATCCGGGGCAGGCGCGACAGCACGCCGGCGAGTGCACGGGCGTGAGCATCGCCGTCGGTGTGCGAGATCCAGTAGAGAACCCGCAACGCGGGGTCGAGAATGAGTGTCTGCGGCACCACGTCGGTCGGGCCGGGGCCGGCGTCGGCGCGGTAGGCGCGCGCGATGTCCCCGTTGAAGTCCTGGAACCAGCGGATGCCGGGGATACGCTCGGCGACGCGGCCTTCGGCGAAGTCCGCGGGATCGCCGGTGACGCCGAAGAAGACCAAATTCTGGTCGTCGAAGAATTCGCCGTGCGTGCGCAGGAAGCGGTCGATGCCTAGGCCGGCGGGCGAACGGGTAGAGCCGAAGAAGCTGAGCACGACGAACCGCCCGGCCACCGTGTCGAAATTATAGGCCGGGTTGGAATGCGTCGACGCCGTGAACCACGGCGCGGGATCGCCCGGACGCAGGCGTCTATCCGGTCGTGCAGGCTCGTTCATGCTCATGGCGTCGCCCCCGCGGCAGACGCCCCCCCGAGGGGTTGACTAGCGCCTGGGACTCCCGTGTGCAAGACGTCATCTCGCACCTGCGGCGAAAGCGCGGCGAAGGCGGTTGGCGCGGGTCCTGCCGCAACATATCATCCGCCCGCGATCGGACCTGGGGGCAGGGTTCGGTCGCGATGGGCCTCCGGCCGGGGCGCATCCGGCCGAGGCGACAACGTGACAGGGCGACGAGGAAAACCATGGGTCAGTTCGGCATGGGGCAGGCGGTGCGGCGCGTCGAGGACTTGCGCCTGCTCACCGGCGACGGGCGCTACACCGATGACATCGTCCTGCCGCGCCAGACGGTCGGCTACGTGTTGCGCAGCCCGCACGCCCACGCCCTGATCCGCGGGATCGACACGTCGGCCGCATCGGCGATGCCGGGCGTGCTCGGCATCTTCACCTGCGCCGACCTGCGCCGGGACGGCGTCGGCGACATGCCCTGCCTGACGCCGCTGACCAACGTCGACGGCTCCGAGATGGTGCTGCCGCCGCGGCCGGCGCTCGCGGACGGGCGCGTCCGCCACGTCGGCGACGGTGTCGCGTTCATCGTCGCGGAGACGATGGCCGTGGCGCGCGATGCCGCCGAGGCGATCGAGATCGACTACGAGCAGCTTCCGGCCGCGACCGGGACGGCGACCGCGGGCGAGCCGGGCCAGCCGCTGGTCTGGGACGACGTCCCCGGCAATGTCGCCTTCGACTGGGCACAGGGCGACGAGGCCGGCGTGGCGGCCGCGTTCGCCGGGGCGCACAAGGTGGTCGCCATCGAGCTCGTCAACAACCGCCTGGTGGTCAACTCGATGGAGCCGCGCGGCGCCATCGGCGAGTACCAGAAGGGCGACGGGCGCTACGTCGTCTACACCTCCTCCCAGGGGCCGCACCTCATCCGCTCGCAGCTCGCGGGCATGATC
>JBFWXJ010000176.1:0-11725 GCA_050187535.1 Alphaproteobacteria bacterium | reverse complement strand
TTGGCCCTCGTGCTGGGCCTGCCGCTGGGGCTGGCGCGCGGCTCGCAACAGCGCGTCCTGCGCCTGCCGGCGACCGTCTACATCGAGTTCATCCGCGGCACGCCGGCGCTGGTCCAGATCGTCTGGATCTACTACTGCCTGCCGCTGCTGACGGGCATCCGCCTCGATCCCGTGTCGACGATCATCCTGGCGATCGGCCTGCACGCGGCGGCCTTCGTGGCGGAGATCTTCCGCGCCGGCATCAACGCCGTCGACCGCGGCCAGCTCATGGCCGCCTACTCGATCGGCATGGGCCACATCCAGGCGCTGCGCCGGATCATCCTGCCGCAGGCGGTGCGCAAGATGATCCCGCCCTTCATCAACGAGTTCGCCTCGCTCATCAAGCTGACGACACTGGGCTCGGTGATCGCGGTCTACGAGCTGCTGCACGTCGCCAACGGGCTGATCGCGAGCGTCTACCGCCCGCTCGAGATCTACACCTTCCTGGCGGTCGCCTTCTTCGTCGTGATCTACCCGATCATCTGGTTGTCGCAATGGGCGGAGCGCTACTTCGCGCGGAGGATCTGACATGGCCCATCCCGCCTCCGCCGGCCCGGTCCTCGCCGTGCGAGACCTGCGCAAGTCTTACGGGACATTGTCGGTGCTGCGCGGCGTCAGCTTCGAGGTGGCGCAGCACGAGCGCGTGGTGGTCATCGGCCCCAGCGGCTCGGGCAAGAGCACGCTGCTCAAATGTCTCAACTTCCTCGAGCCCTATGACGGCGGCGACATCCGCTTCGACGGCGATCTGGTGGGGTGGGTCGAGCGCCGCGGCCGACGCGTCCGCGCATCCGAACGCGCGATCAAGGCGATGCGTCGGCGGATGGGCATGGTCTTCCAGAACTTCAACCTGTTCCCGCACATGACCATCCTCGGCAACGTCGTCGAAGGGCCGATCCAGGTCCTGGGCCAGCCGCGCGCCGAGGCGGTCGCGGCAGCCGAGGAGCTTCTCGGAAAGGTCGGCCTTTCGGACAAGCGCGACGCCTATCCGAGCACGCTGTCGGGCGGCCAGCAGCAGCGGGCGGCCATCGCCAGGGCGCTCGCCATGCGCCCGCGCCTGATGCTGTTCGACGAGCCGACCTCCTCGCTCGACCCCGAGCTGGTGGGCGAGGTGCTGGAGGTCATGAAGGCGCTGGCGCGCGACGGCATGACGATGATCTGCGTCACCCACGAGATGTCCTTCGCGCGCGACGTCGCCTCGCGGGTGATCTTCATGGACGAGGGCGCGATCGTCGAGGAAGGACCGCCCGAGACCGTCTTCACCGCTCCGCGACAGGAGCGCACGCGGGCCTTCCTCGCCCGCGTCATCCACTGACAGGAGGCCACATGACGCTGAAGAGACTGCTCACCGTCGCCCTCGTGGCGCTGTCGCTGGCGGCCGTCGCCGCCGCGCCGCGCCCGGCAGCCGCCGCGGGCGAGCTGCAGGAGATCATCAAGCGCGGCACGATCCGCATCGGCTGGATCAACTCGCCGCCCAACTCCATGAAGGACCCGCGCTCCGGCGAGCTGCGCGGCACCTACATCGACGGCGCCAAGGAGATGGTCGCCCAGATGGGCCTCAAGGTCGAATGGGTCGAGACGACCTGGGGCACCTTCGTCGCCGGCCTGCAGTCCGGCCAGTTCGACTTCTGCATCGCCGGCACCTTCGCGACGTTGAAGCGGGCGATGGCGGTCGATTTCACCAAGCCCATCTTCTACATCGGCTACAGCGCCATCGTCGCCAAGGACGAGACGCGCTTCGCCACCGTCGAGGACCTGAACCGCGAAGGCGTCAAGATCGCGGTCGTCCAGGGCGGTGCCGCCGAGGACTTCGCCCGGCGCAACATGCCCAAGGCGCAGCTCGTCACGCTGGCGACCGGCAACCTGTCCGCGCCCTTCATCGAGGTCGCGTCGGGCCGGGCCGATGCCGGGCTGGAGGACGCGAACACTGCCGCCCACTTCGCCGCACAGCAGCCGGGCGTGAAGGACCTGTTCGCGACCAAGCCCTTCAACTTCCTGCCGATCGCCTGGACGGCACGCAAGGGCAACAGCGAGGTCATCAACCTGTTCAACGTCGGCATCGACGCGCTGATGATCTCCGGCCGCTGGGCCGAGCTCGCCAAGCCCTATGCGGCGCGCGGGCGCTTCATCGATGCGCCGCAGTACAAGGTCTTCGGCGATTGAACCAGAAGGACGAGAGGGGAACGCCCATGACCTATCCGGACTGGCAGGCGATCGCCAACCTGCCGCGCGTGCGCACGAAGAACTTCCCGCGGCTCGCCGAGGACATGCCGACCTTCCTCGGCGTGCCGGTGGCGATCGGGCCCGAGGACCTGAAAGGGGCCGACGTCGTCATCATCGGCGCGCCCTTCGCCGCGGGCTGGGGCAAGCTCTACGGCGGCATCGACAAGGAGCACTGGCTGGCCGGGCCCAAGCGGGTGCGCCAGCAGTCGATCCGCTACACCAGCTACGTCCAGGATTTCGACATCGACATCCGTGACCACCTGAAGGTCGTCGACTACGGCGATGCCGACATCCCGCCCGAGGCCAACTACGTCTTCACGGTCGAGAACGTCCTGCGCGCGCAGGCGGCGGTGGAGAAGAAGGTCAACGACGTGCTGGACGCGGGCGCCATCCCGATCGTGATCGGCCAGAACTCGCCCTGCGGCTCCTACGCCATCGCCAAGCCGATCTGCGAGCGCACGACGGGCCTGGTCGGCCAGATCAGCCTCGACACCCACTGGGATTCGCGCCCGATCGACGCGCCGACCATGGACCCGCGGATCGCCGGCTCGGGCAACTGGAAGGCCAAGCTCTACGAGCTGCACAAGAACATGTCGCTGCCGCACCTGATCGAGATCGGCGAGCGCGGCATGGTCGAGGACAAGACCTACGTCCGGCAGATGATCAGGGACGGGGTCAACTTCGTGCCGATGTGGAAGATCCGCACGGAGATCGGCATCGAGGGCCTGGTGAAGATGCTGGACATCGCCTACCAGGGCACGTCCGACGTCTACGTCCACTTCGACATGGACGTGCTGGGCGGCGCCGGCCCGTCGCCGGGCGACCTGCTGGGCGACCTGGCCGAGCCGATCGGCATGACCGACTACGAGGCCATCCGCATCGCGCACGAGATCGGGCTGCGCGGCCTCACCGGCATGTCCTTCATCTGCATCGCACCCGGATCGGCCGTCACCTATCGCGTCATCGTCTACGTCATCACCTACCTGATGGCGGGTCTCGTGAAGCGCCGGCTGAAGCAGGGCAAGGCGTAGCGACCGCGGCGGCGCCCGGCACCCTATCGCTGGGTACGGGCGCCGCGACGGCGCGGCGACATCCCCTCCGCGGCGTCGACGACCCGGTGGATCGCCTCGACCGTGGCGGGATCGAGCAGGCGGATGGCGCGCGCGAGGCGGTTGGCGAGCTCGGTCGCACGCGGCGTCAGCCCGGCGGTGTCGACCACGACGCGGGGATGCGACAGGCGCGCCGCGCGCTCCAGCGCCTCGGCGTCGTCCCAGATGATGCCGAAATACTCGCAGATCTGGATGACGAGGGCCCGGCTCGGCCGGCCTTTGCGCCCGTGCTCCAGCGCGGAGAGGTAGGCGGCCGATATCTGCAGGTCGGCCGCCATCCGCTTCAGCGTGATCGCGCGCTCCGCGCGCAGGCGGCGGACCGCCTCGCCGAAGGGCGTCATGCCGACGCCTCGCTCGGCCCGGTCGCGGAGCGCGGGAGGCGCCCCATGGTATCGCCGGTGGCTGTTCGCAAAGAGGGCCGCGCCGGCGGCGGCGACTTCGATCGGCCCGGCCTCATCCCCCGCCGGCGCTATCCGCTGGGCCGCGGCGCCGATGCAGCGCCGCGCGGACAGTGCGCACGTATTCGATACGTTTGTCCTTCTGCATGCGGCCGAGATTGCTGCGGTGGAGACGGCGGCGGAGCACCAGGTCGGGCAACATGCGGTGACGCATGCCGGCGTCACGCGCCCGCAGGAACCAGGCGATGAAATCGCTGGTGCGCAACGCGGGGTCGAAGCCGCCCAAGCGGTCGACGAAGGTGCGGCGGGTAAGCATGGCACCAATGAGGAACCCGGGCTGCACGCCCTCGGGCACGATCAGCCGGGCGGCCTCCTCGGGGGTCAGGTCGGGACTGACGAACTGCTCGACATGGCCGAATACCAAGTCCGTCTCGGGCGACAGCGCCGCCTCGAGAGTTTCCAGGTGACGCGGCGTCCACAGGTCGTCGGCATCGAGGAAGGCGAGCAGCTCCGCGGTCGATGCCGCCACCGCGGCGTTGCGGGCCGCCGCTGCGCCGCCGCCCGACAGGCGCAGAACCAGCGGGCGCAGGGGATGCGCCGCCGCGATGTCGCCGCTGCCATCGGTCGAGCCGTCGTCGGCAACCACGATCTCGTCCGGCGGCCGACTCTGGGCCGCGACACTGTCCAGCGCCTCGGTGAGGTAGGCCGCGCCGTCGCGCACGGGGATGTGGACGGCGATCCGGCTCATGCGCCCGACCCGCCCGTCATCGCGCCTTCTCTTTCTCGTAATAGTCGCTGATCGGCGGCATCTGCTCAGTCACTCCGTTACGGCGCCGGCGCTGCAGCGACCGCCGCATCACGGTGGTCATGGCGAACGTCGCCTTCTGGCGCTCGCGCGTGATGTTGGACGCATGCAGATGATAGCGCAGCACCACCTGGTCGATGATGACGAGATGCAGGCGCGCTTCGCAAGCCCGCAGGAACCAGTCGAAGTCCTCGCCGAAGAACAGCGTCTCGTCGAACAGGCCGGCCCGATCGAAGGCCGCCCGGCGGTAGATGCCGGCACCGACAAGCGGAAAAGGGAGCGCCTGATCGCTGAAGCTATTCTTACCCCAGACGGGATCTTCCGGGTCCGCGACCCATGCCTTGATCCTGCCGTAGGCGACATCGAGGGTGGGGTCGCCGTCGAGCCGCCGCATCAGCGCGGCCGTGCGCCCCGTCTCCCATTCGTCGTCGACGTCGAGAAAAGTCAGTAGCTCGCCGCCAGCCGCCGCGATCCCGATGTTGCGCGCGCCCGCGGGACAGCCCTTGTCGGCGGCGACGATGCGGATGACACCCTCGTCACGGCGAGCCAGCTCTTCGGCGATGGCGCGCGTGTCGTCGGTCGAGCGGTCGTCGACCACGACGATCTCGACGGCCGGTCCGGCGTCGCCGCGGACCGAGGCGACCGCGCGCGCCAGAAAATGGGCGCCATTACGCACCGGGATGATGACGCTGAGCCTGATCGGACCACCCATCCTTGCCCCTCGAACCGCAGTCACCCGGGGTCCGCCGTCTCGTAGTATTCACTGATCTGCGGCAGCGGACGGGGGTCGCCGGCGCTGCGCCTGCGCAGCAGCGATCGGCGGATCACCGTGGCGATGGCGAAGGTCGCGCTGCGGCGGTCGCGGGTCATGTTCGACGCGTGCAGGTGGTAGCGCAGCACCAGGCGATCGATGATCAGGAGCCGCAGCCGCGCTTCGCCGGCGCGCAGGAACCAGTCGAAATCCTCGCCGAAGCGCATCGCCTCGTCGAACGTCCCGATACGCTCGAAGGCCCGCCGGCGGTAGAGCCCGGTCCCGATCAGGGGAAAGGGAACCGCCTGGTCGCCGAAGCCGCTGTTCGCCCAGATCGGGTCGTCGCGATCGGCGATCACGGCCTCGACCTTGCCATAGACGACATCGACGTCGGGCTCGGCATCGAGCCGGCGCATCAGCTCCGCCGTACGGCCCGGCACCCATTCGTCATCGACGTCGAGGAAGCCGATGATGTCGCCGCCGGCCGCGGCGATCCCGACGTTGCGGGCGCCCGACGGCGATCCCTTGTCCGCCGCGACGACGCGAATCCCGCCCGGCCCGTCGCGCGCGATGCGTTCGGCCATGGCGCGGCTGTCGTCGCTCGAGCGGTCGTCGACGACGATGATCTCGCAATGCGGGCCGGCGTCCTCGCGAATCGAAGCGATGGCGCGCTCCAGGAAGCGCACTCCATTGTGCACGGGCATCACGACACTGAGGCCCATTCGCCCTCCTCCGACGTCACGGCCTCCAGGAAATCGCTCGGAGCAGGCAGCGGACGCAGGACGCCGGTCCGGCGCCGGCGCATCACCGACCGGGTGATGACCCGTCGGATCGCATGCTTCGTCGCCTCGCGGTCGCGCGTCAGGTTGGCACCGTGCAGGCGGTAGTACAGGACGACGCAGTCGAGCACGACGTAGCGCCGGCCCATCTCGGTCGCGCGCAGGAACCAGTCGGTATCCTCGCCCATCGACAGCTCCTCATCGAGCGGGCCCACCGCATCGAAGACCCGCCGGCGGTAGAGGCCGGTGCAGAACGAGGCAGGCATCGCCATGGGAGCGGCCTGCGGGTGGACCGCGGCCCAGAAGCCGTCGGCCGGATCGTCGTGGACGAAGAGCAGCGTGCCATGCACGAAGTCGAGGGCCGGGTCGGCCGCGAGGCGACGGCGCAGCAGCGCCAGCCGCCCCGGCGGCCACGAATCGTCGACGTCGAGGAAGGCGAGAAGGCCGCCCCGCGCAGCGGCGATGCCGGCGTTGCGCGCGGCCGAGGGTCCGCCATGGGTGATGCTAACTACGCGTAGGCGGTTGGCCGGATCAGCGGCGAGCCCGGCCGCGATCCGCGCCGTCGCATCGGCGGAGCCGTCGTCGACCACGACGATCTCGACGTCCGCCATGCCCTGGTCGCGCACCGTGTGGACCGCCTGCGCGAGGAAGCGGGCGCCGTCATGGACCGGGATCACGACGCTGACGGCGGGCGTCATCGGTCGAGCCAGGCGGCGATGGCGACGGGAATCTCCCGGAGATCGGTCCCCGCGGCGATCTCGATGCAGGGAACCGCGGCGCACAGCCGCGTCAGCTTCGCCATGGTCGCCGGCCCATGGCCGGGAAGCTGCCCCAGCGTGGTCGGCGCCAGCGCCCGTATCGCCGTCGTGGCGGGGACCTGCCGCAGCGTCGTGTACGGCAGGCCGGTCACCCGCGGCACCGCGATCGCGCGGATCGGCATCGACGCGATGAGCGCTCCCGGGAAGGCGTCGTGGCCGTAGAGCAGCGCCTTCTCGTCGCCGACGCGTTCCCGGTTCCATTCCGCGCCGGCGAACCGCGGAAAACGGGCGAAGCTGTCCTCGGTGAACTTCGCCGTGTCGTAGAGGCTGTAGACCGTCGGCTCGGGGCCGCAGTCGACGAGGACGTAGTCGTCGCCGGCATAGGCGAGCCCGCCGTCCAGGCAGGCGATCGTCGTGGTCGTCTTGCCGGAGCCGCTGCGTCCGGTGACGAGCACACCCGCATGGGCGCGGCCGACGGCACCGGCATGAACGGGCTGCAGCGTCGTGCCGGCCGTCGCCCAATGCAGGATCGCGCGGAAGGGAAAACTGCGCTCCCAGTAGGGCACCCGCCCGGCGTCGGGCACCAGGAAGAAGCCCTCGGCCGCGTCGCGGTCGAACAGGCTCACCGTCTCGCTGCCATGCTGGAAATGCCCGGCGTAGCGGCCGTCGCCGCCGATCGCGATCTCGCCCTTCTGCCCGTAGGCGTCGGGCGTCCACGGCACGGGCAGCCGTGGGACGCCGCTGCCGGCATCGTCCCAGACGCGGATGGTGAGCGTCGCCGGGCCGGCGTCGGGCAGCCGGATATGGCTCATCGCCGCGCCGACCGTATCGGCCATCGCGGCGCCGGCGGCCGCGACGCGCATCGCGCCCGCCCCCAGGCGGTAGCGCCGCTCGACGGCGCCGAGCCGGCCGGTCGCTTCGGCGAAGGCCGCACGCAGCCCGCTGAAGAAATGATCGAGCGCCGCCCGATCGGCGACGGGGGCCGGCGCGGCGTCCATGCGCAGCGCCGCTCAGGCGCCGAGGGCGGTGCCTTCGGCCTTGACCGGCCACCCGACCTCGTCGACGTCGTGGACGGGGTCGATGGTCAGCAGCTCCTGCACGTCGGTGTAGCGCTGCAGGGTCAGCGTCTCGCGCAGGCCGTCCGGCAGGTCGGGCATGGCGAGCGGGGCGGCGGCGAGCTCGTGTTCGCTGACGAGCAGCCCTTCCGCATGGAGCTGGCTGACCATCGCCTCGGCGGCCGCGGACGCGACCTCAGGCGGCAGCGACGCCTTCTCCGCGAGCAGGACTGCCAGCGCGGCCGTCGGCGCCGGCTCGGCGAAGATCGCCCAGCACTCCGCGCCGATTCCTTGCAGGCTGTAGTAGGTGCCGGACTTCAGGTTGATGATGACCACCTCACCGTCCAGCGTCTCGTGGACGATGGGGCCGCCGGCAATGGCGAAGCGGGTGGTGGTGATGTCGATGGGTACGTTCATGAATCGGAATTATTAGCAGATCGCCGGCGCCGGAGCAGCACGTAGAGAGCGCCCGCCCCGCCGTCGCGCGGCTGGGCCTCGGCGAACGCCAGGATGCGGCCGCGGTTCGCCGGCTCGTTGAGCCAGCGCGGCACCATGCGGCGCAACACGCCCTTGCGCCCGCCCCCGTCCTCGCCGGCACCCCAGCCGCCGCGACCGGTGATGACGAGGACGCAGCGCCGTCCCGCGCGGTCGGCATCGCCGAGGAAGCGCTCCAACGCGCCATGGGCTTCGGCCTGGGTCATGCCGTGCAGGTCGATTCGCCTCGTGACCGGCAGGCGGCCGCGCCGCAGGCGCTCGACGGTGGCGGCATCCACCCCCACGGCCTCGCCGGCCTCCAGATGCGGCACCGCCCGCGACGGTCGCGGGGCGGGAGCCGGCGGCGAGACAACCGGAGGCGGGGAGATTGCCGGCGGCGGTGCCGCCTGCGGACCGGGCGGCGAAGGCGGGGCGGCGCGCGTCGTCTTGCCGCGCCCCGCGAGCGGCGTCACATCGCCGACGGCACGCCGCCAGAGATCGCGGTCACGCGGCACCGGCAGGCTCGGGCTCGTCGACGAGCACGATATGGAGGCGGCGCGGCCCGTGCGCGCCGAGCTGGATCTTGAGCTCGATGTCGCCGGTGCGCGAGGGGCCCGTCACCAGGTTGACGGTGCGCGGCATGGCGCCGCCGGTACGGGCGCGCAGCCTGCGCCATGCCTCCTCGTAGGGGCCGACGATCTGGCCGGCGCGCAGCACCACGACATGGGTGTCGGGCAGGAAATTGAGCGTCGTCGGATGCTCGGGCCCCGACAGCAGCATCAGCGTTCCCGTCTCCGCGATCCCGGCGACGGCCGCCGTCAGCGACACCTGGTCGTCGCCCTGCGCGCGGCCGCGATGGATCGTCAGCAGCGGCCGCGTCGCCCAGGGGATCGCGTCCAGCGCCGGGTCGGGCGCCATGGCGATGTCGGTCGGCAGGTTGTGCCGGGCGAGGTAGTCGGCGACCGCCGCCGGCACGTCGGCCATGTCCGCCACCCGGTCGACCGTCGTGTCGACCGCCTGCGCCATGCGCACGAAGAGCTCGACCTGCCCGGCTGCCGGCAGGTCGGCGCGGGCCGGAATCAGGTTCGCGGGATGGTCGGCCAGCCGGCGCTCCAGCGCGGCGCGCACCTCGTCCGCCGGCGCCTCGCGGCCGAGCGCCCGGCGCAGCGAGCCGAGAATGCGGTCGCGCGCCTCGCTCATCGCCGCTGCTTCTCGGCCCAGAGATCGCGGAAGGTACGTCCCTCCGGGGCTGGCATGTCGCGCACGCCGGTCCAGCCGCCGGCGAGCGGCAGCGACGCGAAGCGACCGCGACGCCGGCCGAAGCGCCCGAGCAGCCCGGCGCCGAGGCGGGCGGCCAGCCCGTAGAGGGCGGGCCGGGCGGCCAGCCAGGCCCACAGGCCGAGGCCCCAGCGCTGGGCGGCCGGCGCCAGGCCGCGCACCACCTGCCGCTCGCGCCAGTGGCGCATCATCCCGGGCAGCGGGATCTTCATCGGGCACACGCTCTCGCAGCGGCCGCAGAACGTCGACGCGTTCGGCAGGTGGCCGGCCTCCTCGACGCCGATCAGCCCCGGCGTCAGCACCGAGCCCATCGGGCCCGGATAGACCCAGCCATAGGCGTGCCCGCCGACCGAGTTGTAGACCGGGCAGTGGTTGAGGCAGGCCGCACAGCGGATGCAGCGCAGCATGTCCTGGAACTCGGTGCCGAGCATGGCGCTGCGGCCGTTGTCGAGCAGGACGACGTGGTACTGCTCGGGGCCGTCCTTGTCGCCCGGCCGGCGCGGCCCCGTCGAGATCGTGGTGTAGGTCGAGAACTCCTGGCCCGTCGCCGAGCGCGCCAGCAGCCGCATGATGGTGGCGGCGTCCTCCAGCGTCGGCACCACCTTCTCCAGGCTCGCCAGCACGATGTGGACGCGCGGCAGCGTCTGGGTCAGGTCGCCGTTGCCCTCGTTGGTGACGATGATCGACGAGCCGGTCTCGGCCACCAGGAAGTTGGCGCCGGTCAGCCCGACTTCGGCGGCGAGGAAGTCCTGCCGCAGCATCGCGCGCGCCTCGTCGGTGAGCTGCCTGGGCTCGGTCAGGACGCGCTCGGCGGGCAGGTCGGCGTGGCTGCGGCGGAACGTGGCCTCGACGTCGTCGCGCGTCAGGTGGATGGCGGGTGCGATGATGTGGCTCGGCGGCTCGCGCCGGAGCTGGATGATGTATTCGCCGAGATCGGTCTCAATCGGGCGGATGCCGTTCTCCTCGAGGAAATCGTTCAGCGCGATCTCCTCGGCGATCATCGTCTTGCCTTTGGTCACCGTCCGCGCGCCGACGGCGCGGCAGATGCCGAGGATGGTGTCGCGCGCCTCGGCCGCGGTACGGCACCAGTGGACGTGGCCGCCGGCCGCCAGGACCTTCTCCTCCCAGCGCTCGAGGTACCAGTCGAGGTTGGCCAGCGTGTGGTCCTTGATGGCGCGGCCCTCGTCGCGCAGCCGCTCGAACTCGGGCAGGGCGGCGACGGCGGCGGCGCGGCGCTGCTGGAAGCCGGTGCGCAGGCTGCCGAGTGCGCGCTGCAGCCGCGCGTCGCCCAGCGCCGCGTCGGCGTTCGCCTTGAACTCGCGGGATGTCGCGTGCATCGCCTATCCCCGCCCGGTCCGGCCGACAGCGGGGGCGCCGATCGGCGGCTGGTCGGTCATGCCGGCCAGCACCTCGGCGACGTGACGGACGGCGACCGGGGCGCCCAGCCGCGAGATCTTCCCCGCCATGTTCAGCAGGCAGCCCATGTCGCCCGCCAGCAGCGTGCCGGCGCCGGTCGCCCGCACGTCCTCGGCCTTGTCGGTCACCATCCGGTCGGAGATGGCCGGATACTTCACGCAGAAGGTGCCGCCGAAGCCGCAGCAGATCTCCGCCCCCGGCAGCTCGGCCAGGGTCAGCCCCGGCATTCCCTGCAGCAGCGCCCGGGGCTGCTGCTTGACGCCGAGCTCGCGCAGGCCCGAGCAGGAATCGTGATAGGTGACGGTGCCCTCGAAGGCCGCTTCGACCCGGGTCATGCCACGGATGTCGACGAGGAACGAGACCAGCTCGTAGCTGCGCCGGGCGAGGTGCTGGGCGGCCAGCGCCGCATCCGGCTCGTCGGCGAAGAGCTCGGGATAGTGCGTACGCAGCATGCCGGCGCAGGACCCCGACGGCGCCACCACGTAGTCGACGTCGGCGAAGGCCGCCAGGACCCGGCGCGCCACGGTCTTCGCTGCCGCCCGGTCGCCCGAGTTGTACGCGGGCTGGCCGCAGCAGGTCTGCTCCGGCACGACGACGGTGCAGCCCGCCGCCTCCAGCAACCTGACCGCCGCGAAGCCGACGG
>JBFWXJ010000175.1:0-11781 GCA_050187535.1 Alphaproteobacteria bacterium | reverse complement strand
CCAAGCTCTACGACATCGGCTGGACCAAGCCCGAGCCCCTGGTGGAACGCCACCTGCGCCGCGTCGTCGACGAGCGCATGACGGCCGGCGGCACGGTCGACCGGGCGCTCGACCCGGCCGATGCCGAGGCGCAGGTCGACGCCCTGCTTGCGGCGAAGGTCGAGGCGATCGGCATCTGCCTGCTCAACGCCTACGCCAACCCCGCACACGAGCGGATGATCGCGGACATCGTCCGCCGCAAGGCGCCGGACCTGCCGCTCTCGGTCTCCAGCGAGGTGCTGCCGGAGATCAAGGAGTACGAGCGCACGTCCACCACCGTCATCAACGCCTATGTCATGCCGATCGTCGCCCGCTACCTGCGCGCGCTGCGCGGCGGGCTCGACCGGGCGGGCGTGCCGGCGCGGCTCCTGCTGATGCAGTCGAACGGCGGCCTGATGACGTCGGACGCCGCGGCCGAGAAGCCGATGAACATCATCGAGTCCGGCCCGGCCGGCGGCGTCGTCGGTGCCCAGGCGCTGGCCCGCGCCAAGGGCATGGCCGGCATCATCACCTTCGACATGGGCGGCACCACCGCCAAGGCGTCGACGGTCGAGAACGGCCAGGTGACGCGCGCGTCGGAATATTCGGTCGGCGGCGGCATCATGATCGGCTCGCGCCTGCTGACGGGGGCGGGATACCTCCTGAAGGTGCCCGCGATCGACCTGGCCGAGGTCGGTGCCGGCGGCGGCTCGCTGGTCTGGATCGACGCCGGCGGCTCGCTGCAGATCGGTCCCGAGAGTGCGGGCGCCTTCCCCGGCCCCGTCTGCTACGCCAAGGGCGGCGACAAGCCGACCGTGACCGACGCCAACGTGGTGCTGGGCTACATCAACCCCGAGTATCTCGTAGGCGGTGCCGTAAAGCTCGACGCCGGCAAGGCCGCAGCCGCCTTCACGGAGAAGGTGGCGACCCCGCTCGGCCTCGAGGTCGCGCGCGCAGCGCACGGCGCCCACCTCATCGCCGCGTCCAACATGATCCGCGCCATCCGCGCGGTCTCGACCGAGCGCGGCCGCGACCCGCGCGACTTCGCGCTCTTCGCCTTCGGCGGCAACGGGCCGCTCTTCGCATGCGGGATGGCCGAAGCCTTGGGCATGACGCGCGTCGTGGTGCCGCCGTCGCCCGGCCTCTTCTCGTCATTCGGCCTGCTCTACGCGGATGTGGAACACCACTACTCGCGCACCTTCCGCCGCCTGACGCGCAAGATGGACCTGGCCGAGGTCAACGACGTCTGGGACGCTCTCGCCGGGCAGGCGGCCGACCAGCTCGCGGTCGAGGGTTTCACCGGCGACACGGCACGGATCAAGCGGGCGGCCTCCTTCCACTACCAGGGCCAGACCTTCGACCTGACGGTCCCGGTGCCGGACGGCCGCATCGACGACGCCATGCTCCGCCGCCTGGAGGAGGCCTACGGCCAGGAGCACGAGCGCACCTACGGCCACCGCGCCGGGCCGGAGGAGCCGGTCGAGCTGGTCTCGATCCAGGTCGTGGGCCAGGGCCTGCGCGCCGACGGTGGCGTGCCCGAGCGGGTGCGGCCGAGCCGCGCGGAGCCCGACGCCCCGCCGCCGCGCCGGGCCTATTTCGGCCCCGAGAAGGGCTGGATCGAGACCCCGGTCGTCCGCCGCTCGGACCTCGCCACGCCCCGCACCGGCCCGGTCATCGTCGAGGAATACGACGCGACCTGCGTCGTGCTGCCCGGCTGGCGCGCCAGCCTCGACGCGGCGCGCAACATCGCGCTGGAGCGGGGATAGGGGCCGGGGCTTTTCCGGCGGCGGGGGAAGCGCCATCTTAGCCGGGTCAACCGCAAGGCCGAGCATGTCCGCAGCCGCCCCCTCCCCCACCCGCTGGCTCGACCCGCAGGGAAAGCCGATCAGCTGCCTGGAGAAGATCAAGGTGCTGGAGCAGAACCTGGAGGAGATCCGCGGGTCCTGCCAGGACGCGCTGGAGGACGCGCTGCTGATGGGCTGCGACGAGGAACAGGTCCGCGCGGTGCTGCGCGCCGTCGTCGACGGGTTGGTGAACCCCTACCGCAAGGGCTGAGCCTGCCTCAGCCGGCCGCCACCCGCGGCAGCCACGTCACCAGCCCCGGCCAGACGGAGATGATCGCGATCATCAGCAGCAGGGTCACGACGAAGGGCAGCGTGCCGATGATGACGTCGTCGATGCGCCCGCGCTTGCGCAGGCCCTGGACGACGTAGAGGTTGATGCCCACGGGCGGCGTGATCATCGCCGTCTCCATGAGCAGGATGACGAGGATGCCGAACCAGATCGGGTCGTAGCCGGCCTTGAACATGATCGGCGCGATGATCGGCACGGTGGCGACCATCATCGACAGCGTCTCCATGAACATCCCGAGGATGACGTAGAAGACGACGACGACGATCAGCAGCTGGACCGGCGTCAGGCCGAGCTGGGTGATGAAGCGGTTCACCTGCCCGGTCAGCCCGATCGAGGTGATGACGAAATTGAGGAAATAGGCGGCGACGAGGATCGCCATGATCATCGCCGTCGTGCGCATCGTGCCTTCGAACGCCTGGAGCAGCACGCCGAACGTCAGCCGGCGGTTCCACGCGGCGACCGCCAGGGCGGCCAGCACACCGAGGGCGGCCGATTCCGTGGCCGTGGCCCAGCCCGCATAGATCGATCCGATGACGGCGAGAAAGATGACGAGCGGCGGGATCAGGTCGGGCAGGCTGCGCAGCCGCGCCTCCCAGGTGCTGCGGGTCGGCGTCCCGCCCCAGGCGGGCCGCCAGATACAGAAGACGAGCACGGTAAGGCTGAACAGCGTCGCCAGAACCACCCCCGGCAGCACGCCCGCGAGATAGAGCTTGGGGATCGAGCTTTCGGTCAGCACGCCGTAGACGATCATGTTGATCGACGGCGGGATCAGGATACCGAGCGTGCCGCCGGCGGCGATGGTGCCGAGGAACAGCCGCTCGCTGTAGCCGCGCTTCTCGACCTCGCCCAGTGCCACGGTCCCGATGGTGGCGGCCGTCGCCACGCTCGACCCCGAGGTCGCAGCAAACATCGCGCAGGCAGCGATGTTCGAGTGCATGAGGCCGCCCGGCAGCCACGGCATCCACTGGACGAGCGCGCCGTACATGCGCTCGGCCATGCCCGAGCGCAGCAGGATCTCGCCCAGCAGCACGAAAAACGGGATCGCGACCAGCAGGAAGTTGTTGGAGGTCGACCACGCGAGCTCCCCCATGGCGAGCGAGAGGGGCATGCGCGAGTAGATCTCGGTCAATGCAAGGCCGAGCACGCCGAGTCCGGCGGCGACGGGCACCGCCAGGGCCAGCAGCCCGATCAGGATGGCGAGCGTGGTCCAGATCACCGGTCGCGCCCCCTCCGGTCGGCCAGGGCGCGGATCTCCTCCTCGACGTCCTCCTGGGCGGAACGAGTCCCGATCAGCCGCACGCTGCCCTGGACATCGCCGCATGCGATCCGGCGCACGGCCTCGACCAGCAGGACGACACCGACCGCCAGGAAGACCAGCATCCCGGCGAACCACACGACCTGCGGCACGATGAGCGGTGTCTCCAGCGCCGACTGGCTACGCGAGCCGGAGCTCCATGACTGATCGAGCACGCCCTTGCCGTGCCACGTCACGAGGGCGAAGAAGCCGATGAAGAGCACGAGGCCGGCGACGTCGAGCAGCACACGCAACGGCGTCGCGAACATCACGTAGAGCGAATCGATGCGGATATGGGCGCGTTCGATCAGCGCGGCGCCCAGGCCCCAGGCCGTCCCGATCGCCAGCGCATAGCCCGCCAGCTCGTCGGCGCCGCCGATCGAGGAGGCGAGAAACTTGCGCATCAGGACGTCGATCCCGATCAGGACGGCGGCCAGCAGGATGAGCATGCCGCCGAGCCACAGACCGAACCGCGACAGCCGATGCGCGCCGGCGAGCACCCGATCCATTCCCCCTCCCCGCAACCGAGGCGGGCCGGACGTGCGCGTCCGGCCCGGCCCGTCCCTTCGCGTCAGCCCGGCGCCTTCAGGCCCAGCGTCTTGCCGACGGTCTCGTTCCACTCCTTCACGCATTCGGCGCCGCAGCGCTTGCCCCAGTTGGCGAGCACCGCCCCCTCGACCAGCTTCTTGTGGGTCTCGGCCTCGGCCGGCTTCACCGGCACCAGGGTCATGTTGGCGACCTTGCCCATGGTGCAGGGCTGCTTGTTGAAGTTGCAGATGTCCGCCTGCGACACGGCCGCCTTCACGGTAACCCACATCTTGTCCTCATAGGCCTTCACCTGCTCGAGCAGGAAGGCCTGGACCTTGGGGTCGAGACGGTTCCAGGTGGTGAGGTTCACCGCCAGGACGTTGATGCTCCAGCCGAGCGACATCGGGTAGAGCGACTTCGTCACCTCCGCCCAGCCGGCCGTGTTGCCCGACAGGCTGCCGGTGACGGCGCAGTCGACGACGCCGTTGTTCAGCGCCGGCACGACCTCGGCGAAGGCCATGCTGACCGCCGTGGCGCCGATGCCCTGCAGGAAGTCGCGCATCGTGTTGTTGAAGACGCGGATCTTCTTGCCCTTGAGGTCGTCGAGGCCGCCGATGACGTTGCGGCACCAGAAGACCTGCGGCGGGTTGCCGCCGAAGGCGAGCAGCTTGGCGTTCCAGTTCTTCTGCATCTGCCGGTCGACGACCGGGGCCCACGCCTTGCACGCGGCGCGCGCCTTGTCGGCGTCGAGCGTGATGCCCGCGAGGTCGCAACCCTCGAAGCGCGGATCGTCGCCCGCCATCTTCGAGATATCCATGCCGGCGAAATCCATCACGCCCAGCTTCAGCAGGCGCAGCATCGTCTTGTCGTCGATGCCCATCTGGTCGAGCGGCGTGATGTCGACGGTGATGGCGCCCTTGGAGGCCTCCGGGATCGTCTTGCGCCAGAACGGCACTTCGTCCTCGGTCGAGGCGACCGTCGGGCTGTTGAGGCCGATCGCCTTGAATTGCAGCTTCGGCAGGTCCTGCGCCGCCGCCCCGCCGACGAGCGGCAGGACCAGCGCCGCTGCCGCGGCGAACAGGCTTCTCATCTTCATAGCTCTCTCCCCTGGAGCCGTTGGATACGCCCGTCGCGGGCCGGTGAGCCGGCAGCGCCCGGTCGCGGGATGCTGGCACCGATCGGGAGAGACGCGCAAGGCGAGCGCCCGCTCGATCGACGGTTGCCCGCAATTCAATCGCCGTGCCAGCCTGGGTCACCCATGTCTCTTCCCGTCGTACTGCTGAGCGAGCCGCTGCCTGCCGTCGGCATGGCGCGCCTTGCGTCGGCGCCGCTGGAGGTCCGCGTACTCGAGCGGCCGACGGAGGCGGCCCTGGCGGCGGCGCTGCCCGATGCGGACGCCGTCGTGCTGGTGAACGAAAGGCCGCACCTGACGGCCGCGATGATCGCCGCCGCGCCGCGACTGCGCCTCGCCTGCCGCAACGGCGCCGGTCTCGACAATTTCGACGCGGACGCGTTGGCCGCGCGCGGCATCCCGCTGGTCGGCACCGGCGACGCCAACGCGGACGCTGTGGCAGAGCACGCGCTCTACCTGCTGCTGGCACTCTTCAAGCGCGGACCGGCCTACGACCGCTCGGTCAGGGCGGGCATGTGGCAGCGCCGGCCGGACGTGCGTGAGCTGCGCGGCCGCACGGCCGCGGTCGTCGGCTACGGTCGGATCGGGCGGCGCATCGCCACGCTGGTTCGTGCGTTCGGCATGCGGGTGCTGGCGGTCGATCCGTCCCTGTCCATGAACGACGGCCAGATCGTCGCCTGCGACCTGGCCACCGCGCTCGCGGCCGCCGACGCCGTGGTGCTCGCCCTGCCGCTGACGCCGGCCACGCGCGGCCTCATCGACGCGCCCGCGCTGGCGCTGATGAAGCCGGATGCCGTGCTCGTCAACGTCGCCCGCGGCGGCATCGTCGACCAGGCCGCCCTCGTCGCGGCGCTGCGCGCCGGCCGCCTCGCGGGTGCGGGCCTCGATGTGCTCGCGGTCGAGCCGCCATCGCCCGACGACCCGCTGCTCGGCCGCGACGACGTCGTGCTGTCGCCGCATGTCGCCGCCTCTTGTCCGGAGGCGGTGGACCGCGTCGCGCTCGCCTGCGCCGACGCGGTGATCGCCGGCCTCGCCCGCTGAACCGCTCAGAAGGCGGCCAGCGCCGCATTCCTCAGGTCGGTCACCACCATGTGGCCGGGGTTGTGGGTGATCGCGAAGGGCGGCTTCGCCCGGCGGATCGCGGCCTGGGGCGTCACGCCGCAGGCCCAGAAGACCGGCAGCTCGTCCGCCATCACCTCGGTGCGCGGCCCTTCCCACGGGCGATCGATGTCCGCGATGCCGATGAGGTGCGGCAGGCCGACATGGACGGGCGCGCCATGGACATTGGGAAAGCGGCTGGTGATCTGCACGGCGCGGATGGCGTCGGCCGGCTTGAAGGGCCGCATCGAGACCACGAGGTCGCCGGCGAAGCGCCCGGCCGGCCGGGTCGCGATGTTGGTCAGGTACATCGGCACGGAATCGCCACGGGCGATGTGGCGCAGCGGCACCCCTGCTTCCAGCAGCGCCGCCTCGAATGAGAAGGAGCAGCCCAGCACGAAGGCGACGAGGTCCTCGCGCCAGAGATGGGCGATGTCCGTCAGTTCCTCGGCCAGCACGCCGTCGCGGAAGACGCGGTAGCTCGGCACGTCGGTGCGGATGTCCAGGTCCTCGCCCAGGGCGGGGATGCGCGGATCGCCCGGCTCCGACATGCCGACGATCGGACAGGGCTTGGGATTGAGCTGGCAGTAGCGCAGGAACTCCGCCGCCCAATCCGCCGGCAGGATGGCGAGGTTGCCCTGGACATAGCCCGGCGCGACGTTCGCGGTCGGCCCGGTGTGGCGGCCGGCCCGGATGAGGCGGCGCGCCTCGCGCGGATCGGCGGAGAGGACGGGCTCGGCCGGGATGCTGTGGGGCTGGATGCTGTCGGGCATGGCGGCCTCCTCGGGCGGAACCGGATTGTCAGGATGCAGCGACGGCCGGCCGGTCGGCGTAGGCCGCCATGTTGACCCGCTGGCGCTTGCGCCCCCAGTCCCCGGGCGGGCCATCGAAGACGCCCGCGACCGGGGTGCCGCAGGCACGGCAGCGGCCATCGGCGATGCTCCAGCGATCGAGCGCGTACCAGTCGCGGCCGATCACCCGCTCGCCGCAGGCATGGCACCATGTGGAATCCCGGTGCGGGTCGTGCACATTGCCCACATAGGCGTAGCGCACGCCCGCCTCGACCGCTATGCGCCGCGCCGTCATCAGCGTCGAATGCGGTGTGCGATCCTTGTCGCGCATCCGGTAGTCCGGGTGAAAGGCGCTGAAGTGGAGCGGCACGTCGGGTCCGAGGCGCTCGACCACCCAGTCGCAGAGCCGACCCAGCTCCTGGGGCGAATCGTTCTCGCCGGGGATCAGCAGCGTCGTCAGCTCGAGCCAGCACGAGGTCTCGCGGCGGATGTACTCCAGCGTCTCCAGAACCGGCGCCAGCCGGCTCTTGGTGACGTTGCGGTAGAACTCTTCCGTGAACGCCTTCAGGTCGACGTTGGCGGCGTCCATGTGCCGGTAGAAGTCCTCGCGCGCCTTGTCCGTCATGTAGCCGGCGGTCACCGCGACGGAGCGGATGCCGTTCTCGCGGCAGGCGACGGCGCAGTCGACCGCATACTCCAGGAACACCACCGGATCGTTGTACGTGAAGGCGACGCTGCGGCAGCCGGTGCGCCGGGCCGCCCGGGCGATCGCCGCGGGCGAAGCCGCATGGGCCAGCGTATCGGTCTCGCGCGACTTCGAGATGTCCCAGTTCTGGCAGAAGCTGCAGGCGAGGTTGCAGCCGGCGGTGCCGAACGACAGCACCGGCGTGCCCGGCAGGAAGTGGTAGAGCGGCTTCTTCTCGATCGGATCGATGCAGAAGCCGCTGGAGCGGCCATAGGTGGTGAGGACGATCTCGCCGCCGCGGTTGGCGCGCACGAAGCACAGGCCGCGCTGCCCGTCGGCCAGCTTGCAGAAGCGCGGGCACACGTCGCACTGGACGCGCCCGTCGTCGAGCGTGTGCCAGTGCCGGCCGGGAACGACCGATGGGTCGTCGCCGGCCGGTATCGGTGCCTGCGCGGCCATTCCCCAGGAGAATAGCCGATCGCGGGGATTTCCGCCTCAGTAGCCCGCAGCGGGGCTGCAGAGGTTGAAGACGGGCTTGCCGGCCAGCCAGCCCTCGAAGTTCTCCATGAACAGCTGGGCCGAGAGGCGCTGCCACTCCACGACGTCGCCCGAGACATGCGGCGTCAGGATGGCGTTGCGCGTCGTCCACAGGGGCGACTCCGCGGGCAGTGGTTCCTTGTTGAAGACGTCGAGGGTGGCGCTGCCGAGCGCCCCGCTCTCCAGCCGCGCGATCATCGCCGCCTCGTCGACGATCGGCCCGCGTGCGAGGTTGACGAGGTGTGCGCCCGGCTTCATGCGGGCCAGCATCGCCTCGTCGAAGAGGCCACGGGATTGCGGGGTCGAGGGCAGGATGAGGATGACGAAGTCCGCCTCCGGCAGCCGCGCCGCCATCTCGTCGATGCCGATCGTCTCGTCGGCGGCCGGGTCGGGAGCGCCGGAGCGGCGGACGCCGATGGTGCGCACGCCGAACGGCTTGAGGCGCTCGGCCGTCATGCGGCCGATGCGCCCGAGGCCGACGATCATTGCCACATGCCCTTCCGCCATCAGGGCGTCGTGCGGCTTCCACACCTTCTCCGCCTGGTAGCGGGCGTACATCGGCATGCGCAGCACCTGGTTCAGCACCGCCCAGACGGCGTATTCCGACATGGCCTGGGCGTGGATGCCCGACGCGTTGGTCACCATCAGGCGCTGGTCGTCCCAGGGAACCAGGTGGTCGATCCCGGCTCCCGTGGCCGACACCCACTTGACCGAAGGCGCGTTGAAGATGAGGTCCTTGGGATAGGGCTGGCCCGGCAGGCGGAAGGCCAGCACGACGTCGGGCTTCTCGCTCTCCAGCGCGGATGCGAGCTGGCCGGGCGCGTCGACCAGCACGATGCGCTGCTTGGGGAAGCGCGCGCGCATGCGGTCCATGTAGTAGTCGGAGCGATGGTGCTGCACGAGCAGCACCACGTCCTCGGGCGGCTTGTCGTTCGGTATCTGGCGCGGCGGCATGGCTTCCCCTCGAATGGTCGGCGCCACCATCCAGCAAACTCCGCGCCGGTGGAAGCCGCGCGGTTGGCGGCCTGCGCGCCCTCGTGCTATCCGGGATCACCGCAGCAGAGGTGCCACAGGGATGGCGCGCATCGTCCATCAGCCGGTCGTCGCCGGCGGCTTCTATCCGGCCGATCCGGCCACGCTGACGCAGCAGGTGGACGCGACGCTGACCGCCGCGCGCTGCGAGATCCGCGGCGCGAAGGCGATCGTCGCCCCCCATGCCGGCCATGTCTATTCGGGCGCGGTCGCGGCAACCGCCTACGCGGCGCTCGCCGACAACCGCGAGCGCATCCGCCGCGTCGTCCTGGTCGGCCCCTCGCACAAGGTCGCCTTCAAGGGCATCGCGCTGCCCAAGGCCGACGCCTACGCCACGCCGCTCGGCGAGATCCCGATCGACTGGCCGGCGATGGCGCCGCTGCTCGACATGCCCGAAGTGACGGTCGACCCCGCCCCTTTCGCGCGCGAGCACAACATCGAGGTCCATCTCCCTTTCCTGCAGCGCCTGCTGGGGCCGTTCACGCTCGTGCCGATGGTCGCGGGCGCGGTGGCGCCGGAGCGGCTCGAGGCGGCGCTGGACGCCGTCTGGGGCGGGCCGGAGACAGCGATCGTCATCAGCTCCGACCTGTCGCACTACCACGACTACGACACGGCCGTCGGCTTCGACCGCGCCTGCTCCAAGGCGATCGAGCTGCTGAAGATCGAGGACATCGCCGACCACCAGGCCTGCGGGCGGACCGGCATCAAGGCGCTGATCCGCATCGCCCGCCGCCTAGACATGCGCGCGACGACGGTCGACCTGCGCAACTCCGGCGATACCGCCGGGCCCAAGGACCGCGTCGTCGGCTACGGCTCCTACACGTTCGAGTATGCCGCCGAGGCACGGCTCGCCGACGAGCGCCGACGCTTCCTGCTGGAGCTGGCGGAACGGTCGATCCGCCGCGGCATGGTGACCGGCCGACCCGTGGAAGTGACCTTCGGGGCGACCGCGCCTTGCACGCTCGCCGCCCAGCGCGCCACCTTCGTCACGCTGGAGCAGCAGGGCCGCCTGCGCGGCTGCATCGGCTCGGTGGTCCCGCACCGCCCGCTCGCCGAGGACGTGGCGATCAACGCCTTCAAGGCGGCGTTCGGCGACCCGCGCTTCCCGAAGCTGACCGAGGACGAGCTCGCCCGCTGCAGCCTCTCCATCGCCATCCTGTCGACACCGCGGCCGATCGCCTTCACGACGGAGGACGAGCTGGTCGCCGCCCTCCAGCCCGACAAGGACGGGGTCATCCTGCAGGACCAGGGCAAGCGCGGGCTCTTCCTGCCGCATGTCTGGGGCAGCCTTCCCGACCCCAGGCAGTTCGTCCGGCACCTGAAGCAGAAGGCCGGCCTGCCGCCCGACCACTGGTCGCCCACGGTGCGTGCGTGGCGCTACGGCACGGAGAAGTTCGGCGGCGACATCGCGCGGGCCGCGTGAGCGGCCGCGGGATCATCCTCTTCGCGTCGGGGCGAAGTTACGTCGCGGAGGCGGTCCAGGCGGCCGAGCGGTCGGCCGCGATCAACCCGTTGCCGCATCTCGTACTCTGCTCGGAACCACCGGCCACGTCCACCCGCGTCGCGCATCGGGTCGTTGCGGTCGGCCGCAACCCCTATCTCGACAAGATCGCCGCGATGGCGGCGAGCCCGTTCGAGGACACGATCTATCTCGATACGGACTGCCTGGTGCTGCGGCCGATCGTCGACCTGCTCGACCTGCTCGGCCCTTACGCGCTGGCTGCCGCGCATGCGCCCGGCTATCGCGGCTTCCTTGATCCCGAGGTGCCGCGCGCCTTCTTCGAGGTGAACACGGGCGTCGTCGCCTATCGCATGACGCCGGCGACGCGCGATCTGTTCGCCGCCTGGGCCGACACCTATGCGGCATGGCTCGCCGACCCGCCCTTCGCCGGTGCGGACGGCCGCCTCGGCGGCCAGGATCAGCCGGCCTTCCGGCGCTGTCTGTGGCGATCGGGCCTGCCCGCCTACATGGTCGGCCCCGAGTACAACTATCGCGCCGGCTTCCCGGGATTTGCCTGCCACGAGGTGCGCGTTCTGCACGGAAGGGTGCCGCTGCCCGCCGCCGCCGAGCGGCACGTCAACGGCCGCCGAGGGCCGCGCGTGATGACTCCGGTCGATGAGGACCGACCCTAGGAACGCGCCGGATTGTCGACAAAACGGCCCCTCGCGTTGACCCTTCCCGGGGCTGGGGCGTAGGCTGCGCCGTCGCTCCCGATCCCCGCCGACCAAGCCCTCCGACAGCCATTCCACCTGCGCCCGCGACCCGGCCGGGGCCGGCCGAGCCGCGGAGAACGCCCGAGCCCGAGGAACCCCCATGAAGCCCGACGTCGTCCTGATCGCCCAGTACCCGCCGCAGATCATGGCCGTGCTGGAGGAGAACTTCACCTGCCACAAGCTGTACGAGGCGACCGACCGCAAGGCCTTCCTCGCCGGCGTGGCGGACAAGGCGCGCGGGCTGGCCTCGACGGGGGTCCACGGCGCGCCGCGCGACCTGATCCTGAGCCTGCCCAAGCTCGAGATCATTTCGGGCTTC
>JBFWXJ010000174.1:0-11849 GCA_050187535.1 Alphaproteobacteria bacterium | reverse complement strand
TAGCGGCTGGCGACATCGGACAGCATCTGCAGGGAATCGGGATAGATCTCGAAGGTGACGCGAACCTTCGGCAGCGACGACATGGCGATCTCCACGGATGGTCTGGATCAGGGGACTGGCATGAAGGTCTACGAGGGCGGGCGCAGCCTCGCCGGCGCCGTGGTGACCGTGGACGGCAGGCCCCTGCCCCCGCGGCTCGACCTCGGACGATTCTCGCCCGCCGGCTTCGAGTGGACATACGAAGGCGCGGGGCCACGGCAACTGGCGCTGGCGCTGCTCGCCGACCATTTGGGCGACGACCGCAGGGCGGTGGCCCTCCACGAGCGGTTCATGTCGGCGGTGGTGGCCGATCTCGACAACGCCTGGCGCCTCACCTCGCAAGAGATCGACGCAGCCCTGCGCCGGATCGGCGCCTGAGCGTCCCGACAGGGCTGTTCACCTCGCGCGCCGCGGGTATAGGATACCGTTCGCATACGATGAATATATCAGCGGGCCGCCCCGGCGGCACCGCGCGGCGAACGGGAAGACCGCGTTTTCGGGAGGGAACATGACCAAGAGCATCGTGACGCGCCGCGGCGCGCTGGCCGGCATCGCCGGGAGCGTGGCGGCACCCGCCGTGATCGGCTCCGCCTCGGCGCAGACCATCAACTGGAAGATGACGACCGCCTGGCCGGGCGGGCCGCTCATGGATATCGGCGCGAAGGCGTTCGCCGAACGCCTCGCCTTCTTCACGGACGGCCGCATCAAGGTCCAGGTGTTCCCGGGTGGTGCGCTCGGCAACGCGCTGAAGGTCTCGGAGACCGTGAAGAACGGCGTCGCAGAGATGGGCCACACCTGGATGGGCTACGACTGGGGTGCGGACACCTCGACGGTCCTGCTCGGCGGCTATGCCGGCAGCTTCGACACCGAGCGGATGCTGCACTGGCTCTACGAGGCTGGCGGCGCGGAGATGCAGCGCCAGTTTCGCGACGAGACCGCCGGCATCGTCTCGATCCCGCTGTTCATCCGCACCGCCGAGGTCTTCCTGCATTCGCGCAAGCCGGTGCGCACCCTGGCCGACCTGAACGGGCTGAAGCTGCGCACCGCCGGCGCCTGGCTCGACATGGCCAAGGAGATGGGTGCCGCGCCGGTGACGACGGCGGGCGGCGAGATTTATCCGGCACTGGAGCGCGGCGTCATCGACGCGACCGAGTGGGGCACGCTCTGGGAGAACATCTCGCCCGGCTTCTACAAGGTCGCCAAGTACCTGATCATCCCCGGCGTCCACCAGCCGACCGCGCCGTTCGAGCTCTGCATCAACAAGGCCGCCTGGGCCAAGCTGAGCGAGCGCGACCAGAAGCTGATCGAGCTCACCGCCAAGCTCGTCACCTTCGAGAGCTGGACCCGGATCGGCCAGGAGGACGCCAAGTCGCTCGACGTCTACCGCAAGGCCGGCAACGAGATCATCGAGCTGGCGCCCGAGGTGCAGTACGAGACCAAGCGCGTGGCGCTCGCCTGGGCCGGCAAGCAGGCGGACAAGAACGCCTGGTTCAAGAAGATTCTCGACAGCCAGCTCGCCTTCGAGAAGCAGTGGCAGGGCGCCGACCGCTATCGCAAGGTGCTCGTCAAGGAAGGCTGAGGATCGCCGGCCGGTCGCCGCCCAGGGGCCACGAAGAGCCCGCGGGCGGCGCCGATCGAACAAGTGGGGGACGATGGAGATCTTCAGCCGGGCGGTCGACCGGATCAGCATCGCCGTGGGCATCGTGGCCGCATGGCTGATCGCGCCCCTGGTGGTGGCGCTGTGCTGGGAAGTGGTGGCGCGCTATGTCTTCCATGCGCCGACCATATGGGCCTATGAGCTGGGATACCTGCTGACCGGCTCCGGCTGGCTGCTGGGCATGGCGTATGCGCTCGCCAAGGGCGCCCATATCCGCATCGACGTCGTCTATCTCAGCTTCTCGCCGCGCGTGAAGGCGGCGGTCGACGCGGCCGGGTATCTCCTCATCCTGCTGCCGTTCCTCGTTTGGGTCGCGACGGTGCTGGACGACCGCGCCATCGCGGCATTCCGCTCGGGCGAGCGGACCGGCCAGTCCGCGTGGAACCCGCCGCTCTGGCCGTTCCGCACGGTGTTCTTCGTCAGCTTCTTCCTGCTGGCCCTCCAGGTCGCCGCGGAGGCGGCCCGCGCGGTCGCCGTCCTTCTCGGCCGGGAGGAGCGGCGGTGATGGACTATTCGTCGCTCCTGATCTTCCCGTTCCTACTCACCCTCCTCTTCCTCGGATTCCCCGTCGCCTTCTCGATGATGGCGACGGCGGCCGTATTCGGCATCTGGACGTTCGGGTGGTCTTTCGTCTTCCAGGTCGCGGAGAAGATCGAAGACGTCGCGTCCAATTTCGTGCTCGCGGCCGTGCCGCTCTTCGTGTTCATGGGCTCGATGCTGGAGCGCTCGGGCATCGCCGACCGGCTGTTCGACGCGATCCACCTGTGGACCCGCCGCCTGCCGGGCGGGCTGGCGATCGGCACCGTCGTCATGTGCATCATCTTCGCCGCATCCAGCGGCGTGGTCGGCGCGACGGAGACCGTCGTCGGCCTGCTGGCCATCCCGGTGATGCTGCGCAACGGCTACAGGAAGGAGCTGATCGTCGGCACGATCTGCGCCGGCGGGTCGCTCGGCACGATCATCCCGCCTTCCGTCGTCGTCGTCGTCATGGGCCCGCTGGCCAACGTCTCGGTCGGCGACCTGCTCGTCGGCATGGTGTTTCCCGGGCTCATCATGGCCGGTTCCTACATCCTCTACATCCTGGGGCTGTGCATCCTCAGGCCGGATGCTGGGCCGCGCATCGCCGCCGGCGCCGACGAGCCGCCGCTCTCGGAGAAGCTCAGGATCACGGCACGCGCGCTGGTGCCGCCGCTGTTCATGATCTTCGCGGTGCTGGGCTCGATCATGCTCGGCTGGGCGGCGCCGACGGAGGCCGCCGCGATCGGGGCCGCGGGCGCCGTCCTGCTGACGCTCTTCTACCGCACCTTCACCTGGCGGGTGCTGCACCAGTCGGTGATGAAGACGCTGCAGATCTCGACGATGATCATGGCGATCATCCTCGGCGGCAGCATGATGACGGGGGCCTTCGTCGGCTCCGGCGGCATCGCGGTCGCCCAGCACCTCGTCGACAGCCTGGCGCTCGGACCCTGGGGGCTGCTCGCGATCGTGCTCCTCCTCGCCTTCATCGCCGGCTTCTTCCTCGACTGGATCTCGATCGTCCTGATCCTGGTGCCGATCTTCGCGCCGCTGCTGACCATGGCCGGGATCAACATGGTCTGGTTCTGCATCGCCTTGCTGATCGTCATCCAGACCAGCTATCTGTCGCCGCCCATGGCACCCGCGATCTTCTACTTCCGCGCCATCTCGCCGCCGGAGATCACGACGGCGCACATGTATCGCGGCGTGGTGCCGTTCATCCTGCTGCAGTTCGCGACCCTGACGATCGTGCTCGCGTTCCCCGGCACCGTGTTGTGGCTGCCGAAGATGCTGCTCGCCCCGTGACCGGCCGCAAGCCGGCGCCGGCGACCGCCAGGCGCGCCCGCCGCGCCGTCGTGGAAGCCGAGCCGCAGAGCCTGACCGAGCAGGCCTATCGTCGGCTCGAGGAGCTGATCGTCACCCTGCGGCTCGCGCCCGGCGCCAGCGTGTCCGAGGCGGAGCTGAGCCGCCGGCTCGCGATCGGCCGCACCCCGATCCGCGAGGCGCTCCAGCGGCTCGCCCGCGAGCGGCTCGTCGTCATCCTGCCGCGGCGCGGCATCGTCGTCTCCGAGATCAACGCGCTGACACAGCTCCGCCTCATCGAGACGCGGCGCGAGCTGGAGCGGCTGCTCGCCCGGCGCGCCGCGAAGCGGGCGACCGAGGCCGAACGCGCGGGCTTCCAAACCATCGCCCGCGGCATGTCGGATGCCGCCCGCGACGAGGACGACCTCGCCTTCATGCGGCTCGACCAAGCCTTCAACGGGCTGGTCCTGGAAGCTGCCCGCAACGAATTCGCCGCCGGCGCCATGGCACTGATGCATGGGCTGTCGCGGCGCTACTGGTACCACCACTACAAGCAGGTGGCCGACCTGCCCCAGTCCGCGCGGCTGCACGCCGCCGTCGCCAATGCGATCGCCGCCGGCGACGAGGCCGCGGCGGCGGCGGCTTCCGACCGGCTGATGGACTATATCGAGACCTTCACCCGGGCCACCGTCGATGCGTCCCTCTAGTCCCCTCTTCACGCAGCTCGTATGTCGCTGATATATTAGCGCAGCGGTTACCAGCGGGAGACCAAGACGATGATGCCCAAGCGACAGGAGGCGTTCCGCGCCGATTTCCGCCGCCGGATTTCGCCGTGGTACAGCGGCCTCGCCCATGTGGCGCTGATCTATCTGATCGGGCTTTCCGGGATCTGGTACTTCGTGCGCCAGATCCAGTCGCCGGCCTGGTACGAGTGGCTGATCGTCCCGGCCGCCTTCATGATCGCAAACGTCTTCGAGTGGTGGCTCCACCGCTACGTCATGCACCGTCCGGTCAAGGGCTTCATGGGCATATACAAGCGGCACACGCTGGCCCATCACCAGTTCTTCACCGACCACGAGCCGACATTCGATTCGACGCGGGACTACCGCATCGTCTTCTTCCCGCCCTACGCGCTCATCACGTTCATGACGGTGTCGGCGCTTCCGGCGTGGCTGCTGAACATGGCGGGCCTGCCGGACGCGGGTTGGCTGCTGCTGACGACGAACACCTTCCTCTACCTGAACTACGAGCTGTTCCACTGGTGCTGCCACGTGAAGGACGACCGCATCGTGCGGCACATCCCCTTCGTCAACAGCATCCGCCGCCATCACATCGCCCACCACAACACGGCGATCATGATGGAGCGCAACTTCAACCTGACCTATCCGATCGCCGACTGCCTGTTCGGCACCAGCGACCTGAAGCGGGGCGTGTTCGGGCATATCTTCAACGGCTATGACCGCCGCCATGTGCGCCGCGACATGAAGAAGGTGCGCGCCGGCACCGACGATCCGCGCGCTGCCCTGGTCCGCGGCTGAGGGGGCGCGACATGGCCGCGGCCGAGGGACCGCCCGAACGGATCAAGCGCAACATCGCCTCGCTGGTCGGCGGCTTCGTCATCGCCGCCGGCGTCTTCGTCCTGTGGATGCTGGTGACGGGGGCGCTCGGCTGGTCCGGCACGGCCGCGACGCTGTCCGGCCTCGCCTTCGCCGCCGCGGTCGGCGGCTATATCCGGCTGGCCGATCTCTAGAAGAATAACGGGGGAGAAACGACGATGGCCGACGCGGCGAAGCCGGCGGAGGAGCGCAAGAAGCGCACGATCACCGAGATCCGCGATTCCAAGCAGACCGGCGAGAAGATGGTCTACATGTCGGTGCCCGACTACACGTCGGCGCGCTGGGCCGAGATGGCCGGCGTCGACGTGGCCGTCGTCGGCGATTCGCTCGCCATGGTCGCGCACGGGCACCCCAGCACCATCCCCGCCACGATGGACATGATGGTGATGCACGCGCTGGCGGTGCGTCGCGGCGCGCCGGCGACCTTCGTGCTCGGCTGCATGCCCTACCAAAGCTACAACACCGTCGACCGCGCGCTCACGAACGCGACCCGGTTCATGCAGGAAGCGGGATCGGACGCCGTCAAGCCGCAGGGCGGCAAGAGCCAGGCGCATATCCTGAAGGCGATCGTCGATGCCGGCATCCCGACCGCCTCCCATATCGGGCTGACGCCGCACACCATCGCCATGTTCGGCGGTTTCCGCATCCAGGGCAGGACCGCCGACGCGGCGATGAAGATCCTCGAGGACGCGCTCGCGATCGAGGACGCGGGCTGCTTCATGCTGGAGTTCGAGGCGGTACCGGCCAAGATCGCGGCAGTCATCTCCAAGCAGCTCACGATCCCGACGATCGGGATCGGTGCCGGCGTGGGCACCGACGGGCAGATTCTGCTGTGTTACGACCTGCTCGGCGTCTTCACCGACTTCAAGCCGAAGTTCACCAAGCGCTACACCAACCTGACCGAGGTGGCCGTCGGCGGCATCCGCCAGTACGTGAAGGAAGTGAAGGAAGGCGCGTTCCCCGACGACGACCACAGCTACACGGTCAACGAGAAGGAATACGACCGCTTCCTGACGATGGTCGAAAAGCGCAAGCAGATGTAGCGGGCCGCGGGTTGACCGTCGCCCCATCGCCCCCTTATACGGCCCGGGCCATGGTCCAGCCGCCCTACGATCGAATCCGTCTGCTCGCCGCCCTGCGCTCCCTCGGCAGCAGCGACGACGAAACCGTTCTCCAGGCGGCGCGGGCCGCCGCGGAGATCGCATCCGCGGCCGGCGGGTGGGAGACTCTCCTGGTCGAAGCCGCCTCGGTTCCGCCGGATCCGATCGCGGCCGCGCCCGCCGACGACGCGGGCCGGATCGCGGCGCTGCTCGCCCTGCCGACACTGTCCCCGGATGCGCGGGAATCGCTGATGGAGATCGCGGCGGACCGGAGTGCCGGGACCTTGCGCGAGGAGGACCGCACCTGGCTGCGCGCTCTCCACGAGAGGCTGATCCCCCGCGGATAGTCGCTCATTCGGGCGCGGCGATATCCTTCGTGAGGCCGCCGCGGGCCGCCGCCGCGGCGCGTGCCCGCTCGGCCAGCCGCTCGTAGTGCAGGCGCAGCTCGTGGAGGTCGCGCTCGTGCAGCTCCTCCAGGTCGAGCAGGCTGTCGTCGGCGGCACGAACCGCGCGAATCAGCTCGTCCAGCTTGATCTGGATCGCCTCGGAATCGCGATTCTGCGAATTCTGGATGAGGAAGACGATCAGGAAGGTGACGATCGTCGTCCCCGTGTTGATCGTCAGTTGCCAGACATCGGAGAAGCCGAGGAACGGCCCCGCAGCGGCCCACACGACGACGGCGAGGACCGCCAGCGCGAAGGCGATGGGGCGGCCGATCCAGGTGGCGACCGCGGTGGCAACCTTGCTGAAGAGTGTCTTGCGGCGCATGGCGAGGCTCCGGACGCCCCACCGAACGCGCGAGGATGCCAGGGGTTCCGGGAACCGGAGCCGGGGCCGCCCAGTTTCGGATGGGCAGCAACGGAGCGCCCCCATGACCGCAGGACGCGAGCCCCCGCCGAGACGCCGGTCGGTCGGGCCCGAGGACGACGAGGATCGAGCCGGAAAATACCCGGACGCCCGCGATGCGGGCACCGCCGCCCGGGACCGCGCCCGCGAGCCTGCGCCGCCGCCTAAAGAACGAAATCGTCGCGATACAGGCTGCTCTGACCCCTGACCTCGATCTCCAGATCGACGGTGCGGTCGCCGTTGGTGTCCGCCTGCACGACGAGCGCGCCCGAGACGATTTTCGTATCGAAGCGCAGTTGGCCCGCCACGCCGCTAAATGCGGCGGACCCGATGAAGGTGAATGCTTGGTCGCCGGAGGAGCGGGTGCTGGCGTCGATCGTCGACAGGTCGATGCGGTCCAGGTCGTCGAAATCGAGGATGACGTCGCGATTCGACCCCCGCGCACTCTCGCCGGTCGCGTTGAAGTCGAACACATCGGCGCCCGGGCCGCCCGATAGCTGGTCGCGGCCGTTGCCGCCGACCAGGGTGTCCGCCCCATCGCCCCCGCTCAGCTGGTTGGCGCCGCTGTTCCCGACGATGACATTGCCGGCGCCATTGCCGACGCCGGCGAGCGACGAGGAGCCGGTCAGCGTCAGGTTCTCGACGAAATCGGGCAGAGTGAAGGTGACGGAAGCCTGGACCAGATCGACGCCCTCGCCCGCGGCCTCGATCACGCGCTCGCCGGCGTTGTCGACGATGTAGATGTCGTTGCCGCCGCCGCCCTGCAGCGTGTCCGCACCGGAGCCGCCGTCGAGCGTGTTCGCGGACGCGTTTCCGACCAGCATGTTGGCTGCCGAGTTGCCGGTCGCGTTGATCGCGGCGGTACCCGTCAGCGACACGTTCTCGACGTTCGACGGCGCGGTGAAGGTCACCGCTGAGAACACCTTGTCGGTGCCCTCGTTCGCGTTCTCGCGCACGGCGTCGCGCGTATCGTCGACGTAGTAGATGTCGTCGCCCTGCCCGCCGACCATCGTGTCGACCCCGGCACCCCCGTCGAGCGTGTCGGCGCCGGCGAGCCCGACGATGCTGTCGTTGCCGCCGAGGCCCTGAATGAAGTCGCTGCCGGCGCTTCCGGTCAGACGGTCGCCCGACGCGGTGCCGACCATCGGAGCGGCGCCCGCCGACTGCAGGGCCGAAGCCGAGAGGGTCTGGTCGGAGAAGCCGAAGAACTCGACGCCGCCCACGGTGTCGGCGCCATCTGAGGCACCCGACCTGAGGTCGCTCACCAGGAACGTCGCGTTCGCGGCGTTCCACGCCACCGCATAGGACGAGCGCGCGCCGGAGAAGACGGCCGTGTCGCTGCCCGCCCCTCCGATCAGCGAGTCGTTGCCCGCGCCGCCGACCAGCGTGTCGTCGCCGAGACCGCCGTCGATCGTGTCGGCGCCACCGTTGCCGGTCAGCCGGTTCGCCTTCTCATTGCCGGTGATGCGATCGCCGCCGCCGCCGCCGACGCCATTCTCGATCCAGGCGGAGTAGGCGATCGAGATGTTGTAGGTCATCTGGTCGCCGCTGGAGAAGGCGCCCGGGGTCAGGTCGATGACCGACGCCCAGTTCCAGCCGGAGAGATCGAGGGTGTCCGTGCCCGCGGAATCGTAGATCGTGACGATCGGATGCGGGTTCTGCCGGAAGTCGAAGAGCCACAGGTCGACGTTGGCGTTGAACCCGTAGGTCGTGTCGCCGGTCCGCGTGGTCGTCTCCGCCCCGTACATCGCCTGGATGGCGAGCACGTCGTGCAGCATCGGCGTCTGGGGGTAGTAGGCGACGCCGTCGCTGGCGACCCAGTCGGCGCCGGTCTTGGACGCCGAGAAGTAGGACATCACCGTGTACATGTTGCTGTCTTGCATGTAGACGGCGTCGTTCTCGTAAGTGGGAGAGCCGCCGTTGTACGCGCCGGGATGCTCCAGGCCGAGCGCGTGGCCGGTCTCGTGGATGTAGGTGCGGAAGGCCCAGATGCCGGCGGTGGGCGTGACCAGGTTGTTGGTGCCGGAATTGTAGGTGGGGTTGAACCACACCGTGCCGCCGCCGGTCGCCGTCGTCGGGTAGTAGCTCTGGGCATAGCCGATGTTCGTCGTCGTGTTCGCGTACTTGATGGTGGCGGCGACGCCATTGGAATTGAACGCGACGTCGGGAACGATCAGGTCGTCCCACAGCTTGATCGCCGTGGTCGCCACGCTCTGCTGAGCGGCCGACAGCACAGAGAAGCCGACCTTTTCGCCGTACGGGAACCAGGAGGCGGTGGTGGGAAACCCGTAGGTCCAGCTGGTGCCGCTCCAGAGGTACCCGGAGTTGAGCTGATTGATGACCTGGGCGTTCGTGTAGACGGGCTTGGCCGCCATCGGCCCCCCTCCCCCTCGCGTGGCCGGCGTTCGGAAACTTGGTGGTTGCGCGTCGAGGGCAAAGCGCCATCATCTCGTGCATGGGGATCGTGCCCCATGACGGACGGCGTGCTTCACCCTCTCCTTCGCCTCTGTAGAATACCCCCGGTGCCCTATCGTCTTCAATCGCGCGTGTGGTCGCAGCCCGACCGCTCGCGGTACGTGTGCCGATGACGGAGGCTCCGCCTGCGGAACCGGCGGCCGACCCGGTGACGGTGGTAGGGGAGCCACGCGCACTCCCGGGGACACGGTACGGCCAGCGCCAGCCGGTGCTGGTGGCCATGCTCCATGCCTCCTGTCCCCCGCACCTCGATCTCGATCACCTGCAGCGGGAGATAGCTGGCCTGGTCGAGTTGCCGAGCCCACCCCCACCCGAGGATAGTGGGCGCGACGGCACTCTGGCCGCGATCGCCCAGCGCCTCGCCGTGGCGCTGCTGAGATGGTCGGGCCATGCGGTCTTCGACGCCGGTGCCACCCTCCCCGGAACGGTTGCAGGCCGGCCGCGCCACATGGCCGTCGTTCCCTACGACGATGCGGGCGCGGCGTCCGCCGCACTCCGCATGGCCGTGCGCGTGGTGAACTCGCTGGCAACCGGCGAGAGGTCAGCCGACGTCCGCATGGCGGAATCCCTCGGCCGCTTCCGTGAGGCGACCCGCACGCGGGCGTCCGGGGCGAGCAACACGCTGCACATGCTGACCGCGGCCGACGAGCTCGGGATACCGTGGTCGCGCCTCACGGGGTTCGTCTACCAGATCGGCCACGGCGCCCGTGCCCGCTGGTTCGACAGCACGATCACCGACGCGACCCCGCGCCTCGGGACGGCCTTCGTCCAGAACAAGCATACGACCGCCGAGCTGCTGCGGCGGTCCGGGCTGCCCGCACCGCAGCACGCGGTGGCGGAAGATGTCGACGATGCTGCAGCGATCGCCGGCCGCCTCGGCTACCCGGTCGTGCTCAAGCCGCTCGACCTCGACGGCGGCATCGGCGTGGCGGCCGGGCTCGCCGACGAGCCGGCCCTCAGGGCCGCCTTCCCGGCGACCGCGGCGCATGGCCGGCCGGTGCTGGTCGAAAAGCACGCGGAGGGCGAGGATTTCCGGCTGATCGTGATCGGGGGACGCACGGCCTGGGTCATCACGCGGCTGGCCGGCGGCATCACGGGAGACGGCGACGCCACGGTCGCCGAGCTGCTCCGCCGCCTCAATGCAGATCCTCGCCGCGGCGATGGGCTGCATTCACCGCTCAAGTCGATCGATTGGGACGAGGAAGCCATGATGCTGGTCGCCGAGCAGGACCTGACGGCGGATGCGGTCCCTGCGGCCGGCCGCTTCGTGCGGCTCCGCCGATCGGCGAACGTGGCGACGGGCGGTATGCCGGTGCCGGCCATGGACCGCACCCACCCGGACAACCTGCGGCTGGCGGAACGCGCCGCGCGGGTGTTCGGACTGGATCTCGCCGGCATCGACTTCATCACCCCCGACATCGGCCGCTCATGGCTGGAGGTCGGCGGCATCATCAACGAGGTCAACGCCCAGCCCAATGTGGGCGTCATCACCGCCCGCCATCTCTTCGGCGAGATGCTCACCTGGATGCTGGGCGGCACCGACGGCCGCATCCCGATCGCGGCGATCACCGGCGGCGATGAAGGGACGCGAACGGCGGTCGCGGTTCTGGCCCATGCGGCGCTGCGCGCGGCCGGACTGCGGGCGGGCCTCGCAACGCATGATGGCGCATGGGTCGGCGACGAGCGTGTCAGCGCGCTCGACATGCGGGGTCATCGCGGCGGCTCCGTGCTGCTGGCCGATCGCGCCGTCGAAGCGGCGGTCATCGATATGCCCGGCCGCGGCATCGCCACCTGGGGATTGCCCTTCGATCGGTGCGACGTCACCCTTCTGCTGCCGGGTGTCGAGGACCGCTCAGGCGAGGAGGAATTGGCGGCACGCGCACGGCGTAAGGTCATCGTCGCCGCGGACGACCCGCGGCTGGCGGACCGCGCAGCCGGAACCGAACGGGTCCTGCTGACCGGCCCCGGACGCGACCATCCGCGGCTCGCTGCCCATCGGGCGCGCGGCGGCGAGGCGGCCTGGATCGACGGCGCACGGGCGATCGCGATCGGCCGGGGCGGTGCGGCCGTCGCGCGGCTGGAGCTGGAGCGCCCCGCCGACGTCGTATCGCTTGCAGCCGCCGCGCTCGCACATGCGATGGGCTGCCCGCCGGCGGCGATCGCGCGCGCCCTGGCTTCGGCGGGCGTCTCGTCCGCGTACAGATGACGGGAGCGCCGAATGGCCGACGAGAACGATGCGCACGCGAACTGGAACCAGGCGAGCCGCCACTGGGCGGTGGTGGGATCGCCGCTGCGGCC
>JBFWXJ010000173.1:0-11910 GCA_050187535.1 Alphaproteobacteria bacterium | reverse complement strand
CGCCATGGCGAATGGATAGGCCAGTGCCACGGCGATCACCGTCACCGCGACCGCGACCAGCGCCGTCGCCCGGAAGACCTTGTGATAGATCTGGTCGTGCAGCAGCTCGACATAGGGCGCCATCGCCCCGGCCGGGTCGGAGATGCTCAAGCCCGCCAGGCGCAGCAGCGGCAGCACGAAGACGACCGCCAGCAGCACGACGGCCGGCAGCAGCAGCGCCATCGGCACCAGCCCGCGCGCGAGCCATGCCGGTGCCGCCGTCACCGCCCGCGATCCCGCAGGATCTCGCGCGCCGCGTTGTGGCCGGGCACGCCGCCGACGCCGCCGCCCGGATGGGCCGACGAGCCGCACTGGTAGAGACCGGCGATCGGGCTGCGGTAATCCGCCCAATGGGGTGCCGGCCGGGCGAAGAAGAGCTGATCGGCCTGCAGTTCGCCGTGGAAGATGTGGCCGTGCGGCGAGCCGATGCGCCGCTCGATGTCGGGCGGGGTCAGCACTTGCATGCCGACGATGCCGTCGGAGAAGCCCGGCGCGTACTCGTCCATGACGGAGAGGACGTGGCGGGCGAACTCGTCGCGGCGGCTGTTCCAGTCGCCCTCGGCCAGCGTGTAGGGGGCATGGCCGCCGAAGAGATGGACGACGTGCTTGCCGGGTGGGGCGATCGTGTCGTCGACGAAGCTGGGCGCCACCGGCGTGATGAAGGGCCGGCGCGACCACTCGCCGTACTTCGCGTCGTCGTAGGCGCGCTCCAGATAGTCGATCGTCGGCCCGATATGGGCGTAGGTCGGATAGGCGAAGCCGCACTTCTGCGCGTCGAAGGCGGTGTATTGCGGCAGCCGCTCGCAGGCGATGTTGATCTTGAAGGCGGTCGAGTAGGTCCGGTACGCCTCGATGTCGCGCACGAAGTCGGCCGGCAGCAGGTTGCGCGGCAGCAGCTTCAGGAAGGTCAGCTTGGCGCTGATGTTGGTGGCGACGATGGGGGCGGCGATGCGCGTGCCGTCCGCCAGCGTCACCCCGGTCACGCCGCCGCCCGAGGTGTCGATGGCGATGACCTCCGCGTCGGTGCGGATCGCCATGCCTTTCTCGCGGCCGGAGGCCGCGATCGCCTGGCTGATCGTGCCCATGCCGCCGCGCACGAAGCCCCAGCCGCCGGCCCCGGCATGCTCGCCCATGACATGGTGCATGATGACGTAGGCCGAACCCGGGCTCTTCGGGCCGGCGAAGGTGCCGATGCCGCAGTAGTAGGCCAGCACCGACTTGACGTGCGTGCTCTCGAACCACTCCGAGAGATAGGCGTCCGCACTCATCGTCATGAGGTCGATGAGGCGGAAGAGCTTGCCGCCCACCCGGCGGTACTTCCACAGGAACGACGCCGTCTCCTTGAACGACCGCCAGTCGCGGCAGGACGGGTCGGGCGGCGTCTCCAGCAGCAGCTTGCGGACGATCGTCGCCGCTTCCATCAGGTAGCGGTCGAATTCGGGATAGATCTCCGCGTCCTTGCGCGAGAAACGGGCGAAGCTCTGCTGCGAGCGCTCGATCGAATCGCTGAAGATGATGTGGTCGCCGTCCGGCAGCGGCCCGAACATGTCGGACGCCGGCAGCACCTCGAAGCCGAAGCGGCGCAGCTCCAGGTCGGCGATGACCTTGGGATGCAGCAGGCTCATGAGGTAGCTGAAGACCGAGAAGCGATAGCCCGGTACGGCCTCCTCGGTCAGGGCCGCGCCGCCGAAGACCGGCTGGCGCTCGAGCACCAGCGTCTTCAGCCCCGCGCGGGCGAGGTAGGCCCCGCAAGTGAGCCCGTTATGCCCGCCCCCGACGATGACGGCGTCCCAGCGCTCGACCACCCGTCCCTCCGCCCGCTTTTACAGAAGTAAAAAATAGGCTTAGGATTTTTGCAATGACCAAGTCTTCTCCCGTTCGCAACCGACCGCGGCCGGACGCGCCGGAGATGTCCGTCGACGACGCGCCGCGGCCGCTCGGCCGCGAGATCCGCGGCCTGCGCAAGGCGCGCGGCGCCACGCTGGCGGTGCTGGCCGAGCAGAGCGGGCTGTCGGTGGGATATCTCAGCCTGCTGGAGCGCGATCTCGCCACGCCGTCGATCAACGCGCTCTACGCCATCAGCCGGGCGCTCGGCGTCACCGTCGGCTGGTTCTTCGACGCGGGTGCCGCCCCGGAAGAGGAGCGCGAGCTGATCGTGCGGCGCAGCCGCCGGCGGCGGCTGGACTATTCCGCCGGCATCGTCGACGAGCTGCTGAGCCCGACCCTGACCGGCGCCCTGGAGCTCCTTTCCAGCCGCTTCCCGCCGGGCGCATCGTCCGGCGAGGAGCCCTACACGCACACCGGCGAGGAAGCGGGCGTCGTCATCCGCGGCCGCCTGGAGCTGTGGGTCGACGGCAAGGTCTTCCTGCTGGAGGCCGGCGACAGCTTCGGCTTCGCCAGCGCGCTCCCCCACCGCTACCGCAACCCCGGCACCGAAGAGGCCGAGGTCATCTGGGCGATCACCCCGCCCTCGTTCTGATCCCGGCTAGGCCGCCTCGGGCGCCCTCTCCCGCGCGGCCTTCACGTCGCGCAGCGGCGGGCGGCCGAAGAAGCGGCCGTATTCGCGGGTGAACTGCGGCACGCTCTCGTAGCCGACGGCATAGGCGGCACTGCCGGCCGACCGGCCGTCGGCCAGCATCAGGCGGCGTGCCTCGATCAGGCGGAGCTGCTTCTGGAACTGCAGCGGCGACAAGGACGTCACCGCGCGGAAATGCTGGTGGAAAGCCGACGCACTCATGCCCGCGACCGCGGCCAGCCGCTCGACCGGCACGGCGGCCGCGTAGTCCGCACGCAGCACGGAGACGGCGCGCGCGATGCGCTGGACATGACCGTCGGGCCAGGCGAGCCGCCGGATCGCCGCACCGTGCCGCCCGGCCAGCAGCCAGTAGTGCATCTCGCGGACGAGCTGGCCCTGCAGCACCGGCAGGGCGGCAGGCCGGTCGATGAGGCGCAGCAGGCGCGTGGCCGCGTCCGCGACCTCGGCATCGGTCACGTCGACCCGTGCCGCGACGTGGTCGCCCGCCGGCTCCGGCCCCGTCGCAGCACCAAGATCGGCGATCACCGCCGGGTCCAGCTCCAGCACGAGCGAGTAGTAGGGCGCGGCCGCGCTGGCCCTGACGATCTGGCTGATCGTCGGCACGTCGGCTGTGACCAGCAGGGAATCGCCGGCGGAAAAGGCAAAGGTCTCGGCCCCGATGGTCACCCGCTTGGCGCCCTGGACGACGATCGCCACCAGCGGCCGGTAGATGGCGTGGACGATGTCCCCCGGCGCCAGCGCCTGCACGGTCGACAGGCCGGGGATGGGTGTGCCGGCGACGCCGTAGCGATCGGCATGGAGATCGGCGTGGCGCCGGACGGCGTCGAGAAGCGCGGGATCGGGCAGCGTGGTCATAGCGGGCAGATGGTCCTCGGCCGCTCGGGCGCCAGACAGTCTGGAGGATCGGGCAAGAATCGTCGAGCTTCCGGCAACCGGCCGGGCGGGCGGCGCGCGATATCGGGGCGAGCCACAGGGGTGGCCCCGACAACTGGAGCGACGCCATGACCAAGATCACCCTCGTCACCGGATCGAGCCGCGGCCTCGGCCGCAACACGGCACTGGCCGTGGCACGGCGCGGCGGCGACGTCATCGTCACTTATCACAGCCGCGCCGACGAGGCGGACGCCGTCGTCCGCGAGGTGCAGGCGATGGGCCGCGAGGCCGTGGCCCTGCAGCTCGACGCGGGCCGGGTCGCCGGGTTCGCGGACTTCGCCGACCGCCTGCGCCGGGCGCTCGCGGAGACCTGGAGCCGCGACAGCTTCGACCATCTCGTCAATAACGCGGGCCATGGCGACCACGCGCTGGTCGCGGAGACCACCGAGGCGCAGTTCGACCGCCTGGTCGACGTGCACTTCAAGGGCCCGTTCTTCCTGACCCAGGCGCTGCTGCCGCTGCTCGCCGACGGCGGCAGCATCGTGAACCTGTCGACCGGCCTCACCCGCATTACCTATCCGGGCTACGCCGCCTATGCGGCGGCCAAGGGTGCCGTCGAGGTGCTGACCCGCTACATGGCCAAGGAGCTGGGTGCCCGCGGCATCACAGTGAACGCGGTGGCGCCGGGCGCCATCGAGACGGACTTCGGCGGCGGCGCGGTGCGCGACAACCCCGAGCTGAACCGGCAGTTCGCCGCCCTGACCGCCCTCGGCCGCGTCGGCGTGCCGGACGACATCGGACCGATGATCGCGAGCCTGCTGAGCGCCGACAACCGCTGGGTCACCGCGCAGCGGATCGAGGTCTCCGGCGGCCAGGGTCTGTAACCGCAGGCGGCACAGCCCTCTGCACCCAGCCGGGCGGAGAGGGCTGCGATCCTGACGCCCCGCGCGGCGCGAAGAGGATGACGGCCGCGCCCACCATGCAAGGCGCCGCACCAGCCAAGGCCCCAGCGGTCGGCGACACCGCTGCACTGGCGACACCGCGGCACTGGACGCGCGTCACCGCGCGGCCGAGGATCGTACTCGACGAATCGGACGAACGCCGCCGGGGAACCCCGGGCGGCGCCGGGAGGTTTGAGCGATCCCATGGCGTCACCGGACCGCGACCCCGCCCCGCCACCGGCCGAGCACTCGATCCTGGCGCCGCTCAAGAGCCCGATCTTCCGCGCGGTCTGGATCGCCAGCCTCGTCTCCAACTTCGGCGGGCTGATCCAATCCGTTGGCGCGTCGTGGATGATGACGCATATCGGCACGACCGAGATGGTGGCCCTCGTCCAGGCATCGGTGACGCTGCCGATCATGCTGCTGTCGTTGCCGGCGGGTGCACTGGCCGACATCGTCGACCGGCGGCTGCTGATGCTGGCCGCACAGGGGTTCATGGCCGCGGTGTCGGTGGCGCTGACCGTCTGTGCGTGGCTCGGCCTCGTGACGCCGTGGGTGCTGCTGGGATTCACCTTCCTCATCGGCTGCGGCTCGGCCCTGAACGGGCCGGCTTGGCAGGCCTCGGTCGGCGACATGGTCAGGCGCGAGCACTTGGCCGGCGCCGTATCGCTGAACGCGATGGGCTTCAACCTCGCGCGCAGCGTCGGCCCGGCGGTCGGCGGCAGCATCGTCGCCGCGGCGGGGGCGGCGGCGGCCTTCACGGTCAACGCCTTCAGCTATATCGGCCTCATGCTCGTGCTGCTGCGCTGGCGGCCGGAGCGCGCGGCATCGACCCTGCCGCGCGAGGGGCTGGGTGTCGCCATGGGTGCGGCGCTGCGCTATGCGGCCATGTCCGACCGCATCGTCTCGGTGCTGTTGCGCGCCGTGCTGTTCGGCTTCGCGGCGAGCGCGGTGCAGGCGCTGATGCCGCTGGTGGCGCGTGACGCGATCGGCGGCGGCCCGCTCACCTACGGCCTGCTGCTGGGGGCCTTCGGCGTCGGCGCCGTGGGCGGGGCGCTGACCAGCCAGCGCCTGCGTGCGCGGCTGTCGAACGAGGGGATCACCCGCTGGTCCTGCATCGGCTTCGGCATCGCCACGCTGGTGTTGGCGTTCAGCCCGTGGCTCGTCGCCAGCATGGCCGCACTGGCCGTGGCCGGCGCGGGCTGGGTGCTGGCGCTGTCGACCTTCAACGTGACGGTGCAGATGTCGGCGCCGCGCTGGGTCATGGCCCGGGCGCTCGCCCTCTACCAGGTGGCGGCCTTCGGCGGCATGGCGGCAGGTGCCTGGGCCTGGGGCCAGTCGACCGCCGCCGAGGGGCTGACGGCGACGCTGGCGGTGGCGGCCGCCCTGCAATTCGGCTGCGCGCTCGTCGGCCGGCGCGTGCCGCTGCCGGCGACGACCGGCCTCAACCTCGACCTCGTCGGCCGCTGGAAGGAGCCCGAGCTGGCGATCGCCATCCAGCCGCGCAGCGGCCCCGTCGTCGTCACCATCGAGTACGTCATCGACGAGGCCGACATCGACGAGTTCCTGGCCGCGATGGCCGACCGCCGCCGCATTCGTCAGCGCGACGGCGCCCGCCACTGGACCCTGATGCGCGACCTGGCCGACCCGCATCTCTGGATCGAGCGCTACCATACGCCGACCTGGATCGACTACGTGCGCCACAACCAGCGCATGACCCAGGCCGACGTCGCGGTCGCCGAGCATGTCCGGGCGCTCCACCGCGGCGACGGCCCGCCGCGCGTGCACCGCATGATCGAGCGCCCGACGCGCGCCGCCTGGCGCCACGCGCTCCACCCGCACGAGCTGCCCGAGGCGCTGACGGACCCCGCGCGCTCGGCGTGAGGCCCGACCCTCGGCTAGAAGAAGGCGAGGTCGCCCGCGTCGAGACTGTCGAACGGCACGCCATACAGATAGAGCGTATTGCCCTGGCCCAACTCGATGCTGGTGCCGCTGCCGGTGGGCGAGGCGAAGACGAACATCGCCGCCCGGAGCTCGGCGAAGGTGTCGATCGTGGTGCCGTTCATGTTCGTGCCGAGAAAGACGATGTCGACGTCCAGTTGGAAGTCGAGGATCGCGTCCACGCCCGAGCCATCGCGGATGAAGAAGTAGTCGGCGTCGGCGCCACCCATCAGCGTGTCGTTGCCGCGATCGCCCGGCGAATCGGCGTCCAGCCAGTCCGCTCCCGGTCCACCGTCCAGCAGGTCGTTGCCGAGATCGCCCTCCAGCGCGTCGTCCTCGGCACCGCCGAAAATTCTGTCGTCACCGCCCTCGCCGATCAGACGATCGGCGCCCGACCCGCCGGTCAGCGTGTCCGTGCCCGCCCCGCCCAACAGCAGGTCGTCGCCGAGATCGCCGTACAGCAGGTCATTGCCGTCGAAGCCGGAGACGAAGTCCCGTCCCTGCCCGCCGAAGGCCGTGTCGCTCCCGGCCCCGCCGTCCACCACGTCGTCGCCGATGTTGCCGTTGACGTGCCAGTCGTCGCCCTCGTCGCCCCAGACGGTGTCGTCGGATTGGCCCCCGCGCACGAAGTCCCGGCCGGGGCCGCCACGCACCCTGTCTTCCCCGGTGTTGCCGTTGACCTCGTCGTCGCCGGCGTCACCCCAGAGCCGGTCGAAGCCGTCGCCGCCCAGGATCAGGTCGTTGCCGTCGCCGCCGTAGATCAGATCGTCGCCGGAGCCGAAATTGTCGGTATTGGTGCCGCCGAACAGCAGGTCGTCGCCGGCATCGCCATTGAGCACGTCGTCGCCCGCCATGCCGTGCACGAGGTCGTCGCCGGCATTGCCGGACGCGGTGTCGGCGCCGGCGCCCAGCACGATCGTGTCGTTGCCGGCGAGCCCGAAATACTCGTCCGGCCCGTCGGTACCGAGGAGGATATCCGGTCCGCTCGTCCCGATCGTCGCCATGCCCCCCGCCCCCTCAGATGAAGTGGAAGTCCTTCGCGGTGAGGCTGTCGATCGTCACGCCGTAGAGATAGATGGCGTCGCCCGGGCGCAGCTCGATGAGGGTGCCGCTGCCGGACGGCGAGGCGAAGACGAACATGTGCTCCTGCGCGTCGGCGAAGCTGGCGAGATCGTCGCTCTTGGGGTTGTGGCTGATCTGGAGCAGGTCGTTCCCCGGCGTGAAATCGAGGATCGCGTCCAGGCCCGAGGCGCCGGCGAACTGGAAGATGTCGAAGCCGGCGCCGCCCGCCAGCGTGTCGTTGCCTCCCTCGCCACCGAGGAGGCCGAGCCCGGCGCCCTCGTCGAGGAAGTCGTCGCCCTCGCCGCCCCACAGCGTGTCGGCGTCCTGCCCGCCCTGCATCGTGTCGGAACCGGCCCCGCCCTGCATGTAGTCGGTGCCCGGCCCGCCGATCAGCGTGTCCGCGCCGTCGTCTCCGGCGACGAAGTCGGCGTCGAGATCGCCCTGGGCCAGGTCGTTCCCTTCGCTGCCGTAGATCGCGTCGGGGCCCTGGCCGCCGTAGAGGCTGTCGTTCCCCGCCCCGCCGACGACGAGGTCGGCGCCGATGTTGCCGTTGACGTGCCAGTCGTCGCCGTCATCGCCGTAGACGGTGTCGTCGCCCTGGCCGCCGCGCACGAAGTCGCGGCCGGCGCCGCCGTGCACGAGGTCGACGCCGGTGTTGCCGTTGACCTCGTCGTCGCCGGCGTCGCCCCACAGCACGTCGATCCCGTCGCCGCCGAGGATGAGGTCATCGCCATCGCCGCCGTAGATCTGGTCATTCCCGGAACCCGCATTCTCGGTATTGGTGCCGCCGAACAGCAGGTCGTCGCCGTCGTCGCCGTGCAGGAGATCGTCGCCCGCCATGCCGAGCACGAGATCGTCACCCGCGTTGCCCGATGCGGTGTCGGCGCCGGCGCCCAGCACGATCGTGTCGTTGCCGGCGAGCCCGAAATACTCGTCCGGGCCGTCGCCGCCCACGAAGAGGTCCGCACCGTTGGTGCCGATGATCGCCATGGCAGGTGCTCCTCCGATGCGTGTCGGTCAGTCGACGAAGAAGAGGAACGAGCCGGCCCCGACCTGGTCGATCGGCACCCCGAACAGGTAGATCGCGTTGCCGCCGCCGAGCTCGATGCTGGTGCCGCTGCCCGTGGGCGAGGCGAATACGAAGATCGATCCCTGCAGATCAGCGAAGCTTTCGATGGCCGTGTTGTTGATGCCCTTCGGGATGTAGAGGATGTCGACGTCCGGCACGAAATCGAGGATGGCATCCTGGCCGGAGCCGTTCTCGAAGATGAAGGGGTCGCGGCCGTCGCCGCCGGTCATCGTGTCGTTGCCGGCACCGCCGCGCAGCGCATCGGGCCCGCCGGCGCCGATGAGGATATCGGCACCGGCATCGCCCCACAGCTCGTTGTTCGCACCGCTGTCGGCGCCCGCGAAAAGAGTGTCGGCGCCGTTGCCGCCATGCAGCTCGTCGGCCCCGAGATCGCCCTGCAGCAGGTCGTTGCCGGGACCGCCGTAGAGCCAGTCCCTGCCCTGGCCGCCGTACATGGTGTCGTCGCCGGCGTCGCCGTAGACGAGGTCGTTGCCGATATTGCCGTTGAGATGCCAGTCGTCGCCGTCGTCGCCGTAGACGATGTCGTCGTCCTGGCCGCCGCGCACGAAGTCCCGGCCGGCGCCGCCATAGACGATATCGGGCCCGGTATTGCCGTTGACCTCGTCGTCGCCGTCGTCGCCCCACAGCGTGTCGCGCAGATCGCCGCCCAGGATCAGGTCGTTGCCGTCGCCGCCGTCGATCGCGTCCTGGCCGGAACCCGCGTTCTCGGTATTGGTGCCGCCGAACAGCAGGTCGTCGCCGACGTCGCCGTGCAGCACGTCGTCGCCTGCCATCCCGAGGATCAGGTCGTCGCCGGCGTTGCCGGATGCGGTGTCGGCACCGGCCGAGAGCGCGATCGTATCGTTGCCGTCGAGCCCGAAGATCTCGTCGGGCCCGACGGTGCCGAGGAGAAGGTCCGCGCCGTCCGTGCCGATCGTCGCCATGGCGAAGCCCCCGCGCGCCGGTCAGAGAAAGAGGAAATCGATCTCGCTCAGCCTGTCGATCGTGACCCCGAACAGATAGATCGCGTTGCCCGCGCCGAGCTCGATCTCGGTGCCGCTGCCCGCGGGCGACGCGAAGACGAACATGCCCGCCTGCAGCTCCGCGTAGGTGTCGACCGTGGTGCCGTTCATGTTCTTGGCCAGGACGATGATGTCGACGCTGTCGGGCCGGTAATCGGTGATCGCGTCGACCCCCGACCCGGAGGCGAAGCGGAAGGCGTCGCGGCCGCCGCCGCCGGTCATGGTGTCGTTGCCGGAGCCGCCGGTGAGATCGTCGAAGCTGGCCCCGCCGTCGAGGACGTCGTCGCCCGCCTCCCCGAACAGCGTGTCCGACCCGAGATCTCCCGACAGCCGGTCGTCGCCGGTCCCGCCCTCGATCCAGTCGTCGCCCTGGCCGCCGAACGCGGTGTCGTTTCCCGCGTCGCCCTGCACGACGTCGTCGCCGATGTTGCCGTTGAGGTGCCAGTCGTCGCCGGGGCCGCCGAGAACGAGGTCGTTCTCCTGGCCGCCGCGGACGAAGTCGCGGCCGTCGCCGCCGTCCACGACATCGACGCCGGTGTTGCCGTTGACCGCGTCGTCGCCGGCGTCGCCCGCCAGGGTGTCGGCGTCGTCGCCGCCCAGGATCAGGTCGTCGCCGTCACCGCCCGAGATGCGGTCGCGGCCGCTGTTCGTGTTGTCGACGTTGAGGCCGCCGAAGAGCGAGTCGTCGCCGGCGTCGCCGTAGATGAGGTCGTCGCCGGCCATGCCCGCGATGAAGTCGTCACCGGCGTTCGCCAGTGCCGTGTCGTTGCCTTCGAGCCCGTAGTACTCGTCCGGGCCCGCGGTGCCGGGAAAGAAATCCGCGCCGCTGGTGCCGACTGTCGCCATGGCCGAGCCCCCCTCGTGCCATCACGGAGCCTTATGATTACGCCTTTCCGCAGTGGCGATCCAGATGCCCAGCGCAACCGCGGCGAGGCCTGCCACCAGATCGGCCGCGATCGGCTCGGCGACCAGCACCGCGGCGAGCAGGGCGGCGGCGACGGGATTGACCGTCATGGTGACGGCGACCCGCGTCGGGCTGGCATGGCGGAGCGCCACCACCCATAGGAGGAAGGCGAGCGCCCCGCCCGCCGCCGCCAGGTAGAGACCACCCATCCATTGCGCGGCGTCGAGCCGGGCCAATGCGGCCAGGCTGCCGCCGGCCGCCCCGATCGCGACCAGCACGGCGGCGCCCGCGCCCATGCCCATCGCCAGGAAGCCGACGGCGCTCGACCGGCCGATGAAGGGCCGCGACAGGACATTGTAGAAGGCCATGCACAGGACCGCGCCGGCCATCGTCGCCTCACCGCGCCAGGAGCCGGCGGGTGCCTCCGCCAGCCCGCTCGCGAGCGCCAGTGCCACGCCGGCGACCGCGACGACGACGCCCGTCGCCTTGCGGCGGTCGAGCGGCTCGACGCCGAGCAGCGCGCCGACCACCATCGTCTGCAGGGGCAGGGTCGCCAGCGCGAGGCTGCCGCGGGCAGCCGTCGTCCACCCCATCGCCACGTTGTAGAGGACGAAGAAGGCCGCGAAGAAGGCGATGCCGAGGACCGCCACGGCCGGCCGGTCGCGCCGCGGCGGCCAGGCCGCCCGGGTCGCTACGGCGAACGGCAGGACGATCAGGAAGCCCAGGCCGAAGCGCAGAATGGCGATGGCGACGGGGTCGACGTCGGCCGCCAGCCAGCGCGTCACGGCAGCCGCGGTGCCGCCGAGCATGCTCGAGATCAGCGCTGGACCCACACCCCGCCACTGCCCCATGTTCACCTTCCGTGCCCATGGCGGCGATTGGACGCCCGGGACGATGCGGCGCCAACTACCCGGCAGGTCGTCATGGACCGGAGATCGCGCTTCGCGTCGCGGCTGCGCTGGTGGCGCGCCAGGCGGGGCCTGTCGCAGCTCGCACTGGCGCTCGCGGCCGGCGTCTCGCAGCGCCACGTCTCCTTCCTCGAGGTCGACCGCGCAGCACCCAGCCGCGAGATGGTGCTGCGCTTGGCGGCCGCCCTCGACCTGCCGCTGCGCCAGCAGAATGCGCTGCTGACCGACGCCGGCTTCGCGCCGCGCTGGCGTGAGGAGAAGCGGGGCGCGCCAGCCTTGGCCGCGGTCGATCGGGCGCTGGCCTTCATGCTGGCCCAGCAGGAGCCCTTCCCCGCCTTCGTGCTGGACCGCCGCTGGAACGTGCTCGACGCCAATGACGGCGCGCGGCGGCTGGTGGGGTTCCTCACGGGCGAGCCGCCGCCCGCGGGCGCGTTGATGCTCAACCTCGCCGACGCGCTGCTGGCGCCCGACGGGCTGAAACCGCTGGTCGCCAACTGGGCCGAGGTCGCCCGCCACTTCGTCCGCGGCGTCCAGGCCGACGCCCATCACGACGGTACGGCCGAGACTGCCGCCCTGCTCGACCGGCTGACCGCCTATCCGGGCGTGGCCGGCCTC
>JBFWXJ010000172.1:0-12066 GCA_050187535.1 Alphaproteobacteria bacterium | reverse complement strand
AAGCCTTCGCGTTGAGGATCAGCCTCTATCGAGCGAAGGTTGTGATAATCCTTGCTAAACTGTTGAATATCGGGTGCCCTATGGGAAGAAAAGGATGCATCTTGGGATCTTGAATAAAAGCTCTAAGGCTAATAAATGGATCTTTTGGTACGCTAGCAGAAATCATCGACTGGGTCCAGAGTTTATCTTGATAAAGAGGAAGCCAGTTTCGTGCACAAACTAGAGCTCGAAATTGATCCACGTGTGCGGCAAGATTACGATTGCTTTCGCGAAGTGCATCTATAAGCATTGTTTCGAGACATCCGACGTCATTTTCTATTGGAATCATCGCTATGGTTATTCGAGGTAGTCCATCCGAGGGTTCCATCGGGCGTGCGGGGGCAGCTATTTTTACTTTATCTAAGCTGGTACGAAGATTAGAGAAACTACGATCAGGATCGTCGTCCTTATCAGTTATTATCAAGATGTCGCGAACTATATTATAGTTTTCTATATATCTAAAGCTATCAAGTCTAGTGCCGAATTTTGTATTACCGCCGCGCCGGCCACCAAAAGAATTTCTCTGTATCGCCGTGTCCATTACGTGGAAGCGGCCAAGCCCCCGATCAATGATAAGGCGATGTAGGAAGGCTTTATCTTCCGAACCTTCGCATAGTATTACCTTCGGTGTGGTGAACTTAAATTGCTTTTCCATTACCGAATCTCGACGCCGTGAAGTATCGCATTGCGTGCGGAGTCTGCATGGAATTTTTCTATGAGTGGTATGTCTTTTCCTCGAGAAACTCGAAAAAGCGCGATATCTGAGTGCTTTTTCTTAGTGTTTTCAAGTAGATGATTTAGCCACTCAATGTTATGTGTTGTTAGTAATAATTGGCTATTATTCTCCCTACACAAAGAAAGGAGCAGCCGCCAAAGCGCGCCATAGTGCTTATAGTACAAACCATTCTCTATTTTATCTACTAACACTATAGTGCCAGGATTGCTTGCAATAGCTAGCAGTATGCCAATTATTCTGTTTATGCCGCCAGATACTTCAGGAAGAGGAACGAGGCGCTTATCACGCTTTTGCTCAGCATAGATAACGGGAAGCCCCGCTGACGCTTCTATAGTGAGGTCCGAAATCCAAGGATACTCTTGGCAAAAAAATTCCGTAAATGACTTTGCCTTTCCTGCTTGTCGCAAATCGGAGAATCTTGATGCATTCTCTGTTGAAGAAATAGTCTGATTTGCAGAAAAGTAGAAGAAGTTTGGCAAATCCTCCCGTTCGGAAACAGCGGAAATTCTCTATTCTGGCAGCTCGAATCATTTAACCTACCAGCGTAAGAGGTGGATATTGAGCCGCATGCGCGTATCGCTGGCATTGCCGCTCTCTGAAGTAAGCTAGAGTGGCGCCCTCTCAGGGGTCGCTGGCGAAGCCGTGCCTTTCCGGACGCTGGCAGCAGCGGGGGGCTCATGTCAACGGATGGGGCATGCACACTTGCTCAGTGGCCATGAGTGATGATGGATGGCCGATTGGCTAGACTGAGTCGCCTTGTGGAGACATGCACGAGTGCACGATCACTTCGAAGCCTTCGTCCGGCGCGGGCGGGACGAAATGGCGCATGAAGACGTCGTACTCCGCCTCGCTCACGGTGAAGGGATGGTCGCCCCGGGCATTGCGCGCGCGCAGGCGCTGCCGGCAGGTCTCGTCCGGCACGTCCAGCAGGTGCAGCTCATGGGCGACCCCGGCGTCGGCGATGATCGCGCGCATCCAGGCGCGGCTGCGCACCGTGTTGGCGGGAAAATCGAGCACCACCGACAGGCCTGCCCTCAGGATCGCCACGACGTGGGGCGCCATCGCCGCGCGCAGCCGCGCCGATAGCCGACCGTAGTCCTCGATCGTGCGCAGCTCGTCGGGGAAGAGCGTCGAGGTCCAGTGATCCTCGGCGATCAGCACCGTCGCCGGCCGTGCGGCGAGCCGGGCCGCCAGCGTCGACTTGCCGGCCGCGATCCGGCCGCACAGGAGGTGGAGGGTCGGTCCCTGAGACGGTGCCATCGGGGTGAGTCTAGCACGCCGTTGCCGTAAATTTGTCAGACAACCAGGGAACCCATGGTATGGTGCCGGTGCCCGCCCGCATCGGAGCCCCGTCTTGACCCTCGATCCCGCCTTCCATCCGGACTGGTCGCCACGGCCCCTGTGGTGGGACGAGGTCCCGCCGGTCGCGGCCGCGGCCGACCTGCCTGCGCGCACCGACGTGGCCGTGGTCGGCAGCGGCTATTGCGGCCTGTCGGCCGCCCGCGAGCTGGCGCGCGCCGGCCGGCGGGTGACGGTGCTGGACGCGGGCGACCCCGGCTTCGGCGCCTCGACGCGCAACCACGGGATGGTTGCGGGCGGCCTGCGCATCCCCGTCGACATCGACCGCCGCGTCGGGCCGGAGCGGGGAGCGCGCATCCGTGCCGACGGCAAGCAATCGTTCATCGATTTCAAGGCGCTGCTGGACGCCGAGAAGCTCGACGTCGACTACGCCCATGGCGGGCGGCTGACGGCGGCGCACACGCCGCAGGCCTATGAGCGGCAGGTCCGCCGCGGCCGCTACCTGGCGGAGACCTTCGGCTACACGACCCGCGCCCTGCCGCGCGAGGAGCAGCGCCAGGAGATCGGCAGCGACTTCTACTACGGCGCGCTGCTGGTCGAGGAATCGGGCGGCTTGCATCCGGCCAAGCTCTACCGGGGCTTCCGCCGGCTGGCGGAGGGGGCGGGTACCGTGCTGGTCGGCCGCGCGGAGGTGAAGTCGATCGACGGCCGGCCCGGTGCCTTCAGGCTCAGGACGGCCAAGGGAGAGCTCGCCGCCGACACGGTGGTGCTGGCGACCAACGCCTATACGGGCGCCTTCAACGGCACGCTCAGCCCCTGGATCCGCCGCCGCATCGTCCCGGTCACCGCCTACATGATCGCGACCGAGGAGATGCCGGCCGACCTCGCGCACGCGCTGCTGCCGACCAACCGCATGTGCGGCGACACCAAGAAGTCACTCTTCGCGATCCGCCTGTCGCCCGACCGTCGCCGCATCGTCTTCGCCGGCCGGGCGAAGTTCCGCGACATCGACGAGCGCGCGGCGACGCCGATCCTGCACCGCTTCATGACCAGCGTCTTTCCGGAGACTGCCGGCGTGCGGGTCACCCACTGCTGGAAGGGGCTGGTCTGCTTCACCTTCGACGACGTGCCGCATATCGGCACGGTCGACGGAGTGCACTACGCCGCCGGCTGCCAGGGCAACGGCGTCGTGATGATGTCCTATCTCGGCACGCAGCTCGCCCGGAAGATCCTGACGGGCGCCGAGGAGCAGTGCGGCTTCGACGGGATGGGCTTCCCGACGCGGCCGCTCTACCGCGGCGACCCGTGGTTCCTGCCCGCCGTCGGCGCGTACTACAAGGCGCGCGACGCGGTCGAGCGCTTCGTCGCCGCGCGGTCGGCGTGAGGCGGTGATGGCGAATGACGTGCTGACGCCGGACTGGAAGGCCGCGCCCCTCTGGCTCGACGAGGCGCCGCTGATCCCGGCCGACGGGCCGCTGCCGGACCGGGTCGACGTCGCCATCGTCGGCAGCGGCTATTGCGGGCTGACGGCGGCGCGCACGCTGGCGCGGGCCGGCGCTTCGGTCGTCGTGCTGGAGGCGGGCGATCCCGGCGCCGGCGCCAGCACCCGCAACCATGGCCATGTCGGCGGCGCCGGCAAGCTGCCGGCCGGCCTGGAGAAGCTGGTCGGCCCCGAACGCGCCCGATGGATCCGCGAGGACGCGGTGGCGGCCGCGCGGTTCCTGCGCGAGCTCATCCGCGACGAGCGCCTGGACGTCGACTATGTCCAGCGCGGCCGCTTCCTCGCCGCCCACAGCCGGGCCGCCTATGACGGGCTGGTGAAGAAGGCCGAGAGCTTCCGTCGCGACCTCGGCCTCACCGTCCACGCCGTCCCGCGCGAGCGCCAGCGCGAGGAGATCGGCAGCGACTTCTACTACGGCGGCATCACCATCGAGGACGGCGGCGCGCTGCAGCCGGCCAAGCTCCACCGCGCGATGCGGCGGCTCGCCGAGGAGGCGGGCGCCCTCGTCCGCGGCCGTGCCGCGGTCCGGGCGATCGGTCGCGAGGGCAGCGGCTTCGTGCTGGACACGGTGCGCGGGGCGGTGTGCGCGACCGACGTGATCGTCGCGACCAATGCCTACAGCGGCCCGCTGGTGCCGTTCATCCGCCGGCGGATCATCCCGGTCACCGCCTACATGATGGCGACCGAGCCGATGCCGGAAGCCCTGGCCCGGGAGATGCTGCCGAAGAACCGCACCGGCGGCGACACCAAGCGCGCCCTCTACGCCTTCCGCCGGTCGCCGGACGGCCGGCGCCTCGTCTTCGCCGGCCGTGCCCGCTTCCACGACACCGACGAGCGCACGGCGTCCGGCATCCTGCACGGCTTCATGACCGGCGTCTGGCCGCAGCTCCGCGACGTGCGCATCTCGCACTGCTGGAAGGGCTTCGTCGCCTTCACCTTCGACTTCCTGCCGCATATGGGCCGCCACGAGGGCGTCCACTACGCCGCCGGCTGCCAGGGCGCGGGGGTCATGCTCATGACCTATCTCGGCCACCGCATGGCGCTGAAGGTGCTGGGGCGGGAGGATCGGCCGTGCGGCTTCGACGGCGGGTCGTTCCCCACCATCCCCGCCTATGACGGGCGGCCGTGGTTCGTGCCCGCGGTCGGCGGCTGGTATCGCCTGCGCGACCGGATCGACCGGCTGCTCTCGTGAGGCTTCCAGCCCGATTCGCGTGAAGGTATGAAATCCGCATGAGTGATGCGACCACTCGCCAGCTGACCCGCAGCCCGCTGCTGGCCGACAAGCTCGCCCAGCGCCTGCGCCGCGAGATCGCCGGCGGCCGCTACAAGCCGAACGAGAAGCTGCCGACCGAGCGCGAGCTGGCAGAATCCCATGGCGTCAGCCGGCCGATCGTGCGCGAGGCCATGGGACGGCTGAAGCAGGACGGCCTCGTCGTCTCGCGCCAGGGCTCGGGCGCCTTCGTCGCCGACGGCACGGCCGCGGTCTTCCGCCTGGAGCCGGCCGAGGCCGGCGGCACGGGCGAGATCGCCAATATCGTCGAGCTGCTGCTGGCCGTGGAATCGGCCGCTTCCGGCCATGCCGCCGCGCGGCGCAGCCCAGCCCAGATGGCGGCGATCCGGGCGCGCTTCGACGCCATGGACGCGGCGATCGCCGAAGGGCGCCCCGGCATCGACGAGGACGTGGCATTCCACCGCACCATCGCCGAGGCGACCGGCAATCCCGTCTTTCGCGACATGGTCGACTTCCTCGACGGCCGCGTGCGCCTCTTCATCGGCACCGCGCGCACCAACTCCGCCCGCGAGGGGCTGACCCGACAGGTGCAGTCCGAGCACCGCGCCATCCTGGACGCGATCGTGGCGGGGGACGAGGACGGCGCGCGCAAGGCTTCGGCCGACCACCTGAAGAACGCGTTGGCGCGGCTGGCCCGCCGGTCCGCGGGCTGACCGACGTCTCAGGCGCTCATCCGCAGGAAGTCCATCATCATCTCGAGCTGGCTCGCCAGCATCGGCATGCCCGGATGCGTGCGGCAGCCGGCCGCCGCCGCGCGCGCCATCATCGGTGTCACCTCGGGCTGCATGATGATCTCGGCCGCGACCATGCGCGGGTCAAGTCGGCCGCAGTCGAAGGGGAGCGGATCGTCGGGCGAGAGGCCGAGCGAGGTGGCGTTGACGACGAGGTCGTGGCCCGCCGGATCGGCGGTGCCGACGGCGACCGGCACGCCCGGACGGAAGGCCGCCACGCGCTCCGCCAGGGCCGACGCGCGGGCGGCGGTGCGGTTGTGCAGCGTAAGGCGCGCGACGCCGGCGGCGGCCAGCGCGAAGGCGATGGCGCTGCCCGCCCCGCCCGCCCCGGCCAGGTAGGCCGAGCGGCCCGCAGGCTCGATTCCGGCTGCCCTGAGGCCGGCGACGAAGCCCTCGCCGTCCAGCATGTCGGCGATCATCCGCCCGTCCGGGTCGCGGCGGACGAGGTTGGCGGCGCCGATCGCGCGGCAGCGCTCGCTCGTCTCGTCGCACAGCGCCGGGATCGCGGACTTGTGCGGCACGGTCGCGACGAAGCCGCCGAAGTTGGGCAGCAGCCGCAGGGTGTCGATCAGCCGCGGGAGGTCCGGGGCCGCTACCTGGATGGGCACCATCACGCCGTCGAAGCCGCGCTCGCGCATCAGCGCGTTCAGGCGCTGCGGCGTACGGACGTGATGGATGGGATCGGCGACGATCCCGTAGAGGCGGGTGTGCCCGCTGATCTCCGGCGGCATGGCGCCGCCGACTATACGCGGCCGCCGCGGGTGCGTCAGGCTGTCGCGCGGCGGCCGCGCCGACGCGTCAGGTCGGCCATCCACATGAGCAGGACCGTCGAGACGACAAAGATGGTGGAGGCCGCCGCGATCACCGGCGACAGGTTGAACTCGATGTCCTCCATCAGCTTGCGCGTCACCGTCTTGTGCTCGACGCCGGAGATGAAGAAGGACACGACCGTCTCGTCGAAGGAGGCGAGGAAGGCGAAGACGGCGCCGGCCGCGACCGCGGGCGCGATCAGCGGCAGGGTGATCTCGGCGAAGCAGCGCAGCCGCGAGGCGCCGAGGTTAAGGCCCGCCATTTCCAGCGACGGCGGCATGCGGCGCAGCGCGGCCGACACGACCACCACGACGTACGGCACGGCGAGTGCCGTGTGGATCAGCACGAAGCCGGCAAAGGTGCCGGTCAGGCCGAGCGGCGCGAACTGCGCGTAGACGGCGATGGCGACGATGATGTGCGGCACGATCAGGGGCGCCAGCAGGAGGGCCTCGATCGTCTCGCGCCCCGGCAGCCGGCCGCGCACCAGCGCGACCGCGCCCATGGTGCCGACGATCGAGCTCGCCACCGTCGTGGCGGCGGCGATCTGCAGCGAGAAGAGGGTCGCGTCGATCCAGGCCGGGTCGTCGAGATAGGCCCGGTACCATTGCAGCGAGAAGCCGCGCGGCGGGAAGTCGAGGAAGCTGGTCGGGCTGAAGGACATCGGCACGATCAGCACGGTCGGGAACATGAGGAAGACGAGGACGAGCGTGCAGACCGCACGGAACGCCCACTCGCCGGGGCCGCGCTGCATGGGATCAGTCATGGGCGACGACCCTGTCGAGGCGCAGCAGGCGCTTGAAGGCGACCGTGATGCCGAGCGAGAGGACGAGCAGGACCAGCGAGATGGCGCCGGCGAACGGCCAGTTCAGCAGCTCCATCGCCTGCTGGCCGATCAGGGTGGCGATCATCAGCGTCCGCGGGCCGCCCAGCAGCGCCGGCGTGATGTAGAAGCCGAGCGACATCACGAAGACGATGAGGCAGCCGGCGAAGACGCCGGGCAGGCTCAAGGGCAGCGTCACCTCGAAGAAGATGCGCACGCGGCCCGCCCCCAGGTTGGCGGCCGCCTTCGGCAGGTCGGCCGGCAGGCTGCGCAGGGCGGAGTAGATCGGCAGGATCATGAAGGGCAGCAGCACATGGGCCATCGCCATCAAGACCGCGCCCTCGGTGTAGAGCATGGTGAGCGGTCGGTCGATGACGCCCCATCCCGTCAGCCAGTTGTTGATGATGCCGCCGCGCTGGAGAAGGATGATCCAGGCGTAGGATCGCACCAGCACCGAGGTCCACAGCGGGACCATCACGCAGACCGTGGCGATCCGGGTGATGCGGCTGCCGGGCCGTGCCATGATCGCGGCGACCGGATAGCCCAGCAGCAGTGCGAGCGCGGTCGCCAGCAGCGCGATCCAGATCGTGCGCAGGATGACCTGGAGATAGAGCGGCTCGGTCGCCAGCCGGACGTAGTTGCCGACATTGAGCTGCGGCTCGGTGACGCTGGTCGCCAGCAGCTTGGCGATCGGCAGGAAGAAGGCCCAGCCCAGCAGCAGCGCCAGCGGGGCGGCCAGCAGCAGCGAGAGCGGGAGCGGAAGCTGGCCGCGCTCCGTCGGTGCCGCAGCGGCGGGCGGCCGCGCCGGTCGCTCGCCCGTCGCGGCCGCGAGGCTCACCGGGCGAAGACCCGGGCACTCGCCGCGGGCCAGGCGACGCGCACCTCGGCCCCCGGCCGCAGCGCCGCCAGGTCCGAGCCGGCGCCGACATCGACGCGCAGCATCGTGCCGTCGGCCAGCGCCACATGGACAGCCATGTTCGCGCCGTTGAAGACGAGCTGGGCGACGCGCGCCGGCAGGCCGGTGCCGTCGGTGCCGGCCGTCAGCGTCGCGTGCTCGGGCCTGACCGCGAGCCTGACCGCCGCTCCGGGCGCGAGATCCGCGACCGGCGCTGCGGGCATCGTGCCGCCGTCGACCGTCACGGTGCTGCCGTCCGGCCCGGCGGCGGCCAGCGTTCCCGGCACGAAGTTCATCTCGCCGATGAAATCGGCGACGAAGGCGTTGGCCGGCCGGTCGTAGAGATCGCGCGGCGGGCCGTACTGCATGAGGCGGCCGTGGTCCATCACCGCCACGCGGTCGGACATGGTCAGCGCCTCTTCCTGGTCGTGGGTCACGTAGATGACCGTGGCGCCGAGCCGCTGCTGCAGCTGCTTCAGCTCGATCTGCATGTGCTGGCGCAGCTTCTTGTCGAGCGCGCCGAGCGGCTCGTCCATCAGGATGACCGGAGGCTCGAAGACGATGGCCCGGGCGAGCGCCACCCGCTGCTGCTGGCCGCCCGACAGCTCCGACGGCCTGCGGCGCGCATAGCCCTCGAGCTTCACCATCTCCAGCGCGCGCGCCACCTTGCCGTCGCGCTCCGTCCGGGCGATCGCGCGCATGCGCAGCGGGAAGGCGATGTTCTCCGCCACCGTCATGTGGGGGAAGAGGGCGTAGCGCTGGAACACCATGGCGATGTCGCGCTTGTTCGGCGCGACGCGGGTGATGTCCTGGTCGCCGACGCGGATGGTGCCGGACTGCGGCTGGTCGAAGCCGGCCAGCATCATCAGCAGCGTCGTCTTGCCCGATCCCGAAGGCCCGAGCAGCGAGACGAACTCGCCGGCACCGACGTCGAGCGAGACGCCCGCCACCGCGTCGACGTCGCCGTAGCGCCGCCAGACGTCGCGGATCGCGACCGCGAGACCCGCGGCGGCCATGGCGCCGGCCCTATCGCGTCAGGCGGCGATCCAGCGGTTCCAGCGCTCCAGGCCGGCGGCGCGGTTGGCCTCCAGCCAGTTGGCGTCGATGTGGACGATCTGGGCGAAGGTCTCCGGGCTGGCGACCAGCATCTTCTTCTCCTCGTCGCTCAGCAGCGCGTGCGAGGCGCGGTTGGAGGTCGTGTAGCCCATCTCGCGCGAGAATGTGGCGTGCGCCTCGGGGTTGCCCATGTAGAAGTCGAGGAAGAGCCGGGCCGCCTTCGGGTGCGGCGCGCCCTTGAGGATGGCCCAGGCGCCGAAGTCGGCGACGGCGTTCTTGTAGGTCCAGTCGATCGACGCTCCGGCGCGCTTGGTGGCGTAGGCGCGGCCGCTCCACATCATCTGCATGACGATGTCGCCCTAGCGGATGAGCTGCTGGCTCTGGTCGCCGGTGCGCCACCACACCGCGATGTGCGGCTTGATCTTGTCGAGGCGGGCGAAGGCACGGTCGAGGTCGAGCGGGAACAGCTTGTCGCGCGGCACGCCGTCGACCAGCAGCGCCTGTACCAGCGTGCCCCACGGCACGCCCGTGTTGGCGAGCGCGCGGCGGCCCGGGAAGTTCTCGACGTCGTAGAAGTCGGACCACGAGGTCGGCTTGCGGCGCGGGAACGCCTCGGGATTGAACGCCAGGACCTCGGCCCCGGTCAGGTAGAGGATGCCCCAGCGGTTGCACGTCGCGGGCACGCCCTGGGCCGCGACGTTGGGCAGGCCGCCGCAGTCGCCCAGGTCCTCCAGGTACTGCGAGAGGATCGGGAGCTGGCCGTATTGCGGGGAGATGATGTCCCACTCGACGCGGCCGGCCTGATGCATGGCCGCCGTGCGCGCCAGCATCTCGCCGGCCGAGGCGGCCACGGGGATGACGCGGCAGCCGGTCGCCTTGGTGAACGGATCGAAGAAGTTGCGCTTCAGCGCCTGCTCGAAGACGCCGCCGGTGGTGCGCACCACGACGCTGCCTTCGTGCGCTGCGGTCTGCGCGCCAGCCGGCGTCGCCAGCATGGCCGCCGCCCCAGCCGCCGCCGAGCCCAGCAGTACGTCGCGTCGGTTGATGTGCATGGCCGCCTCCCAATCGTCCGATCAGCGCCCGGGGAGGGTGGACGTGCGCACGCCCGCGCCGTCCACCGGAAAGTTCCCAGGTTGCCTGACAAGTATCCGAATTGGGTCGTGCTGGCAATCGTCTTTCGGACGTCGCGACCGCTCGGCTGGCCGGTCAGTGGGTCATGAGGAGGGGCAGGTCGGCGGCGAACACCGCCTCGATCGTGGCCCCGCCGAAGATCATCTCCCGAAGCTGGCTGTGGCCATAGCCACCCATCACCAGCAGGTCGGCGCCGAGCCGCCCGGCCGCATCCAGCATCGCGGTGCCGACATGGCCGGCCGTGTCGAACTCGGCGATCTCCGCCGAGATCCCGTGCCAGGCGAGCGTCGCGGCCAGGTCGTCGGCGATCGGCTGCGCGCGCGGTGCCGGCCGTCCGACGAGGATGTGGACGGTGCGGGCGCGCGTGAGGAAGGGCATCGCGGCGGCGACGGCGCGGGCCGCGGGTACGCTGCCGTTCCAGGCGACGACCATGTGCGAGCCGACCGTCGTGACCGCGCGGGGCGGGGCCACGAGGACCGGGCGACCGCTGCGCAGGAGGGCGCCTTCGAGGATCATCTCGGTCTCGACATCCTCGCCGCCGGGACGCTCGACCACGATGAGGTCGAACACCCGTCCGCGCGCCGCGACGGCGTCGGCCGCCTGGCCGGCGAGATGCCGCCAAGAGAGCGACAGGTGCCCGGTCGCGATCTCCGCCGGGGTCGGCCGCGTTTCTATCCGGCGCACGCCCGGCTCGCGGAGCATCGCATCGAAGCGCGCCCGCGCGCGGTTGGCGCAGTCCTGGATGTCGCGCGCCGCGTTCTGCAGCAGCTCGTCGATCAGGCCGGCCGACGGCACCATCTCGCCCATGATGGGCAAGGCGTCGCGGGGGTCGGCCGATACGTGCAGCATCTCGACATGGGCGCCGAAGCTGCGCCCGGCGGCGATGGCCGCCTCGACCGCCGGCTCGCTGCCTTCGGTGCCGCGCGTGGGCACGAGAATGGTGCGGATGGACATAGGGCTATCTCCGATGGCGAACGGGGCAGGCCGGGCCCGCCCCGCCGGCGCGCTCACTTGGTGATCGGGATCGACTTGCGTTCTTCGGCCGCGCCCGGCGCCTTCGGCACCGTGACGACCAGTACGCCCTTGTCGAAGGTGGCGGCGATGCCGTCGCGCGCGATGCCGTCCGGCAGCCAGAAGGTGCGGTGGAACGAGCCGCGGCGTCGTTCGCTAAGGTGATAGCTCTCCTTCCGTTCCTCGCGTTCCTCGCTCTTCTCGCCCTTGATCGTAAGGGCGTCGCCGGCGAGCTCCACCTCGACGTCGCTCTCGGTCATGCCGGGCAGATCCAGCCTGATCTCGAATGCCGTGTCGGTCTCGATGACGTCGGCCGCGGGCGCGGGCGCGGTTCGGGAGCGACCGAAGAGCGCGCTCGGATCCTGGAACCACGCGGGCTTGGGGAACATCCCGCGGGCGAGACGATCGAACATCGTGTCGAAGTCGCCCATGAACGACGCGGGTCGCGTGACCTGCCCCTTCGGCGGAGGCGCCTTCGGATCATTGGACTGCACTGCGGTCTCGGCCATGGCTCGTCTCCTGCTACGGAGTGTCGGAAGTGGGAGGAGCCCCGCGTTCTCGCGAAGCAATTCCCTGCCGCATCCCTGGGGAGAAGAATCCACGCTGCACACGCTCCCGCTTTGACCTGGGTCAAGGAGGTCGCGCGACGGACGCGCCAATTGTCATCAATCGGTCATCGGAGGATGCCATGACGATCAGACGCGTGACGGAGATGGTGCGCGACCAGCGGCCGCTGAAGCTCCCCC
>JBFWXJ010000171.1:0-12103 GCA_050187535.1 Alphaproteobacteria bacterium | reverse complement strand
ACGGCCCGGCGCGAGGCGCCCTTGGAGCGCGCGGTGCGGATGAAATCCTGCCGCAGCACCTCCAGCATGGACGAGCGCGTCAGCCGCATGATGAGGGCCGAGCTGCGGAAGCCGACCGCGGCGGCCGGCACGCTCAGCAGCAGCAGCTCGTCCCAGAGGGTGGGCAGCGGCTCGGTGTAGATCGGGATGGCGCCGAGCCAGGCGACGCAGGCCATCAGGATGAGCAGGCCCAGCCAGAAGGCGGGCAACGACAGGCCGCTCAGGCTCACGATGCGCAGCACGTAGTCGATCGCGGTGTTCTGCCGGACCGCGCTGATGACGCCGAGCGGCACGCCCAGCACCACCGAGAAGACCAGCGCCAGCACCGCCAGCTTGGCGGTGACGGGGATGCGCGGCCCGATCTCCTCGGCGGCCGACTTCTCCGAGACGTAGGAGTAGCCGAGGTCGCCCTGGAACAGGCCACCGATCCACGCGACATATTGCTCCGGTATCGAGCGGTCGAGCCCGAGCTCGGTCTCGATCTTCAGCTTCTCCTTCGGATTTATCATCCCGGCGGCGTCGAACAGGATGTCGACGATGTTGCCCGGGACGAGCCGCAGCAGCACGAAGATGATGACCGACACCCCGAAGAGGGTCAGCAGCATCAGCAGGCTGCGCCGGACGAGATAGGCGCCCATGCGGCTCTCCGGAGACCCGGCCCCTGGCTACCTCACTTGTCCAGCCACACGTCCTCGAACCGGTAGCCGTTGTAGGAGCTGTTCACCATCGGGGTGTAGCCTTTGACGTAGGGATGCCAGCAGGTCGCCTGCCGCCCGTGGAAGATGATCGGGCGCGCCACGTCCTCCTGGATCTTCCGGTCGATCTCCCACACCAGCTTGCGGCGCTTGGCGACGTCCGTCTCCTGCGACTGCTCGTCGAACAGCTTCTCCAGGTCCTTGTTGCAGTACTGGGTGAAGTTGCGCTCGGAGTTGCAGGCGTAGTTCTCGTAGAAGTTCTGGTCCGGGTCGTCGACCGCGCTGCCGGTCAGGTTGAGGCCGACCGAATAGTCTTTGCGCGAAACCTTGGCGTGCCAGTTCGAGGTCTCGATCACCTCGAGCTCGCCGTCGATGTAGATCTCCTTCAGCTGATCGATCAGGATCACCGCCGGGTCGCGATAGATGTCGATGTTGCGGGTCGACACCTTGACCTTGAGGCGCTTGTTCGGCCCGTAGCCCTGCTTCTCCATGAGCGCACGCGCCTCGGCCCGGCTCTTGGCGACGTCGGGGCTGTAGCCGGCCACCGTCTGCAGAATCTCCGGCGGCATGCCCCACACGCCTTCGGGCGGCGGCAGCATCGATCCGCCCATGTCGTTCTTGCCCTCCGACAGGATGGTGATGAACGCCTTGCGGTCGAGGGTCAGGGCCATCGCCCGGCGGATGTCGGCGTTGTCGAAGGGCGCCACCTCGCGGTTGACGATGAGGTTGGTGCTGACGTTCATCGGCGTCAGCTTGCAGATCGCCTGCGGCGCCTGCGACTGCACGTCCTTCAGCACCGGCACCGTGATGTCGATCGGGAAGGTGATGTCGAACTTGCCGGCGATGAAGCCGAGCACCCGGGTCGAGCGGTTGGCGATGATGGTGAACTCGATGCCGTCCAGATAGGGCCGTCCCTTCTTCCAGTAGTCGGGGTTGCGCACGAGCTTGATCGACTCGTTGGCCTTGAACTCGACGAACTTGAAGGGGCCGGTACCGACCGGCTTGACCCGCATGTCGCGGGTCGAGACGTGGCAGGGATAGACGGGCGTGTAGCCGGACGCGATCAGCGCCAGCAGCGCGGGCTGCGGGCGCCCGAGCCGGAAGGCGACCTCGAAGTCGCCCTTGACCGCCACTTCCTCGACGTTGTCGTACCAGGACGACCGCGGGTTCTTGCGGAAGCTGTCCTTGGCCTTGCCCTGGAGCAGGTCCCAGGTGCACTTCACGTCCTTCGACGTGAAGGGCTTGCCATCGTGCCACTTGACCCCTTCGCGCAGCTTGAAGGTCAGCGTCTTGTGGTCGGCGCTCCATCCCCAGCTCGTCGCCAGGTCGGGCACGATGGAGTCCATCGTGTTCTGCGGCTCGTCCTGCTTGTACATGACGAGGTTGTTGAAGATCGCCATGAAGGGCGCGTTGGTGGAATAGGTCGATTCCTCGTGGATCGATGCGCTTGCGGGACTGTCGCGGTGATAGAATTTGAGCACGCCGCCGCGCTTGGGCTCCTCCGCGGCGGCCGCGGCACCGGCGATCAGGCCAGTCAGCGTGAGGCCGGCCAGGGTGAGACCGGCCAATGCCGATCGCTGCAGCAAGATGCGCATGTCGTCGTCCCTCCCGATGCGGGTCGGCTTGCGCCCGGGCCGCGCGAGAGATGCGCCGCCGGCCGTGCCGAACGTTCTGCAATGCGCGACCGCATCGTGGCGACGCGCGCTTGAGGGCGACCCTAACACACAACCGCGCGGCCGGCGCAACCCCGGCCGGCGCGGTTTGCACTCAGGCGGGAATACGCCCGATCGTCGGATAGAGCTCGGGCCGGCGCTGGTCCATCAGCGGATAGCGGCGCTTCACCTCGCCGATGTAGTCGAGGTCGATGATCGCCGTCAGGCAGCACTCCGTGTCGGGCGCCTGGGCCACGACGACCCCCCAGGGATCGACGACCATGCTGCGCCCGACGAAGGCCAGACCAGAGGTCGGCTCCTTTCCGACCTGACCCGAGGCGACGACCCAGCACTGGTTCTCCGTCGCCCGTGCGCGCAGGAAGAACTCCCAATGGTCGAAGCGCGGCGACAGGAAGGCCGACGCGCAGACGATGATCTCCGCGCCCTTGAGCGCCAGCTCGCGGTAGACCTCGGGGAAGCGCAGATCGGAGCAGACCGAGACACCGACCGGCCCGACGGCCGTGGGGAACACCGGCAGCTCGGTGCCGGCCGCGACCTTCTTCGATTCGATGTAGCCGGGCGGGATGTCGGGCCGGTTCGGCGCGTCGAAGAGATGCGTCTTCCAGTACTTGCCGACGATCTCGCCGTCCGGGCCGATGACGGGGGCGGAGTTGTAGTGGGCGTTGCCGAGGCGCTCGTACATCGAGCCGACGATCGTCATGCCCCAGCGCCGCGCCTTCTCCGCCAGGAGCGCGGTGGTCGGCCCCGGAATCTCCTCGGCGATCCCGACATGGGCGTCGGGCGCGCCGAAGCCGACGCCCGTCCACAGCTCCGGCAGCACCACGAGCGACGACCCGCGCCGCCCCGCCTCGTCGACCAGGGCCAGCGCCCGCTCGACGGTCGCGGGCTTGTCGCCGTCGTCGGCGGTGATCTGAACGGCGGACAAGGTGCGCTGTCGCGACATGGGCGGACTCCTCAGGACGCGACAATCTATCGAGCCGACCAGCCAATCTCCAGAAGCGGTCGCGATTGACCCACACGACATCTCACCCACATTCTACTTGGTCAGCTGGTCAGAAGTTGATGCACAGTTCCCCGCGGGAGAGTTCGGAATGCGGCGGTTCGCCTGGAAGCTCGAGGACGCGAAGGCGCGCTTCAGCGAGGTCGTGCGCCTCGCCGAGCGGGAAGGCCCACAACGCGTGACGCGAAGGGGCAAAGACGCCGTGGTCGTCATTTCCGCCGCGGCCTTCGATCGAATGCAGCCAACAGCTGCTCCGCCACTCGGTCTCGTGGAGTTCCTCGAAAGGTCGGGGCTCGACGCGCTGGACCTGCGACGCGCCGACGATCGCGGGCGGGAGATCGAATGGTAGGCGGCTGGCTGCTTGATACGAACGTGATAGCCGAGGTGATGCGCCCTCGCGGCGCGCCGGCAGTCAAGCGATGGCTCGCCGACCAGCCGGAAACATCCCTGTTTCTGTCGGTGCTGACGCTGGGCGAGATCGACAAGGGCGTGGCCAATCTGCCCGTCGGGTCGCCCGCGGGATTGCGGATCGAGGCGGCGGCAATCGAGCTGGAGCGGCGCTTCGGCGACCGGATTCTATCGGTGAGCGATGCCGCGGTGCGTCGCTGGGGGCGCATTAGCGGTACCGTGCTGCGCGATCGAGGCCGCGCCCCGCCCGTCATCGACACCCTGCTCGCGGCAACCGCAATCGAGCACGGCCTGACATTCGTCACCCGCAATGTGAAGGATGTCGAGGCGACGGGTGCCACCCTGTTCGACCCGTGGACCGCTGGCTGAGGCGGGAACCAGGCCTTCAGAACCGGATGCCCGCCGGGTCGAGGCCGAGTACCAGACGGCCGTTGAGGATGTAGCTCGCGGGCGACATGGCGATGTGCCTGGTCGCGGCGTGGACGTCGCGGGCGCAGCGCTCGAGATCACAGGACTCGAAGATGGAGATGGCGCCAGCCGTCGCCGACAGGCGGTCGATGATCGCGTTGGCGCTTTCGGCGGCGTGCGCGCAGGCGGTTCGCAGGACGGCACGGGCCTCGACCAGCCGCCCGTCGTCGCCGGCATCGTTCGCCGCCATCAGCTCGGTCATGGCCGCGATCAGGAACGCGCGGCCGGCGCGCAGCAGCGCGTCGGCGCGGCCGACCTCGGCCTGCACGGTCTCGCGGTCGCGGAGCGCCGGCCCGGCGCCACGGCTGCGGGGTGCCGCGGTGGCGGCGAAGCAATCGATCGCCGCCCTCGCGATGCCGAGCGGCACGACGGCGACCGTCCACGGGAAGACCGACATGTTGGGCAGCCGGTAGAGCGCCCCGCCATCGGCGGGACGCTGCACCGGAAATTCGTGGATGTGGCCGGCTGGCACGAAGACGTCCTCGGCCACGAAATCGCAGCTGCCGGTGCCGCGCAGGCCGGACACATGCCAAGTGTCGACGTCCGAAACCTCGGCGCGGGCCATATGGCAGCAGAGCACGCGTGGCGGGTCGCCCGCCGGCGCGCCCGCCACCGCCGCCAGCGCCATCACGATGGTCGCATGGTGAATGCCGCTCGCGAACGGCCAGCGGCCGGAGACGCGATAGCCGCCGTCCACCGGTCGCGCAGTCCCTGTGGCGCCGGTGGCGCTCGCGACGAAGGCCAGCGGATCGGCGAACCACGCACGCGCCACGTCGGGGGCGACGTAGCCCGCGATCCGGCTCATCCCGCCGCCGTTGGCGACGATCCAGCCGAACGAGCCATCGACGGCGGCGGCTGCCTCCACGACCTCCATGAAATCGAGCGGAGACAGCTCCGGGCCACTCATCCAGCGCGGCAGGAAAAGGCGGAACAACCCCGCCTCGGCGGCCGCGCGCACGACCTCGTCCGGCAGGCGGCGTGCCGCGTCGAAGCTCGCGCGGTGGCGGCGGACGAGCGGCGCCAGGCCGGCGATCGCGGCCGTGAGCGCGGCAACGGCCTCGGGTGCGCGCGGGATCATCGTGCCTCCGGGATGCGGCCCCGCAGGACCCTCGCCGGGACCGCCTCCCCCGGCAAGCGCATTCTCCATGCGGCACGATGAGCGTGGCTCATCTAGTTCGGCCCGGTTAGACTGGCATAGTGCGATCGTTGCCGCCGCTATCGGAGCTACGCGCCTTCGAGGCCGCCGCGCGGCACCTGAGCTTCCGCAACGCCGCGGCGGAGCTGGGTGTGACGCCGACCGCGATCAGCCACCATGTCCGCAGCCTGGAGCGATACTGCGGGCAGGCGCTGTTCCACCGGCGCCCGCGGCCGTTGGCGCTGACCTCGGCCGGGCAGCGCCTGTTTCCGGCACTGCGCGAGGGGTTCGACCGCTTCGCGGACGCGATCGCCGTCCTCAGGCCCGGGCCCGCCGGCCGTCTGCGCGTCACCGCCACCAATGCCTTCGCCGCCCGCTGGCTGGTGCCGCGCCTGCCGGACCTCCGCCGCGCCCATCCGAGCCTGCACCTGGAGATCCACGGCACCGACGCTTTGCTCGACCTCACCGCCGGCGAGGCCGACGTCGCGATCCGCTATGCGGTGACGGCGCCCGATGGGCTCGCATCCATCGAGCTGATGCGCGACACGTTCCATGTCGTCGGCGCGCCGCGGCTCCTCCGCGACTCCCGGTTGCCGCTGACGCCGCGCCGGCTCGCCCGCTTTCCGATCATCGACTACGACTGGCCGCCGGCCGATGCCAATGCGCCCACCTGGCCGCGCTGGGAGGAAGCCGCGCGCGACCGATACCGCGCTGTTCCCGTGATCGCCCGGGCCGACTGCCTGCGATTCCGCGAGGAGGCCCACGCCATCGAGGCCGTCATCGCCGGCCAAGGCCTGGCGCTGCTGAGCGACGTGCTGGTCGCGCGCGAATTCGCGGACGGCACCCTCGTCCGGGCATCACCGGTCACGCTTCCCGGCTACGGGTTCCATCTCACATGGCGCGCCGCCCATCCGGCGAAACGCGCGATCGCACGCTTCGCCGGATGGGCGGCGGCGGCGGCCGGCGCCGCCGCCAATCGGTCGCTCTAGGCGGCCTTCAGGTAGTCCATGGCGGCGTTCACGCCACCCGCGCCGTGCGGAATGCCGGCGGCGCCGAGGCCCATCTCGACGGCGGTGAGCGCACCCAGCAGCATCGGCTCGTTGAGATCGCCCATGTGGCCGATGCGGAAGACCTTGCCGTTCAGCCGGTTGAGCCCGCCTCCGAGCGAGACGTTGAAGCGGTCGAGGCAGATCTCGCGCAGCTTGTTGGCGTCGTGCCCCTCGGGAAGCTGGACCGCGGTGACCGAGTTCGAGACAAGCTCGGGGTTGGTGCAGAAGAGCTCCGGCCCGCCACCCTCGCTCCATCGGCCGACGCAGCGCCGGGTCGCCTCGCCGAGGCGCGCATGGCGGGCGAAGATCGCGTCCAGCCCCTCCTCCTCGATCATCTTCAGAGCCTCCGCGAGGCCGAAGATGTGGTGGATCGGCGCGGTGCCGGCGAAGCGCGCCTGACGCTCGCCGTCGAGCATGCGCCGCCAGTTCCAGTATTCGCGCGGCAGGGTCGCCGATTGGCTGGCGGCCAGCGCCTTGCGGCTGATGCCCGTGAAGCACATGCCGGGCGGCAGCATCAGGCCCTTCTGCGAGCCGCCGACCGCGACGTCGACGCCCCAGTCGTCCATACGGAAATCGAACGAGCCGAGCGAGGAGATCGTATCGACGAGATAGAGGGCGGGATGGCCGGCCGCGTCGATCGCCTTGCGCACGGCCGCCACGGGATGGGCGACGCCGGTCGAGGTCTCGTTGTGGACCTGCAGGACGGCGCGGATCTTGTGGTCCTTGTCGGCCTTGAGGCGCTCCTCGACGGCGGCCGGGTCGACGCCCTTGCGCCAGTCGCCCGGCACCGTCTCGACCTGGATGTCGTAGTGGCGCACCATCTCGCTCCAGGAGAGCGAGAAATGCCCCGTCTCCGGCACCAGGACGACGTCGCCCGGCGAGCAGATGTTGACGACCGCCGATTCCCAGGCGCCGTGCCCGGATGCGGCGTAGACGAGCATGATCTGCTCGGTCTTCACCACGCGCTTCAGCCCGGCGAAGCACTCCTCGGCGATCGCGCGGAACTCCTTCTGCGCGAAGTCGAGCGCGGGGCGATCCATCGCGCGGAGCACGCGGTCGGGGATGTTCGTCGGGCCCGGGTTCATGAAGAACATGCGGCCGCGCTTCACGGACATCGCGTTTCCTCTTTCGTCACTGGCAGGGTGGGGGTCAGCGGAAGGCGGGGGAACCTAGCACGCCCCCCGTTTCTCAGGCGAGCCAGCGATCGAGCCGGTCGCGGAAGCGATACCATTCGCCGATGATCGGCAGGAACCAGGGATTGCCGGTGTAGAGCGGCCGCGTGGGGAACGCGACGCCGTCGAAGGCCGAGGGCCGGTTCTGGGTGCGGGCGATCTTGCGGCCGAGCTGGGTTCCGAACCACGTCATGTTGACCACGCCCGAGCCGTTGCAGCCCATGGCGTAGTGGATGCCGTCGTGCTGCCCGAAATGCGGGATCGCGTCGAAGGTGAAGGCGACGTAGCCCGTCCACCCGTGGGTGACCTTCACGTCCCTCAGCTCGGGAAAGACCGCGCACATCATCTTGTGGAGCGTGCGCGCGGTGTTCTCGGGCGTGTCGCCGGCGAAGCTGGCGCGGCCGCCGTAGAGGATGCGCCGGCGGTCCTGCGACATGCCGAAATAGGAGAGCACGCGCTTGGTGTCGGCGATGGTCCGGCGGTTGGGGATGAGCGCCATCACCCGCTCTTCCGGCATCTCCTCGGTCGCGATGATGTAGCTGCGCACCGGAACGAGCCGGCGGCGCCACCAGCCGAGCTCCTTGCCGGTGTAGCCGTTGGTCGTCGCCACCACCTCGCGGGCGCGGATGTCGCCCGCGGTGGTGCGCACGATGAAGCCGGCACCGTCGCGCTCGACCGCGGTCATCTTGGCGTTGACCGACATGGTGGCCCCCGCCCGCCGCGCAGCGTCGCGGATGCCCTTGTGCAGCAGCGCCGGATGCAGGCGGCCCGATCGCTCGGACATGAGGCCGCCGTAGAAGAGATCGGTGTTGATCTGCTCGTGCTGGCGCTCGCGCGGCAGCATGCGGAAGTTGCCTTCCACCTTGCGATTGAGCTTCTCGGCCTGGCGGGCGAGACGGTCGTAGTGCCTGGGCACCGCCGCGCCGACGAAGCGGCCGGTCGGCCAGTAGTGGCACTCGATCTTCTCGCGCTGGATGAGCTGCTCCAGGTGCAGGAAGGATTCCTGGGATTCGACGAGCATCGCGTCGATGCGCTCGGGGCCGAGCTGCTGCTCGATCGAGCTGCCCTGGCCCGAGCGGCCCTTTCCGAGATTGGTCGCGAAGCCGACGCCGCCGCCGTTGCGCGTCGAGGCGCCGAAGCCGAACACCGATTCCTGCTCCAGGACATGCGCCTGGACGCCGTTGCGGGCCAGCTCGAGCGCGCAGGTGAGGCCGCCATAGCCCGACCCGACGATCGCGACCTCGGTCTCCTTGGGCGGCGGCACCGCACCCTCCGCCGTGGGCGGGGCCCATTCCCACCACCACGGCGTCGTCTTGAAGCCCTCGGCGAAGATCGAGCCGCTGGTCATGGATGGGTCTCCGGGGAAGCGAAGGGGATCGGGCCTGGGAAGGCCAGCAGCATAGGCCGGTTGGCGCCGCGTTGCACGGCGATGACGCTATTCGGAGTCCGCGCAGCGCCGCCGGCGTTGCTCGAGATAGTCGCGCCGCATCGCCTCGTAGTCGTCGAAGACCAGCGCCTTGGCGTTGGCGTCGATCTGGCGGGTGGCCAGCACATCGGCCGCGATCTCGATCGTCTCGGCGACCACGAAGGTCTGCCAGCCGGCGCCGGTGCCGAGCAGGGCGCCGGCCGTGGTCCACAGCACGGCGTTGACCAGCACGACGTCGGCGACGGCGTCGCGCACCGTGCGCGGACCGATGAAGGGCAGCATGACATAGCCGCCCTCCCCCACCCCGGCACGGCAGAGCGACAGCCCGACATCGGCGTGGATCGGCGGCAAGCCCCAGTCGGAAGCCCGATCGTACCAGCCGAGCACCCCCGCCGAGGAGTTGATCCCGAAGCGCTGCACCGCGCGCCACGCGACATGCGCATCGCCCGTCACCAGCGCGCTCAGGACCGTCACCGGCTCGTTCACGAGGTTGGAGGCGACATTGCCGAGGCCGCCGCCACCGCGCGGCTGCGCCGCGGCGACGGCGTCGGGCGCCGGCGAAGGGATGCCGAGCCAGCGGCTGCCCGCGTCCAGGGCCCGGTAGAAGCCGGCATTGAAGTCGAAGATCATGCGGCTGTAGCGGTCGAGCAACCCATCGTCGGCCGCCTCGGGCGCCGCCGGGGTCGCCGCTGCCGCAGCCGGCCCCGCGGCGGCGAAGGTCGCCAGGGCCAGGAAGGTGAGCCTTGCCGGCCGCATCACTTGTATTCGATGACCAGGAGCTTGTCGGGGTCGACGTCGTCCACCGGCACCATGCGCCACTGGTAGTCGGACAAGGTCTCGATCGGCGTCGCCTCCGGCGGCGGCGGCGCGACGCGGGCCGCCCAGAACATGTCGCGATAGAGCTCGTACGAATAGTCCCAGCCGGCGTTGAAGACGACCTCGAAGCCGAGGCCGGCGAGGAAGGCGAGCGTGATCGTCGACGTCAGTTCCATGGATCACCTCCGCTGCATGTCAGAAGGCCTCCACCGACGCGGCCTCGCCGGCCGTCGCCGCCAGGCGCCTGAGCGGCGCCTCGCCGTGGAGGAGGAAGAGGACGGGCGTCGTCAGCATGTCGAGCAGCGTGGCGCTGACGAGGCCCCCGAAGATCGCGACCGCCACGGGATGCAGCAGCTCCGTCCCCGGCCGGTCCGACGTCACGAGCAACGGCACGAGGGCCAGCAGCGCCGACAGCGCGGTCATGAGCACCGGCGCCAGCCGCTCGGCGCAGCCGCGCATCACCAGCTCGCGCCCGAACGGCACGCCCTCGAACAGGTGCAGGTTGATGAAATGGCTGATCTTGAGCACGCCGTTGCGGGCGCTGACGCCGATCACCGTGATGAAGCCGATCATGCCGGCGAGGCTCAGGTCCTCGCCCCACAGGAAGAGGGCGAAGACGCTGCCGACCAGCGCCAGCGGGATGTTGCCCATGACGATGAGGGCGAGCCGCGTCGAGCGATAACGGTCGTGCAGGACCAGGAAGATCAGCGCCACCGCCAGCGCCGCCAGCCCGGCGATCCACAGCTCCGCCTCCTCCGCCCGCTCCGCGCTGCCCTCCAGCGCCACGCGGTAGCCGTGCGGCAGCGGCGTCGCGGCGATGATCGCCCTGATGCGCTGCGTTGCCGCCGCGCTGTCGCCGCCGGCGATGTCGGCGGCGACAGCGATGCGCCGCTGGGCCCCTTCGCGGTTGATCTGGTTCGGTCCCTCCGTCTCCTCGACGCGGGCGATCGACGCCAGCGCGACCCGGCCGGACGGCGTCTCGACGCGCAGGCTGGCCAGGCTGTGCGCCGTGCGCTCGGCATCGGACAGGCGGATCACGACATCGTAGCGCCGCCCCTGGTCGATGATCTGCGAGACGACACGCCCGTTCGACAGGCTCTCCAGGGCCTGCGTGACGGCGGCCGGGGTCACTCCGAACAGCTTCGCCCGCTCGTAGTCGATGCGGATGCGGATCTGCGGGACCTGGTGCAGCGGCTCGACCATGAGGTTGACGAGACCGGGTACCATGGCGAAGCGCGAGCGCAGCGTCTGGGCGATGCTGCGCAGCGTCTCCAGATCCTCGCCGTAGACCTTGGCGACGAGGGCGCCGCGCACGCCGGTCGCCGCCACCTCCATGCGCGAGGTCAGGAACTGCGTCACCATCAGCTCGACCGGAAGGACCGCCAGGCGCCGTCGGATTTCCGCCTCGACCTCCGAGCGCCCGCGCTCGGACGCGCGCAACAGCACCTGCAGCTCGCTGCTGTTGACCGGGTCGGCGTCCTCGTCGAATTCGTTGCGCCCGGTGCTGCGGGCGACCGACGCCACCTCGGGCACCGTGAGCAGCAATTGCTCGGCGATCAGGCCGAGCCGGTCGGACTCGGCGAGCGAGATGCCGGGCCGGCTCAGGACCTGGACGTAGAGCGACCCCTCGTTGAAGGGCGGCAGCAGGCTGCGCGGCAGTCCGAGCATGACCACCAGCGCGGCCAGCACCGCGAGCACGACGACGACGACGAGGCGGCGCGGATGGTCGAGCGACCACGCCAGCGCCGCCGCGTTGATGCGGCCCATCGTCGCCAGCACCCGGCCGCCGCCATGCGGCGCGCGGCCGCCGCGCCCGGGGATCAGGCTGCACAGGACGGGGGTGACGGTGATCGCCGTCACGAGGCTCGCCAGGATGGAGACGATGTAGGCGATGCCGAGCGGCCGGAACAGTCGCCCATGCTCGTCCGGCAGGAAGAAGAGCGGCAGCAGCACCAACAGGACGATGACCGTGGCGTAGAGCACGCCCGAGCGCACCTCCCGCGACGCGTCGCTGATGACCGTCAGGACCGGACGCGGCCGGTCGGCCCGCGCATTCTCGGCGAGCCGGCGCAGGATGTTCTCGACGTTGACCACGGCATCGTCGTCGAGCTGGCCGATGCCGATCGCGATGCCGCCGAGCGTCATGGTGTTGATGCCGATTCCGGAGAACCGGAACACCAGCACGGTCGCCAGCAGCGAGATCGGGATGGCGCTGAGCGAGA
>JBFWXJ010000170.1:0-12124 GCA_050187535.1 Alphaproteobacteria bacterium | reverse complement strand
GATCTCCGCATGTCCCTTGGCCATTTCCGACGCCTCAGCGAATGTTGACCCGCCAGAGGCGGATGTTGTCGTCGGCCAGTTGCAGCATGTCGATGTTGTCGCGCATCGCCCAGACCGCGGGCTGGGAGTGCAGCGGCAGGATCGCGAAGTCGTCCCGGACGTGCTTCCACGCCTGCGAGAAGAGGGCGCGGCGCTTGTTCACGTCCAACTCCTGGCCGATGCGGGTGATGAGGTCGTCGAGCCCACGGTCGGAATACTGGCCGGCGTTCGACATGCCGCGGGTGCCGTCCGACGTCGCGAGCAGGAGGTTCAGCGTGTTGTGCCCGTCCTTCACGCTGGCCGCCGCCCAGCCGACGAGGAACATGTCGGCCGCCCGCGCACGCAGCTTGGTGAAGTGCTTGACCCGTGTCTCGACGGAGAGGGTGGCCTTGATCCCGATGCGCGCCAGCATCGGGACGAGCGCCACGCAGATCTGCTCGTCGTTGATGAAGCGGTCGTTCGGGCAGTGCAACGTGAAATCGAAGCCGTCCGGATAGCCGGCTTCCGCGAGCAGAGCCTTGGCGCGGTCGGGGTCAAAGGGCACGCGAACGTCGAGCGACTGGTCGTAGCCCCAGGTCGTGCGCGCCAGCGGCAGCGCGGTCGGCACCGACAATCCGCGCATCACCTTGTCGCGGATCGAGGCGACGTCGATCGCCCGGTAGACCGCCTCTCGCACGCGCACGTCCTTGAACGGGTTACGGCCCTTGACGCTGGAGCCCTGGAGCTCGTCGTGGCGCTGGTCCATGCCCAGCATGACGATCCACTCGGACGGGCGCTGCACGACCTTGTAGCCGGCGCTGCGCTCGACCCGCGGTATGTCCTGGAGCGGCAGGGGCCAGATCATGTCGACTTGGCCCGACAGCAGCGACGCCACGCGGGTCGCCGGGTTCTTGATCGGCAGGAAGACGGCGCGGGTCAGGTTGTGCGTCGGCTTGTCCCACCAGTCGGGATTGGCGGCGAGCTCGGTCTGCTGGTCGACGCGGCGCGAGACGACCTTGAAGGGCCCCGTGCCGTTGGCATTGAAGTGAGCGTAGTTCTGGATGTTCTTGCCGATGCTGGAGGCGCCGGTGGCGTCGTTCTCCTTCGCCCATTCACGGTTGAGGATGAAGATGCTGACGATGGTGTTCGGCAGGATCGGGTACGGGCCCTTCGTCGTGAAGCGCACCGTGTAGTCGTCGACCTTCTCGACCTTCGCGACCTCGGTCAGCGTCGACCGGTAGTCCGAGGTCGGCCCCATCGCGCGCTCGTAGGTGAAGAGCACGTCGTCGGCCGTCATGGGGCGGCCGTCGTGGAACTTGACCCCGCGACGCAGCTTGAACGTCCAGGTGACCGGGTCGTCCATCCGCCATTCGGTGGCCAGCGCAGGCTCGATCTTCAGCTCGTTGTCCCAGCGGACGAGGCCTTCCTGGATGTTGTTGAGCCAGCCCTGGGTGAACGCCTCGTTGAAGTAGACGGGGTCGAGGCTCGCGACATCGGCCTGAAAGGCGAAGCGCAGCTCCTTGGCGGCGGCCGGCTGCGCCAGGGCGGCACAAGCCATGAGAATCGGGGCCAGCAATCGCCTCATGACCGTCTTCCCTCCTCCGATGCCGCGACGACCGCGTCCAACGTAAAATGTTACGAGCCGCAATGGTACGTGCGACGGGGCGCGCTGCCAATGGCCTCTTCGGCCGCAGCAGCGCGCCCGTGCCGGAGCGTCAGGCGACCCGGTCGCCCTTCTTCACCTGGGCCGTGCGGTTGTCGACGCCGGGCAGCATCTTCGCCGGGTCGCGGGTGACGACGACGTCGAGCACGGTCGGCCCGCCGGCCGCCAGCGCCGTCGCGAGCGCGCCCGCCAGCGAGCCCGGCTCCTCGACGCGGATGCCGCGGCAGCCGAACGCCTCGGCGACGCGGGCGTAGTTCGTTTCGGCCAGGTCGGATGCCTGATAGGCACCCGGCCCGTACATCAGGTGCTGCAGCGCCTTGACGTAGCCCGAGGCCGCGTTGTTCACGACGATGATCGTGAAGTCGAGGTTCATGCGGCGCGCGGTCTCGAGCTCGCCGATCATCATGTTGAAACCGCCGTCGCCCGTCAGGCTGACGACCTTGCGGCCGCCCGCGGCGAGCGAAGCACCCATCGCCCCCGGCAGGCCGTAGCCGATCGAGGCGAAGCCGCGGTCCGGCACGAAGCCGCGGCCCGGCTGCTTGGTGTCGTAGAGCAGGCCGCCCCAATGGGCGGCGAAGCCGCCGTCGGCGACGAGGATGCCGTCCGCCGGCATGATCAGGTTCAGCTCGTGCAGCAGGCGCGCCATGTTGACCGGCGTCTCGTCCGAGGTGAGCCGCGCCTCCACGCCCTTGCGCCACTCCGCCATGCGGCCGGCGACCAGCGCGGCGTAGTCGGCCTGGCGGGCGCGGATGCGTCCGGCATCGCCGGCGAGCACGGCCGCCAGGTCGGCCACACCCTCGCGCGCATCGCCCCAGAGGACCACGTCCGCCTCGGTCGTCCGCCCGAACTCCTCCGGCAGGATGTCGAGATGGATGATCGGCTTGCCCTTGAACGGCAGCGAATAGCGCTTGGTCGCGATCTCGCCCAGCTTGCAGCCGACGACGAGGACGAGGTCCGCCTCTTCGATCAGCTTGTTGGCAATGCGGTCGTAGCGGCCGAAGAGGCCGGCGCTGAGCGGGTCGGTGCAGGCGATGGCCCCCTTGCCGGTCATGGTGTGCGCGACCGGCAGGTTGAGGGCGCGCGAGAGTGCCGCCACCGCGTCCGCGGCACCGCTGATATGGACGCCGCCACCCGCCAGCAGGATCGGCCGCTTGGCTTCCGCCAGCAGCCGGGCCGCCCGCTCCGTCTCGGCCGCGGCAGGGCGGCAGCGGATCGCCGGGGCCGCTTCGTTCGCCGGGCTCGCGCGGAGCTGGCCGTCCTCGAAGCCGAACGTGGCGTGGCAGACGTCTTCGGGCACGTCGACGATCACCGGCCCCGGGCGGCCGGAGGTCGCGACGGCGAAGGCGCGACGCATCAACTCGGGGATGCGATGGGTCGCCTCGACGCGGATCAGCTCCTTGACCGCAGGACGCAGGATCTCGGTCTGCCGGCTCTCCTGGGTCATGTTCTTCCAGGAGTGGTCGCGGTGGCTGTCGCCGACCAGGACGACCATCGGCGAGCCGGCATTGAGCGCCTCGACGAGGCCGGTCACGAGATTGGTGGCGCCCGGACCCAGTGTCGCGTCGGCCAGCCCGACGCGGCCCGACACCTTGGCATAGGCGTCGGCGGCGAAGACGCCGGCCCGCTCGTCGTTGATGAGGTGGTGCGAGAGGCCGAGGCGGCGGGTCGCGTCGTAGAACGGCAGGAGCTGGAAGCCGCCCATGCCGAACATCGGTCCGCCATGATGGGCCTGGATCATGCGGGCCAGGGCCTCGCCGCCGGTCATCTCGTTGCTGCTCACCGTCTCGCCTCCCGGAATGGAGGCGGTGCGATGCCAGATTCCGCGCGGCCTGTCACCCCTGCGCATGGTCCGCGGCCGCGGGTGGACGCTGGCGACCGGCTGCGCCACCATGACGCGCGTCCCAGGCCCGAGCCCCACGACGGCCGCCTCCCCTCCCTGCCGGAAGGACCCCCGGATGACCGACATCGAAGCCGCCAAGCGCACCGCGCTGGACTGGCTGGCCGCCAATCGCGCACGCCTGTCGCAGGACCATCTCGCGATCTGGGAGATGGCCGAGCCGGCGTGGCGCGAGTACCGCTCGGCCGCGTGGTACGTCGAGCGGCTGCGTGCCGCCGGCTGGACGGTCGAGGATGGCTCGGCGACGATGCCGACCGCCTTCTGCGCCACCTGGGGCGACGAGGGGCCGGTGCTGGGCGGCTACGCGGAATACGACGCGGTGCCGGGCCGCTCGCAGGCGCCGGTCCCCTACCGCAAGCCGCGCGACGGCGTCAGCCGCTGGGCCGCCGGCCACACCGACCCGCATTCCGGCCTCGGCATCGGGGCGCTAGCCGGCTTCCTCGCCGCCCAGCACGCGCTGAAGACGCACGGCATCAAGGCGCGCCTCAAGTTCCTGGGCGAGCCCGCGGAGAAGATGTGCGGCTCCAAGCCCGTGCATGCCGCGCACGGCTACTACGACGATCTCGACGCGGCGATCAGCTTCCACCCCGCGTCGTTCGGCGGCCTCGTCAACAGCGTGCTGTGGGATACCCACTGCGCCCCCTACTGGAGCCGCATCTACACCTTCGAGTGCAACGACGCCGAGACCTGGCTGGCGCAGCTCGCGACGGCGGGCATCCAGCACACCCACGGCGTCGCGCGGGCGCCGGGCGCCATCGACGCGGTCGTGCTGATGTACACGGCGTCCAAGTTCCTGAAGGAGGCGATGCTTCCCCACAACGGAAGCTGGAGCATCAACGAGTTCATCCTGACCGCCGGCCAGGCGGCAGCCGACAACCTCGCCCCCAACATCGCGCAGATCCAGTATTCCTGCCGCGCGCCCTTCCTGGAGATGCAGGAGCGGGTCTTCACGACGCTCGACAACAACGCCGACCACGCCGCCGGCACCAGCCACTGCACGGTGCGCAAGGACTGGATCACCAAGACGCGGATGGGCCTGCCCAACCATGCGCTGGCGGAAATCACCTGGCGCAACTACCAGCGGGTCGGCCCGCCGCAATGGAGCGAGGAGGGCCGGCACTTCGGCCGCGAGATCCAGAAGAGCCTCGGCCTCGAGCCCATGGAGAACCCCTTCCCGGCCGACCACGAGCAACTGACCGACCCGCGCGACGGCGAGGCGTGGTTCCGCGCCAACCTGCCGTCCTGGCAGACCAGCTACGCCGCCGACGACTACGTCGAATACACGTGGCACGCGCCGACGGTGCGGCTCTACGTGGCGCGGCCGGCGTTGCGGGCGCCCGCCGGCGGCTACCGCTATCCCGAGTGGACACGCTTCGCGATGGGCGGCAACCCCGCGACGATCGACCCCATGTGGACCAAGGCGGGCGAGGTCATCGCGCTGACGCTGGTCGACCTGGGCGGCGATCCCGCGGCACTCGCCCGCTGCAAGGCGGAGTTCGTCGAGCGCACCGGCGGCGGCATCGGCGGCACGAAGTGGCTGAAGCCGCTGCTGCCCGAGAAGTTCCCCGCCCCCGTCCACTACCGCTGGCCGGAATACGTCGAGACCGTGCGCGGCCGCGAGTGGACGATCCCGACCGCAGCCGATCCCGCGCCCTGAAAGAAGAAGGGAGCCCGTGTCATGTCGATCATGAGCGAGGGCGAGTATCGCTACAACATGCTGATCAAGGAGTTCCCCTCCGTCGCCGAGCCGGCCTTCGAGACGCCGGCCGAGCAGGAACGGGTGTGGGGACGCCGGTGGGGCTGCAACAACGACGTCGGCATGCTGCGGCTGGTGCTGATGCATCGCCCGGGCGACGAGCTGAAGGTGGTCGACCCGAAGAAGCGCCTGCCCGACATCGGCGCCTTCGGCGACAAGGAGCACGGCTGGTACTGGCGCGGCGACACCATCCCCGACATCGCGGCGATGCAGGAGCAGCACGACGCGCTGGCCCAGGCGCTGCGCGAGGAAGGGACGGAGGTCGTCTATCTCGACCGCTGCGCCAAGGAGCGCACGAAGTCCTGCTACACCCGCGACAGCGTCATCGCGGTCGACGGCGGGGCCATCGTCACGCGCCTCGGCCCGCCGATCCGGCGCGGCGAGGAAGGGCCGGTGACGGAGACGCTGGGGCGCTTGGGCATGCCGATCCTGCGCACCATCCACGGCACGGGCATCCTGGAGGGCGGCAGCTTCGCCTGGATCAACCGCAAGACCGCCGTGCTCGGCCTCTCCAGCCGCAACAACGAGGAAGGGGCGCGCCAGCTGGCCGAGGTGCTGCGGGTGATGGGCGTCGACCTCCTGCTCGTCTCGCTGACGGGCTACCGGCTGCACATCGACGGCATGTTCGTGATGATCGACGTCGACACCGCGCTGATCAATCCGGTGCTGCTGCCGTACTGGTTCCTGGAGAAGCTGAAGGAGATTGGCATCCGCACCGTCGAGGCGTGCCACGAGGACGCGGCCTGGATCATCAACAGCCTCGCCGTCCGCCCCGGCCGCGTCATCATGCCCGAAGGCGTGTCGGAGCGGACGCGCGAGAAGCTCGACCGCCTGCAGATCTCCGTCCGCGTGCTGCCCTACGACAAGGTGGCGCTGGGCGGCGGCGGCATCCACTGCTCGACCGGGCCGCTGGTGCGCGACCCGATCTGAATTACGCTTCCCCCTCCTCGACCATCGCCTTGAGGCGCGCGAGGGCATCGTCCCAGCGCCGGGAGACGTGGTCGAGATAGGTGCGGGCCGCCGCCAGCGGGTCGGTCACGATGGCGAACCGGGTCTCGCGGCCGACTCTGACCGCGCGCACGAGGCCCGCCTGCTCCAGCACCCGCAGGTGCTTGGTCACCGCCTGGCGGGTCAGCCGCGTGCCCTGGGCGAGCCGCATGATAGGCTGCGGCTCGCCCGTCGCCAGGCGATCGACGAGGCCGAGGCGCGTCGCGTCGCCCAGTGCGGCGAAGACCGACGCCCGGGCGGCGACCCCGCCCTCAGCCCTGCTCGACATGGCGGGCGATGTTCTCGACCTGAGCGGCCCAGCCGCCCTCGTTCATACGGAAGGCCAGGTCGCGGCGCTCCGCGGGCAGGCGATCGAAGCCGGATTCGACGACGGTCAGCCGCGTCCCCGTCGCGATCTGCTCGAGCGTGAATTCGACCAGCGTCGCCGGCTCGCCAGAATAGTCGCGGCCCGGCTCGATCGCGTAGGGATGCCAGGTGAACGAGAAGTGGCGCTCGGGCTCGATGCGCTGGACGACCGCCTCCCAGCGGACATGCTCGTAGCCCGGATAGGTGATCTGCCCGCGCGACACCTGCCCCGCCACGAAGGGCCCGTCGAGGCGCACGCGGAACCACTGGCCGAACTCGCGATGGTCGGTCAGCGCCCGCCAGACGCGAGCGACCGGCGCTTTCAGGTCGATGGATCTCTCGATGCGATCGGTCATGCGCAACCTCCAGGTTGCGGATTCCTTAGGTCAGCGCGCGCCAACGCGCAACCAATCAGTTGCCTTACGGATCGAGCGTCGCCCCAACGAGGAACATGGTGGGACGGGCGACGCCGGCGGACGGCGCAGACGCTGACCGGGCGAACCACGGCACCGGCGGCCGTCATCAAGCCGGCCCTACGCCGGCCGGCTCAGGTACCGAAGGGCGACGAGACCGGCCAGGGTGATGGCGGCGAGATGGCCGAACGCCAAGCCCCATCCGAGCGGCCCGTCGCCACCGGCGAGGTCGAGCACGATGCCGACGCCGAGCGGGCCCATGAGGCCCCCGGCATAGCCCGCCATGCTGTGGAGCCCCATGGTCGCGCCGCGCAGCCGAGGCTCGGCCGCCTGCACCGTGCCGGCCGTCAGCGCGGAGCTGTCGAGATAGATGGCAGCGATCCAGAACATGACGGCGGCGGTCGCGAGCGGGAGCGAGACGTCGGTTGCCCATCCCACTACGAGCGACGCCGCGCCGGCAGCCGCCATGGCACCCGACACCAGTCGTCGGCGACCGAGCCGCTGGGAGGATTCGTTGCCGGCCACCGATGCGGCGATCCCCAGCAGACCCGCCAGCGTGAACAGCAGCGTCGGGTCGGGCATCCACGCAGGCGTGCCGACGCGCGCGGCGGTCGCCGTGAGGAACACCACTGCCCAGGCGCGCAGCGCGGCCATCTCCCAGGTATGGACCGTGTAGCCGACGATCCAGCCGACCGCCCGACGATTGGCCAGGACCGGACGGAAGTCGAGCAACGCACCCGCTGGCGGACCCGGGCGGGCCATCGCCGTGCCGCGCGGCATCAGGAGCGCCGCAATCAGGCACGCGGCGGCGGCGGCCGCCGCGCCGAAGAAGAACGCTGCCTGCGGTCCGCCCAGCGCCGCGAGCCCGCCGGCAATGCCGAACGAGACCGCGCCGGCGATCCCGACGCCGGCTGCGTGCCACGTCACCGCACGTGACTGTGAGCGCCCCTCCAACGGGTCGGCAACGGCCCTCAGTCCCGGCATATAGGCGCCGGCCCAGCCGATCCCCGCGAGTGCGCGCATCGCGAGCGCGGTCCAGAATCCGTCGGCCAGCAGTGCGAAGCCGAGATGGGAGAGCGCGGTCAGGCCGGTTCCGATCAGATAGACGCGCCGCACCGGCAGCCGGTCGGTCAGGGCGAGTAGCACCGGAACCGCCGGCACATAGGCGGCGAAGAAGATGCCGACCAGCCATCCCGCCTCGGTGCGCGACAGTTCCCACCGCTCGATGTAGCCCGGCAGCAACGCCGGCAGCGTGAAAGCCCCGATCTGCGTCAGCATCTGCGCCAGGATGATCGCCGCGACGAACCAGCGGCTTCCGGGCGTGAAGCCGGCGGCCGGCAAGCTTCCCGTGCCGGCGTCGCTCATTCCCGCCGCAACGCCTCGTCCGGGTCCGGCCGGACCGGCCTCAGCGCCAGCAGCGCCAGGAACGCCCCGGACGTGAGCGTGGCGGAAAGCACCAGCGCCCAGATGGGGCCGCCGCGGTCGAGCACGAGACCGAAGAGCAGCGGCGAGCCGCCCTGGAGGATGCGCGCCGGCGCCGAGATGATTCCCGTGCGCAGGCCGTAGCCCGCCGGTCCGAACAGCGCCAGCGGCAACGTGCCACGTGCGATCGTCAGCAACCCGTTGCCCGCACCGTGCAGGATCGTGAAGACGGCGGCCGCGGGCCCGCCCACCACCATCAGGATCGCCGCGCCGATCGGGTGGAGTGCTGTCGCCAAGCGTGCCGACGTGAGCGGCGAGAAGCGGCGCAGCAAGCCGTATTCCGCCACGCGCGCGGCCACCTGCGAGGGACCGAGCAAGGCCGCTGCGGCGATCGCCATGGCCGGCTCCGCGCCAAGGGCCTGCAGCAGCCGCGGCAGATGGGCGGCCAGCGCCGTCGAAACGAACCAGCAGGCGGCGAAGACCCCTGCAAGAACGTACATCGCCGTCGTAGCTCCGGCATTCGCCGTCGCCGCGGCCGGCGATGCGGGTGCTGGTGGCGGTGCCGGAGGGACGAGCAGGAGATTGAGCGGCAGCGCCAGGCCGAGATGCAGGCAGGCCCATGCGACGCAGGCACCGCGCCAACCGAGTGCCTCGGCGAGGAACGCGGTCGCGGGCCACCCGACCGTGCTGGCGAAGCCGGCGAAGAGGGTGATCCCGGTGATGGCATTGCGTGCGCTACGGCCGTAGAGGCCGGTTACCGTCGCGAAGGCGGCTTCATAGAGGCCGAAGCCCATCGCAGCACCGATCACCGCCCAGGCGAGGACGAGCCCTGCGAGCCCCTCGGCCATGGCGAGCAGCACCAGTCCCATCGCGAACACGACATTGGTCGCCGCGAGGATGCCCCGCCCTCCCCGCCGGTCGATCGCATGCCCGGCGATCGGCCCCATCAGGCCCGACAGCAGCAGGGCTCCCGAGAAGACGCCGAAGAACCAGTCGCGCGACAGGCCGAGGCTCTCCGCGATCGGGTCGGCCAGCACCGCCGGAAGGTAGTAGGTGGAGGCCCAGCTCAGCGTCTGGGTGACGCCGAGGGTGGCAACGACCGTGGCACGGCCGCCTGCGGCAGCACTCATGCGTGCTCGTACCAGCCGCGCGTGCGATGCACCAGGTGGACCACCGACAGCATCACGGGCACCTCGATCAGCACGCCGACGACGGTCGCCAGTGCCGCTCCCGACTGAAAGCCGAAGAGAGCGATGGCGGTCGCCACCGCGAGCTCGAAGAAGTTCGACGCACCGATCAGCGCCGATGGTCCGGCCACGCACCACGCGACGCCGAGCCTGCGGTTCAGCAGGTAGGCGAGGCCGGCATTCAGGTAGACCTGGATCAGGATCGGCACCGCCAGGAGGAGGATGACGAGCGGCTGGCGCACGATCTGTTCACCCTGCAGGCCGAACAGCAGCACCAGCGTCGCCAGCAGCGCCGCGAGCGAGAAGGGCCCGAGGCGACGGAGTGTCCTGGCGAGATGCGGCTGGCCACCGGCCGCGAGCAGTGCGCGTCGCCAGAGCTGGGCTGCGATCACCGGCACCACGATGTAGAGCACCACGGACAGCAAGAGCGTGTCCCAGGGCACCACGATCGAAGAAAGCCCCAGCAGCAGCCCGACCACCGGCGCGAAGGCGACGATCATGATGAGGTCGTTGAGCGCCACCTGGCCCAGCGTGAAGTGCGGCTCCCCGTCCACGAGATTGGACCAGACGAACACCATCGCGGTGCACGGGGCCGCGGCCAGCAGGATCAGCCCGGCCATATAGCTCTCGATCTGGTCGGCAGGCAGCCACGGGCGGAAGATCTGGCCGATGAAGAACCAACCCAGCAGCGCCATCGAGAAGGGCTTCACCAGCCAGTTGACACCGACCGTCGTGGCGATGCCTCGCCAATGCGCCCCGACCTGGCCGAGCGCGGCCAGGTCGATCTTCAGCAGCATCGGCACGATCATCAGCCAGACGAGCACCGCCACCGGCAGGTTGACTTCGGCGACCGTCGCCGCGCCCAGCGCGTGAAACACGTCGGGCACCGCCTGGCCGAGGACGATACCGGCGACAATGCAGAGGCCGACCCAGAGCGTGAGGTAGCGCTCGAACGCACCCATCGCGGGGGCTTGCGTCCGAGGCAGCGTCGCATCGCTCATGGTCGTGCCCACCTGCAATGCCACCCGAGCAAGGTACTACACAGCGGATTGCCCACCAGCCGCATCGTGACGGTCACGAAGCCACATCCTCCGCCGCGTCGGGCCGCAGGCGGCCGATCGCATCGAGCCGCTGCTGCAATGCCATGCGGTCCAGCGACCCGATGGGAAGTGCGGTGAAGATGCGCAACCACCGCTCGAGCATGCGCATCGCCTCGCGGAACGCCAGCATCTGTTCGGCGTCGCTCCCGGTGACTTCCGCCGGATCGGGAATCCCCCAGTGGGACGTGATCGGCAGGCCCGGCAGATGCGGGCAGATTTCGCCGGCGGTCTGATCGCACAGGGTGAACACGAAATCGAAGACCGGCGCGTCCGCCGTCGCAAGCTCCTTCCATGACTTCGAGCGCAGGCCGCCGTCGAACAGGCCGTCGCCAATCAGGACCGCTTCGGCGAGCGGATGAATGAAGCCGCGCGGAGACGCGCCGGCACTGTAGGCGTTGAATCGCCCCCGCCCGAGCTTGCGCAAGAGTGCCTCGGCCATGAGGCTCCGGGCCGAGTTGCCGCGGCAGAGGAACAGGACGTTGTACGTCTTCGTCGTCATTGCGCGGTCTCCTTCGTGCGAACGCAGCATGCCGTAGCCACCGCTGCGACCGGCGCGATCTGCAACGGCTCCTCGGCCGTGCCGCAACACGCCGATCCCGGCATTTCCACTGCGGCCACCGTACCGGTCACCACCGCGGACGATCCGCAACAGGCAGCCGCCGCCGGAGGCTCGGGGGCCGTAGCAGCCGCAGGGCCGCAGCACGCGGCGGCCGCTTCCCCCGGCGCCGGGATACCGACAGGCCTCGTGCTGCATACGCCCGTCTCCGGCAGCACCAGCTCGACGCGCATGGCCGCGTCGTGATCGCCCGCCAGTTCGGCGGCGATCGAGCGGACCTGCTCGTGGCCGGTCGCCAGCAGGAACGTGGGCGCCCGCCCGTAGCTCTTCATTCCGGCGATGAAGAAGCCGTGCTCGGCATGCGCCAGTTCGCGCGCGCCGTGCGGACGCACGGTCCCGCAACTGTGAAGGTTGGGATCGATCAGCGGCCCGATGCCGGCGGCGCATTCGAGCCAAGGGTCGAGCGAGAGGCGGATTTCGCGAAGAGGTGCGAGGTCGGGGCGGAACCCGGTCGCGACCACCAGCTCGTCCGCCTGGAAGGAGGCGGGCCGGCCGTCGAGCGTGCCGATGACGCGCAGGTTGCCGGCATCGCCGCGACGAAGCTCCGCGATCCGGAATGGCGTGAGGACTTCGACGGCTCCGCTCTCGACCAGGTGTCGCGCCTGGCGGCCGAGCGCGCCGCGCGCCGGAAGCCCGTCGAGGTCTTCACCTCCGAAGGCCGCCTCGACCCGCTCCTTGCGCATGATCCAGAGGATGCGC
>JBFWXJ010000169.1:4551-12193 GCA_050187535.1 Alphaproteobacteria bacterium | reverse complement strand
ACGGCACCGTCGTCCTCGTCGGCGCCACCACCGAGAATCCCTCGTTCGAGCTGAACGCGGCCCTGCTGTCGCGGGCCCAGGTCTTCGTGCTGCGCCGGCTGGACGATGCTGCCATGGACCTGCTGCTCGAGCGGGCGGAGGCGATCGAGGCGCGCCCGCTGCCGCTGGACGAGAGCGCCCGCGCGGCGCTCCGGGCGATGGCCGACGGCGACGGCCGCTATCTCCTCAACCTGGTGGAGGAGCTGTTCCAGCTCGCTCCCGGCAGGACGCTCGATGCGGCTGCCCTGGTCGAGACGGTGCAGCGTCGCGCGCCCGTCTACGACAAGGCGCAGGAGAGCCACTACAACCTCATCAGCGCGCTGCACAAATCGCTGCGCGGGTCCGACACCGATGCCGCCCTCTACTGGTTCGCGCGCATGCTGGCGGGCGGCGAGGACCCGATCTACATCGCCCGCCGCCTCACGCGCTTCGCTGTCGAGGACGTGGGCCTGGCCGACCCGGCGGCGCTGCCGCAGGCGATCGCCGCCTGGGAGGCCTATGACCGCCTGGGCTCGCCCGAGGGCGAGCTGGCGCTGGCCCAGCTCGTCATCTATCTCGGCACCGCGCCCAAATCGAATGCGGCCTACACGGCGTTCGGCGCCGCGCGTTCGGCGGCGAAGGAGACGGGCTCGCTGATGCCGCCCAAGCACATCCTGAACGCGCCGACCGGGCTGATGCGCAAGCTCGGCTACGGTGCGGGCTACCGTTACGACCACGACGCGCCCGACGGCTTCTCCGGCCAGGACTATTTCCCGGAGGAGATGGCGCGCCGCACGTTCTACGAACCGGCCGAGCGCGGCTTCGAGCGCGAGATCAGGAAGCGGCTCGACTACTGGGCGAAGCTGCGCGCCGCCCGCGCCGAAGAGGGTTGAGGACCCGGGACATGGATACGTCGACCAACAGGAAGCCGCCGCCGGCCGCGGGCGGCGTGCAGACGCGCACCGTCGCGGCCGCCGATGCCGACCAGCGCCTCGACCGCTGGTTCAAGCGCCACTTCCCCCAGGTCGCCCACGGGCACCTGGAGAAGCTGCTGCGCACCGGGCAGGTGCGCGTCGACGGCAAGCGCGCGACCGCGGGCCTCAGGCTGGCGGAAGGGCAGGCGGTGCGCGTGCCGCCGCTGGGCGCGCCGCCGCCGCCCGCCGCCGACGGCACGCGACCGCTGAGCCAGCGCGACGCGGCCTTCGCCCGCGATCTCGTCATCCACCGCGACGAGGCGCTGCTGATCCTCGACAAGCCCGCGGGGCTGGCGGTGCAGGGAGGGACGGGCACCACGCGCCACGTCGACGGCATGCTGGACGCGCTCCGCTTCGGTGCCGCCGAGCGGCCGCGGCTCGTGCATCGCCTCGACCGCGACACGAGCGGGATCCTGGTGATCGCGCGCTCCGCCGCGGCCGCACGGTTCCTCGGCGAGGCGTTCCGCGACAAGACCGTGCGCAAGACCTACTGGGCGCTCGTCGTCGGCGCGCCGAAGCTGCGACGCGGCAAGGTCGATTCGCCGATCGCCAAGCGCGCGACCCAGAAGGGCGAGCGCATGGTCGACGCCGACGAAGACGACGACGACGGCCAGCGCGCGGTCACCTGGTACGCCACCTTGGAAAGTGCGGCCGGCAAGGCGAGCTGGCTCGCCCTGATGCCCGAGACGGGGCGCACCCACCAGCTGCGCGTCCACTGCGCATCCGTCCTCGGCACGCCGATCTTCGGCGACGCCAAGTACGGCGGCCCGGGCGCATTCATCCCGGGCCTCGATCCGAAGGCGCCGCTCCACCTCCATGCCCGGTCGATCCGCCTGCCGCATCCCGCGGGCGGGACGCTGGAGGCGACGTCGCCGCTGCCGACCCATATGCGCCCGGCCTGGACCTTCTTCGAGTTCGGTGAGGACGATGGCGACCCGTTCTCTGAGATTCATTCTTAATTGGCTGGACAAGCCGGCCAGCGGCTCCTAGCCTCGTTCCCATGTACGCCGACCGCACCCTCGTCCCGACCGAGGCCGTCCGCCTGGCGGCGCTCGGTTTCCTCGCCGACGGCGCCGACACCTATGGCGGGCTCGCCGTCGCGGTCAGGCAGTTCATCGCCCGCACGGTCGGGCCGTCGGCCGATCTGCTCGGTCCGTCGATCGAGCTGCTGCGTCTGGAGGGGCTGATCGCCGCCGACGGCGGCACGCCCATGGCCCCCGACGCCCGGCTCGCCATGACGGATGCCGGCGTCGCCGCCTTCCGGACGCTGCTCGAGGCGCCCGTACGGGCGACCGAAGGCGATCTCAATCGTCTCGTCGTCGCGCTCAAGCTGCGCTTCCTGCGCCACCTCGACGGACCCGTCCGCGCGGAAGTGGTCGACGGCCTCGTCAACGCCGCGGAGCGCGAGCGCGAGCGGCTCCAGGGGCTGCGCCGTTCCGATGCGGCGCTGGGGGACTTCGCCGGCTGGCTCGACCTCGACATCGCCCAGCTCGACCGCCGCATCGACTGGCTGCGGCGCCTCGCCTGAGGGCGCGCCTCAATAGAGGTGCTGCCCGCCGGTCACGAACATCTCGGTGCCGGTGACGTAGCTCGCTTCCCTGCTGCAGAGGTAGTGGATCGCCGCCGCGACCTCGACGGGCTGGCCCAGGCGGTTCAGCGGGATGCGCGGGATCAGCACCTCGGTCTCCGGCGACAGCATCGCGGTCTCGATCTCGCCCGGCGCGATGGCGTTGACGCGCACGCCGATCTGGGCGAACTCCACCGCCATCTCGCGTGTCAGGCCCGAAAGGGCCGCCTTGGACGTCGAGTAGGCGGAGCCTGCGAAGGGGTGCGCCGCATGGCCCGCGATCGACGTGACGTTGACGATCGCGCCGCCGCCGCGGTGGAGGGCGGCCGCGAAGCCGCGCGCGAGCACGAGGGGCGCGAAGAAGTTCAGCTCGAACACCGCCCGCCAGCCTTCCAGGGGCCCGTTCAGGCAGCCGAGCCGCTCCTTGAACGGTGTCTTCGGCGAGACGCCGGCGTTGTTGACGAGCGCATGCAGCGGCGCGTCGCCGAGAATGGCGTTGGCCTCGGCGACGAAGCCCGCCTGGCCCGCCGGCTCCGACAGGTCGGCCACGACGTGGTGGCTCCACGCCGAATCGCGGCGGCACTCGGGGGGAGCATCCTCGCGCGAGCAGGTGATGATGCGCCAGCCGCGCTGCATGAAGTAGGAGACGGTGGCGTGACCGATGCCGCGGCTGGCACCGGTCAGGATCAGGGTCGGTCGGCTCTCGGGCATTGAGACAACGTAGGCAGCTGGCCGCCTCACCACCAGCCGGCGAATCCATTACAACGGGCGGCTGGTGCGGCCCGGGGGGCGAGGCGGAGATGCGGCGGTTCTATCGACAGGTCGCCGTGGCGGCCGATGCCGGCGGCCACCGGGTGGAGCTCGACGGCAAGCCGGTGCTGACGCCGGGGCGCGCCGTCCTGCTGCTGCCGACGCCCGCCCTCGCGGAAGCGGTCGCCGGGGAATGGACGGCCCAGGGCGAGACGATCCGCCCGCCCACCATGCCGCTGACGCAGATCGCCGCGACCGCCATCGACCGGGTGCGGCCGAACCCGGCCGCCATGGTCGATGCGATCGCGCGCTACGGCGAGACCGACCTCGTCTGCTACCGCGCCGACGAGCCGCCCGCCCTCGTCGCCCGCCAGCATGCCGTCTGGCAGCCGCTGGTCGACTGGGCGGCCCTCGTCCACGACGCCGCCCTGCGCGTCGTCCACGGGGTGATGCCGGAGGCGCAGCCGGCCGATGCGCTGTCCGCGCTGCGCGCCGCCGTCGCGCGGCAGGACGAGTGGGGCCTGGCTGCGCTCTCCGTCGCGACGTCGGCCGCCGGTTCGCTCGTCATCGGCCTGGCGCTGCTGGCCGGCCGCATCGATGCGGCGGCGGCCTGGGAGGCTTCGCAGCTCGACGAGCTGTTCCAGGTCGAGCGCTGGGGAGAGGATGCCGAGGCGGCCGAACGCCGGGCGCTGCTGCGCGACGACATCGCGGCCGCCGCCCGCTTCGCGGCGCTGGCCCGCGGCTGATTCCCGGCTTGTGGCATCCCACCCGTCGAGGTGCTATGGCACCCGCGGGGGCGGAAAGGAACGGCATGCGGGGAATCGTCGAGCAACTGGAGGAGAAGCGCGCGGCCGCGCGCCTCGGCGGCGGCGAGCGTCGTGTCGCGGCCCAGCACGGCAAGGGCAAGCTGACCGCCCGTGAGCGGCTGGACGTTCTGCTCGACCCCGGCTCGTTCGAGGAATGGGACATGTTCGTCGAGCACCGCTGCGCCGATTTCGGCATGGCGGAGCAGAAGGTCCCGGGCGACGGCGTCGTCACCGGCCACGGCACCGTGAACGGCCGCCTCGTCTTCGTGTTCAGCCAGGATTTCACCGTCTTCGGCGGGGCCCTCAGCGAGGCGCATGCCGAGAAGATCTGCAAGGTCATGGACCAGGCGATGCGCGTCGGCGCGCCGGTCATCGGCCTCAACGATTCGGGCGGCGCCCGCATCCAGGAGGGCGTGGCTTCGCTCGCCGGCTATGCGGAAGTGTTCCAGCGCAACGTGCTGGCCTCGGGCGTGGTGCCGCAGATCTCGATGATCATGGGGCCTTGCGCCGGCGGCGCGGTCTATTCGCCAGCAATGACCGACTTCATCTTCATGGTGAAGGACAGCTCCTACATGTTCGTGACCGGCCCCGACGTGGTGAAGACCGTCACCCACGAGACGGTGACCCACGAGGAGCTGGGCGGCGCCGTCACCCACACCACCCGCTCGGGCGTCGCCGACCGCGCCTTCGAGAACGACGTCGAGGCGTTGCTGGAGCTGCGCCGCTTCATCGATTTCCTGCCCGCCTCGAACCGCGAGAAGCCGCCGATCCGGCCCAGCTCGGACCCGGTCGACCGCGACGAGCCCTCGCTCGACACGCTGATCCCGGCCGCCGCCAACAAGCCCTACGACATGCGCGAGCTGATCGGGAAGGTGGTCGACGACGGGGACTTCTTCACGCTGCAGCCCGACTATGCCGGCAACATCATCGTCGGCTTCGGCCGCATCGGCGGCTCGACGGTCGGCATCGTCGCCAACCAGCCGATGGTGCTCGCCGGCTGCCTGGACATCGATTCCAGCCGCAAGGCGGCACGCTTCGTGCGCTTCTGCGACTGCTTCGAAATCCCGATCGTCACCTTCGTCGACGTGCCGGGCTTCCTGCCGGGAACGGCGCAGGAATACGGCGCCATCATCAAGCACGGCGCCAAGCTGCTGTTCGCCTATGCCGAGGCGACGGTGCCCAAGGTGACGGTCATCACGCGCAAGGCCTATGGCGGCGCGTACGACGTCATGAGCTCCAAGCACCTGCGCGGCGACGTCAACTACGCCTGGCCGACTGCCGAGATCGCGGTGATGGGCCCCAAGGGGGCGGTCGAGATCATCTTCCGCAGCGATCTCGGCGACCCGCAGAAGATCGAGCAGCGCACCGAGGAGTACCGGACCAAGTTCGCCAATCCCTTCGTCGCGGCCAATCGGGGCTTCGTCGACGACGTGATCCAGCCGCACGGGACCCGTCGCCGCATCGCCAGGGCGCTCGCGATGCTGCGCAACAAACGGCTCGAGAACCCGTTGAAGAAGCACGACAACATTCCGCTCTGAGAGGCCGGGTCGCAGCGATGGATTGGGGTCAATTCTTCGGCGCGGAGGCGCTCGTCGCCTTCGGGCAGGTGCTGCTGATCGACCTCGTCCTCGCCGGCGACAACGCCATCGCCGTCGGTCTCGCCGCCGCCGGGCTGCCGCACGGGCAGCGCGGCAAGGTCATCCTCGTCGGCATCGGTGCCGCCACGGTCCTGCGCATCGTCTTCGCGGCGATTGCGGTCGAGCTGCTGGCGATCATCGGGCTGACGCTGGCGGGCGGCCTGCTGCTGCTGTGGGTGTGCTGGCGGATGTGGCGCGAGCTGCGCGCCGGACCCGACGAGGAAGAGCCCGGCGCCGGGCCCGAGGGCGAGGAGGAGCCCGCGGGCGGCAGGCCGCGCAAGACCTTCGGCCAGGCGGCCCTGCAGATCGTCGCCGCCGACCTATCCATGTCGCTCGACAACGTGCTGGCGGTGGCCGGCGCCGCGCGCGAACATCCCTGGGTGCTGATCGCCGGGCTGGCGCTGTCGGTCGCCTTCATGGGGCTCGCCGCGGCCGCCATCGCGGCGCTTCTGCAGAAATACCGCTGGATCGCCTATTTCGGCCTCGCCGTGATCTTCTACGTCGCCCTCGACATGATCTGGAAGGGTTCGGGACAGGTGCTGCAAACCGTCAATCCCACCTGAGCTGAGGTCGAGGGATGTTCCGCAAGATCCTGGTCGCCAACCGGGGCGAGATCGCCTGCCGGGTGATGCGCACCTGCCGACGCCTCGGCATTGCCACCGTGGCCGTCCATTCCGATGCCGATGCCGGCGCGCTGCACGTCCGCGAAGCCGACGAGGCGGTGGCGATCGGCGGAGCGGCGGCCGCCGACAGCTATCTCGTTGCCGAGCGCATCGTCGAGGCGGCGCGCCGGACGGGGGCCGAGGCCGTCCATCCGGGGTACGGATTCCTATCGGAGAAGGCGCATTTCGCCGCCGCGCTGGAGGCGGCGGGAATCGCCTTCATCGGCCCCGGGCCGGACGCCATCGCGGCGATGGGCGACAAGATCGAATCCAAGAAGCTGGCGCATGCCGCCGGCGTCAGCACCGTGCCGGGCCATCTCGACGTCATCGCGGATGCGGCCGAGGCGGTGCGGATCGCCCGCGGCATCGGCTACCCGGTGATGATCAAGGCGTCGGCCGGCGGCGGCGGCAAGGGCATGCGCATCGCCCGCGACGACGCCGAGGCCGAGGAGGGCTTCGGGTCGGCCCGCAACGAGGCGCGTTCCAGCTTCGCCGACGACCGCGTCTTCATCGAGAAATACGTCGAGGAACCGCGCCATATCGAGATCCAGGTGCTGGCCGACGCCTTCGGCAACACCGTCCATCTGGGCGAGCGGGAATGCTCGATCCAGCGCCGCCACCAGAAGGTGATCGAGGAGGCGCCGAGCCCGTTCCTCGACGAGGCGACGCGGGCCGCCATGGGCGCCCAGGCGGTGGCGCTCGCCAAGGCCGTCGGCTACCGCTCGGCCGGCACGGTCGAGTTCATCGTCGACAAGGACCGCAACTTCTATTTCCTCGAGATGAACACCCGCCTGCAGGTCGAGCATCCGGTGACCGAGATGGTGACCGGCCTCGACCTGGTCGAAGAGATGATCCGCGTCGCCGCGGGCGAGAAGCTCCGCATCCGCCAGGACGACCTGCGGCTCATGGGCTGGGCCGTCGAGGCGCGCGTCTACGCCGAGGATCCGCTGCGCAACTTCCTGCCGTCCATCGGAAGGGTCACCCGCTATCGGCCGCCGGCGGGCGAGGGTGTCCGGGTCGACACGGGGATCTTCGAAGGGGCGGAGATCTCGATGCACTACGACCCGATGATCGCCAAGCTGGTGGCCCATGGGCCCGACCGGGCGACGGCGGTGGCACGGCTCGCGGCCGCACTCGACGCGTACGAGATCCGCGGCGTCCTGCACAACGTGGCCTTCCTCTCCGCGGTCGTCGGGCGCCGACGTTTCGCCGAGGGGCGCCTCACCAC
>JBFWXJ010000169.1:0-4451 GCA_050187535.1 Alphaproteobacteria bacterium | reverse complement strand
GCGATGAAGATGGAGAACATCCTGCGCGCCGGGCGCGACGGCAAGGTCGCGCGCATCCATGCGCAGCCGGGCTCCAGCCTCGCGGTCGACCAGAAGATCCTGGAGTTCGAATAGCCATGGAGCCCACCGTCTGCCAGCGGCTGCGGATCGAAGGGCGGGTCCAGGGTGTCTGGTACCGGGCCTGGACCGTCGAGACGGCGCGCAGCCTCGGCCTGCGCGGCTGGGTGCGCAACCGGGCCGACGGCTCGGTGGAGGCGCTGGTGATCGGCCCCGCGACCGCGGTGGACGCGATGGTCGAGCGTTGCCGCCGCGGGCCGCCCAAGGCGGTGGTCACGGCGGTCCATCGTGCGCCCGACGCCGATGACGGATCGGCCGGCTTCGCGCAGCGGGAGACGGAATAGCGCAGGATCAGGCGAGGAGGCGGCCGACCGCGGCGGCGACCGCGGAATCGATGTCCATCCGGCCGAACGGCTTCTTCAGGATCGTGTGGTTGCGCGCCAGGTCTTCCAGCACCGCGTTGTCCGCGAAGCCGGTCATGAACAGCACGGGCAGATTCGGCCGCAGCTCGCGAGCGCGGCGCACGACGTCCGCACCCGACATGCCCGGCATCGCGAAATCGACGATCAGGAGATCGATCGGCACGTCCTCGGCGACCCGCGCGATGGCGGACGACCCGTCGGGGGCGACGATGACGGTGAATCCCAGGTCGCGCAGCGTAGCCGACGTGTATTCGAGGACGGGATCGTCGTCGTCGACGAGCAGGATGGTGAAGCCGTCCCGCGCCCCTGGCGCGATGCGCGGCCGAGGAGTCTTGGGGGTGTCGGCCTGCTCGCCGGGTCCGCGGGGCAGGAAGACGTTGATCGCGGTGCCCCGGCCGACGACGCTGTCGATCGTCACGTCGCCGCCGGACTGCTTGGCGACACCGTAGACCATGCTGAGGCCGAGGCCGGTTCCGCGGCCCACGCCCTTTGTGGTGAAGAAGGGTTCGAAGGCCCGTGCCTGCACATCCGGCGACATGCCGACGCCGGTGTCGGACACACGCAGAAGGACGAGTTCGCCATCCAGGCCGGCAGGCCGCCGCGGCGCATCCGGCGGGAAATTGGCAACGGAGATGGTGACCGTGCCGCCTTCGGGCATCGCGTCCCGGGCGTTGATGACGAGGTTGAGCAGCAGCGACTCGATCTGGCTCGCATCGGTCAGGACGGGCCAGTCGTTTTCCTCGACATCGAGCTCGACACGGTGCAGCGGTCCGATCGTCTGCTGGAGGAAACTGTGCAGGCGCTGCAGCAGCGCCCTGAGGGACAGGCTTTGCCGCACGAAGTGCTGCTTGCGCGCGAAGGAGAGGAGCTGCGCCGTGAGCCGCGCCGCCTGGAGACCCGCCTGGGCGGCGTTGGACAGCATGCGCTGCGCCGAAGGCTCGGTCACATGTCGCCGCGCGCGCTCGACGCCGCCCAGGATCACCGTCAGCAGGTTGTTGAAGTCGTGCGCGATGCCGCCGGTCAGGTGTCCGATCGCCTCCATCTTCAGGGCCTGGCGGAGCTGCGCCTCGGCGCGCTCGCGCTCCTCGATCTCGATGCGGAGCCGCTCGTTCGCCTCGGCCAGCTCCCGCGTCCGGTCGGCGACGCGCTCCTCCAGCCGTTCGGCGAGCACGCGCAACTGATCCTCCGCCTGGCGCAGGCGCATGAGCGCTCGGACCGACGCGACGAGCTCCTCCGGCTCTATCGGCTCGGCCAGATAGACGTCGCCGCCCGCGTCGAGGCCATGGACCCGATCGGTGGTGGCGGTGTGCGATGCGGAGATGTGCAGCACCAGCGTCGACGGATGGTCGCGCTTGATGCGGCGGCAGACCTCGATGCCGTTGAGGTCGGGCAGGTTCACGTCGAGGATCACGATGCCGGGACGGCGATCGGCGACGAGCCGCAGCGCCTCTTCCCCGGAGCCGGTCTCGATGACCTGGAAGCCCGCGCGCTGCAGCACCCGCGTGCGCGCGTATCGCGTCGGCTCGTTGTCGTCGACGTTGACGACTGTATCGAGCGCAGGCGTCATGGAGGGGGCGTTTCCGCGACGATCAGGCGGCCGAGCAACTGCTCGATCAGCTCCTGCGACAGCTCGGCCTTGGAGACTACCGTCCTGGCGTGACTGAGGGCGGTTCGCTCGGCGCCGTCCAGCGCAGACGCGGTGCAAACGACCACCGGAATGCCGGTGGTCGTCGGATCCTCGGCCAGGTGCCGGATCACCTCGAAGCCGTTCATGTCCGGCAGTCGAAGATCGAGAAAGATCAAGGCGGGATTATCGGCACGGGCCCGCCGCAATCCCTCGGTGCCGCCGATTGCCTCGATCACGGCGGCAGCACGCCCTGAAAGGAGCTGCCGGAAGACGTATCGCGCCGGCTCGTCGTCCTCGATGACGAGCACCGGTCGACCGTCGACCTTGCCCGTGGTCGAGGCAACCTCGGGCGCGCCCACGATGCGCGGAAGCGTCAACGTGAACGTCGATCCGACGCCGGGACGGCTGTCCACCGTCAGATCGCCGCCGAGCAGCCCGGCCAACCGGCGCGACAGTGGCAGGCCGAGCCCTGTACCCCGCACACGCAGCTGCAGGGCATGCTCGACCTGAACGAAGTCCTGGAAAATGCGGTCCTGATCCTCCGGCGCGATCCCGATGCCGGTGTCGCTGACCGCGAAGGCAACCGAGTCCGCTTGTGCATCATAGCACACATCGACGCGAACTTCTCCTGCCTCGGTATACTTGAGGGCGTTGGAGACAAGATTGCGCAGGATCTGCGAAACCTTGCCCTCGTCGGACACCATCGGCGGCAGCCCATCCGCCTCGACGAACACCAGCCGGACACGCTCGGTCGTCTGCAGCGGCTTCAGCACGCCACGCAGGGTGGCGATGAGGGAAGTTATGGGGAAGCGGGCGATCCGAAGGTCGACCTTTCCCGCTTCGACCTTCGCAAGGTCGAGCAGGTCGTCGACGAGCTCGCGCAGCTGCTGCGCCGAGGTGCGGATGTAGACGACCTGGCGTTCCTGCTCGGGCGTCAGCGGCCCGTCCACGCGGTCGAGCAAGAGGCGTGAGATCGCCAGCATCGAATTGAGCGGCGTCCGGAACTCGTGGCTGATATGCGACAGGAAGCGGCTCTTGAGTTCGCTCGCCTGGCGCAGCTGCTCGGCCCGATCGTCGAGCTCCGCGTAGAGCGCCACCACGCCGCGGTTGGTGTTCTCGAGCTCGGCATTGATCGCCGCGATCTCCTCCTCGCGTGATCGCAGCTCGGACAAGTGGGCGAGCAGCTCGCGGTTCTGCTCCTGCATCTCGCGCATCGGGCTCGCGCCGCGGTTGCGCGCGAAGCGGGCGGCGAGTGCCGCGATCTCGCCCGTGGACAGCCGGCGGCCGGCGGGTAGGCGCTTGCCGAAGCGCACACGCGTGCCGCGCCCGGGCGCGGTGTCGATCTCGAAGGCATCCATCAGCCGCCGCGTCGCGGCGATGCCGAGGGCGCGGCCTCCCGCGCGCCTGCCGGCGCCGACCATGATCTCGTCCGGGTCTTCGATCCCGGGACCGTCGTCGGCGACCGAAAGAGCCAGATGCTGCCCGTCCGCCTCGTCGGCGAGGGCGAACTCGACCCGGCCGCCGCCGGCATAGGCGAGAGCGTTGCGCACGATCTCGGAGAGCGCGGTGGCAATGCGCGTGCGGCCGTGCGCGTCGAAGCCGACTGCGGCCGCGATTTCCCGGGCGAGCTGGCGGACCGCGACCAGATCCTCGTCGGCGGCCACCGAGGCCGTGGCCAGCACCTCTCTCATGGCTTGGCAACCAGCACGGTGGCGTCATCACGGCCGCGCGCCAGGTCGCGCATGAGCACCGCGGCGATGAGGGTCGGATCGCGCGCCGCGAGGCCGGGGTAGGAGTCGAACGACCAACTCGCGGATACGCCGTCGGAATGCATCACCAGGATCGGCTCCAGCCCGTAGGCGAACTCGAACGTCTGGATCGTGGCGCCTCGCAGCCCGGCAGTGCCGTTCTGCGAAATCATGCGCCGCGTGCGGCCGTCGGAGGTGATCGAGCCGGCGATGTTGCCGAGGCCGCCATAGGTGACGCGCCGCGCCGCACGATCGACCAGCGCGACCGCCACCGCCGCCCCGCGTGTGCCATGAAGTCCCTGGTTCAGGCGATCGACGGTAGGTCCCGGCGACGGGTCTCGCGCAGAGCGGAAGAGCTTCACGGCCATGCGCGCGGCGTCGGCCGCGAGCGGGCCGTGGCCGAGGCCGTCGGCGACGAGGCAACGCATGGCGACGCCGTCGTCGTCGACGCTCCATGCGTCGCCGGAAATCTGCTCACCGGACTTCGCGATGCAGACGGCGCCATGACGTCGCTGGACTTGCCCGGGGTCCCGACCCTGCCGCAAGACGCGCGACAGGACGGCAGTGCCGCGCTGCGGCAGGGAGAGATCGGAAGAG
>JBFWXJ010000168.1:10394-12284 GCA_050187535.1 Alphaproteobacteria bacterium | reverse complement strand
GCCCTGGAACTCGGCCGTGATCAGCACATTGTCGAGGATCGTGCGCCAGTCGAGCAGCACGTCGCGCTGGAAGACCATGCCGAGGCCGCGGGGCGGTCCGGCGAGCGGCGTGCCGCGCACGGCGATAGCGCCGCTCGTCGTGCCCTCCAGCCCGGCGATGCATTTGAGCAGCGTGCTCTTGCCGCAGCCCGACGGGCCGAGGAGGGAGAAGAACTCCCCCTCGGCGATCGCCATGGAGACGTTCTCCAGTGCCACGACCGGACCGCGCGGCGAGGCGTAGGTCTTCCCCGCCGCGCGGATCTCGACGCAGTCGGCCATGCGCCTTACTGGACCAGGTCGTTGGTGTAGTAGTCGCTGGGCTTGCCCGGGGACTTCAGCGCGCCCGCGGCGTGCAGCGTCGCCAGCGCCTTCGCCCAGTCCTCCTCGGCCTGCCAGCCGAGCGGCTTGCCCTTGGTCGCCGGCGTATCGAAGAAGTCGATGGTGATCTTGATCTGCTCGCGCTGGACGTCGCGGTCCAGGCGCGCATCGGGACGGGCCTTGATCATGGCATCGACGCCGTCCTCGATGTTCGCCTGGATGTGCTTCCAGGCCCGCTGCTGGGTGGCGACGAGGCGCTTCAGCGCGTCGCGCTTGGCGGCCAGCGTCGCCTCTGTGGCGATGAGGCCGTAGCTGGGGAAGGTGATGCCCGCGTCCTCGGCCAGCACGCCCTTGCTCGGCCGCGGCTTCTCGGCGACCGGCAGGGCCGAGCCGATGGTCGACATCAGGCCGTCGGCGCGCTTGGCGGTGTAGGTGCCCCAGAGTGCCGCCGGGTCGACGAACATGACGTTGACCGTGGTGCGGTCGAGGCCGCCCTGCTTCAGCCAGTGGTCGATCATCGGTGCCCAGGGGCTGGCCGCGAAGACCACGAGGTTCTTGCCCTTGAAGTCCGCGACCGTCTTGATCGGGCTGTCGCGGTCGACCAGCACGACGAGGTCGGTGCGGCGGTCGAAGCCGGCGAAGGACTTGACGGTGGCGCCGTTCTCGCGCGCCTGGGCGATCAGGCCGAGCTGGATCTGGCCGACATCGACCTGGCCCGCATTGACGAGCTGCAGCGTGTTGCCGCTGCCGCGGCCGTCCTGGATGTCGACGGCGAGGTTGGCTTCCTTGAACCAGCCCTTGATCTCGGCCAGGTGCATCGCCGCGTGGACGCCCCAGGGCGAGAAGTCGAGCCGGACCGTGAGCTTGTCCTGCGCGCCGGCGGCGGCCGGCAGAAGCGCGATCGCGGCCGCCAGCAGCGCGCCGCCGAGAGTTCCCGTAGCCTTCATCCCCATGTTCTCCCCAGTTCGTGGTGCCACCCTGATCTCTTCAGGGATCGTATCGTGTGTCCTCGTCCTGAGCCTGTCGAAGGGCGAGGTCGCTCCGTCGGAGAGCCTCATCCTTCGACAGGCTCAGGATGAGGGAACTACGCTGGAATGCTGATCCCGACGCGCGTCCCGCGCAGGCGCGCGGTCCCGGATGCATCCAACATGCCGGTAGCGGGATCGACCACGACGCCGTGCCGGTCGCGGGCGAAGTCGGCGGTGATCTTGCCGTTCCACACGTCGCGTGCCACCAGGGCCGGGTCGCGCGCCATCGGGTTGCCATGGCCGCCGCCGCCCGCCTGGTGGTGGGTCAGGAGCTCGCCCGCCATCATGGTCGTCGTGACCTTGCCGGGAAGCTGCCGCTTCGCGTTGCCCTCACCCAGCCAGTTGCCGGCGCGCCCGCCCTCTCCGCCGCCTTCCAGACCGTAGGGCGCGAAGCGCACGCGGTCGGCACGAAGCTGCAGCACCGCCTCGTCGGCCAGCAGGCGGTAGGAGCGCACGAGGCCGAGGCCGCCGCGCCAGCGCCCGGCGCCGCAGCTGTCGGGCACCA
>JBFWXJ010000168.1:0-10294 GCA_050187535.1 Alphaproteobacteria bacterium | reverse complement strand
CCGTAGGGCGCGAAGCGCACGCGGTCGGCACGAAGCTGCAGCACCGCCTCGTCGGCCAGCAGGCGGTAGGAGCGCACGAGGCCGAGGCCGCCGCGCCAGCGCCCGGCGCCGCAGCTGTCGGGCACCAGACCGTATTCCTCGATGCGCACGGGATGGGTGCGCTCCAGCACCTCGACCGGCGTGTTCGAGAGGTTCTGCGACGGGTTGGTGATCGCCTCGATGCCGTCCTGATCCGGCCGGCCGCCCCAGCAGCCGCTGATCATGTCGACGACGATGAAGGGCTGCCGGTCGGGCTTGCGGCCGGCGATGCAGACGACGGTGTTGCCGCCTTCGCCGGCAGCCGGCATCAGGTCCGGCACGATCTGGGCCAGCGCCCCGAACATCGTGTCCATGACGCGGTAGCCGGTCAGCGCACGCGCCGCGACGGGTGCCGGCGACAGCGGGTTCAGCACGCTGCCCTCGGGCGCCGTGACGTGGACGCAGCGGAAGACGCCGGCGTTGTTCGGGATGTCGCCTTTCAGGGCGCAGCGCACCGAGAGGAAGGTGTTCGACTTGGTGAAGGAGAGGGTCGAGTTGATCGCGGCCCGCACCTGCGGCGAGGAGCCGGCGAAGTCGACCGTCAGGTGGTCGTCATGGACGGTGACCGCGACCTGGAGGGGCACCGCCGCGTCGCTGAGGCCGTCGCTGTCGATCGCATCGGAGAAGCGATAGGTGCCCTTGGGCCAGGTGCGGATCTCCTCGCGCGTCATCCGCTCGGCGTAGTCGAGCAGCGCGTCGAGGTAGGAGCGGAAGCTGGCCGCCCCGTAGCGGCCGACGAGGCGGCCGATCTCGCGCGCGCCGACCTGGCAGGCGGCGTATTGCGCGCGCAGGTCGCCCAGCACGCGGTCCGGCACCCGCACGTTGATGCCGATGATGTCTTCCAGCGTCTCGTTGACCCGGCCGCCCTCGTAGAGCTTGAGCGGCGGGATGCGCAGCCCTTCCTGGTAGATCTCGGTCGAATCGGCGGCGTTGGAGCCGGGCACGCGACCACCGACGTCGGTGTGGTGGCAGATGACCACCACCCAGGCCATGACCTCGCCCTCGTGGAAGACCGGGTGGAACATGAAGATGTCCGGCAGGTGCATCCCGCCGAGATAGGGGTCGTTGACGAGGATCGCGTCGCCCGGCGCCAACCGCCCGGCCCAGCGCCGCTTTACCGATTCCATCGCCTCGGGGATGGCGCCCAGGTGCTGCGCGATGGTCTTGGCCTGCGCCACCATCTCGCCCTTGGCGTCGCAGATGGCGGCCGAGTAGTCCATCACGTCCTTGACGATCTCGGACTTGGCGGTGCGGATGACGGTGTAGGCGATCTCGTCGACCACCGCGTCCATCGCGTTCTTGACGACCGCGAAGGTGATCGGGTCGAGCGCGGGACGGGCGCTATCCTCGGGCATGGGCGGTCTCACGCGTCCAGGGGGGTGACGTCGATGGCGATGCAGCCGGCCGCCGCCGCGCGCGCGGTGCAGCCGGGCGGCACGACGATGGTCGTGTCGTAGGATTCGATGATGGCGGGGCCTTCGACCGGGCCGTCGGCGACGGCGGCGCGCGGCAAGAGCCGCGTCGCGACCAGGGGCGCGCCGCGCGTGAAGGAGACCTGGCGCGTGCCGCTCTCGCCCGCCATGGCCCGAGCATCCAGCGCCAGCCGCCCGAAGTCGAGACGGTTCTCCGCGGTGCCGACGGCGGTCAGGCGCAGGTTCACCAGTTCGACGCGCTCGTCCGCGGCGTCGTAGCCGAAGGTCTCGGCGTAGAGCCTGTCGAACGCGGTGCGCAGGCTGCTGCGCGACCCGTCGTCGAACACGGCTTCCATCGGCACCGTCAACTCCGACGACTGGCCGAGATAGCGCAGGTCGGCGGCGAAGCGGAGCCGGGCCGCGGCCTCGCCATAGCCCTCGGCTGCCAGCGCGCGCCGCCCCTCGGCGGCCAGTTCCGCCAGCACCGCCAAGACGCGGTCGGCCGGCACCTCGTCGATCGGCGTCAGCACCGCGCGCACGAAGCTGTGCTCGGCCTCCGCCGACAGCATGCCGGCGGCCGAGAACACACCCGATACCGGGCTCACCAGCACGCGGCGGATGTCGAGCAGGCGGGCGACGTCTACGGCGTGCAGCGGGCCGCCGCCGCCGAAGGCCATCAGCGCCATGTCGCGCGGGTCGCGGCCGCGCTCGACGGTGACGGCGCGTATCGCGCGCGCCATGGTGACGTTGGCGACCTGGCGGATGCCGTGGGCCGCCGCGACCGCGTCGATGCCGAGCGGGTGGGCGACCGCGGCCTCGACCGCGGCGACCGAGAGGGCCGGGTCGACCTTGAGGCTGCCACCCGCCAGCGCCGTCGGGTTGAGGAATCCCAGCACCATGTTGGCGTCGGTCACGGTGGGGCGCATGTTGCCGCGGCCGTAGCAGGCGGGGCCGGGGTCGCCGCCGGCACTCTCCGGTCCGACGACCAGCAGGCCGCCCGCGTCGATGCGGGCGATCGAGCCGCCGCCCGAGCCGACCTCGGCGATGTCGATGGCGGGCACCTTCAGCATGTAGCCCGCACCCTTGATGAAGCGCGACGGCGAGCTGATGCCGTCGCGGAACTCGTACTCCGTCACCAGCGAGGGCAGGCCGCCCTCGATGATCGAGGCCTTGGCAGTGGTGCCGCCCATGTCGAAGACGATGATGTCGGCGGCCGCGACGGCCGCACCCACGCGTGCCGCGCCGGTGACGCCGCCGGCGGGGCCGGACCCGACCGCGAACACCGGCTTGGCGCTGGCGGTCGCGATGCCGACCATGCCGCCGTTCGATGCCATCACCTGCACGGGCGCCGCGATGCCGCGGTCGCCGAGCTTGCGGCCGAGGCGGTCGAGATACCCGCGCATCGCCGGCAGGATGTAGGCGTTGACCACGGCGGTGGACGTGCGCTCGTACTCCTTGATCTCCGGCAGCACCTCGCACGACGCCGTCGCGTCGATGCCGGGCGCAGCCTCGCGCAGGATCTCGATGGCGCGGCGCTCGTGGGCGGGGTTGACGTAGCTGTTGACGAAGCACACCGCGACCGCCTCGACCCCCTCCGCGAGGAAGAGGCGGGCGGCCGTGCGCACGCTCTCCTCGTCGAGCGCGCGCACGATCTCGCCGTCGAAGGCGATGCGCTCGACCGCCTCCAGGCGCCAGCGCCGGGGCACCAGCGGCTCGGGCTTCTTCCAGGCGAGGTCGAACATGCCGGGCGTGCGGATGCGCCCGATCTCCAGCACGTCGCGGAACCCTGCCGTCGTCAGCAGGCCGGTGCGGGCACCCACCTTCTGCAGGATGGTGTTGGAGGCGACGGTGGTGCCGTGGACGATCTCGGCGACCGCGTCGGGCGCCACGCCCGATTCCGCCAGCACCGCGTCGATGCCGGCGAGCACGCCGTCGCCCGGGTCCGTGGGCGTCGTCGAGGTCTTGTTGAGGACGAGGCGGCCGTCCGGCAGCGCCAGCACGATGTCGGTGAAGGTGCCGCCGACGTCGACGCCGATGCGGGCGCGGCCGCCGGATGCGAGATCGCCAGTCATGTGGTCCGCGCCCGCTCCCGATATTGACCGACCGGTCAGTCAGGCGCATATGCTGGCGTCGTCGTGGCCGCCCGTCAACCGGCAAGCAGATCGAAGGCCCGGCCCGCAGGGGCCGTACCGGCCCGCGCGCCGCAGCGCGACGCCGCCCGCACGCGCGAGCGCATCCTGCGCGCTGCCGTGCGCGAGTTCGCGGCCCAGGGTTATGCCGGCGGCCGCATCGAGGCGATCGCCCGGCGCTCGACGGTCGCCAAGGGTCTCGTCTTCCATCACTTCGGCTGCAAGGAGGGGCTGTACCTGGCCGTGATGGAGCGCATCTACGCCAGCCTGCGCCGCCGCCAGGACGAGACACGGCTCGAGGGGCTGGGTCCGGTCGAGGCCATGCGCCGGCTGGTGATCGACACCTTCCGCGGCTTCCGGGAGATGCCCGAGATCATCCGCCTGATGAACGAGGAGAACCTCCACCGCGCCCGTCACATCCGCGCGTCGCAGGCGATCCCCGCCCTGTACAACCCGCTCGTCGGCGCCATCGAGCGCCTGCTCGCCGCCGGCCGCGCCCAGGGCCTCTTCCGCGCCGACGTCGACCCCATCGCCTACTACGTGGCGCTGTCCGGCCTCGGCTACTTCTACATGTCGAACCGCCACACGCTGGGCACCGCGCTGCAGGTCGACCTCGTTGATCCCGCGCGGCTCACCGCCTACGAGGAGATGATCGCGGATATGGCGGTGGGCTATCTGCTGAAGTAGGCTTGGCGCGCCTCCGTGCGCGACGCATGGGATGAGCGCAATGGCGTTCCTCGACGATGCTCGGGATGAGGGCCTTCCGCTACTGCCATCAAGGACGGTCCTCACCCCGAGACACCCAGGGCGCGGGCGCGCACCACGATGCATGAAAGTGGCCGACTGGCGGCTCGGGCCCTCTCCGCCCATCGGGGGGAGAGGGAGGGGGCACGCCGCGTGAGCGGTGGGGAGGGTGAAGTGGGCGCCGCCGCCACGCCCGGCATCGCCGATCGATGCTCACACGCGCCACGGACGCGGCGCCCACCTCACCCCGGCCCTCTCCCCCCTGAAGGGCGGAGAGGGAGTGCTTCCATCGCCGGCATGACCCGATCGACTTCCAAGGCACCATCGTCGAGGGACGCCGGAACGGTGGTGCCGTCGATCACCGCGCATCCCGTCAGGCGGCGGGCTTCCTCGAGCACCTGCTGCATCGTGCGGTCGCTGATCCCGCTTCGGAGCCCCTCGTCGACCAGCGCTTCGAAGTGAGCTATGCGGTCGTGATCCTCCGAAGCGGGTGCGCGCATGTGACGATCCCCTACTGCGCCGCCGCCGAATAGGCGGACGCGAGCTGGCGGGAGACGAGGCGGGCGTAGAGGCCGCCCTTCGCCAGCAGGGTCTCGTGCGTGCCGGTCTCGGCCACGCGGCCCTCGTCGAGGACGACGATGAGGTCGGCGTCGCGCACCGTCGACAGGCGGTGGGCGATGACGATCGTCGTGCGGTCGGCCTGCAGCCGGTCGAGCGAGCGGCGCACCGCCTGCTCGTTGACGGCATCCAGGTGCGAGGTCGCCTCGTCCAGGATCAGCACCGGCGCGTCCTTGAGGAAGGCGCGCGCGATGGCGACCCGCTGGCGCTGGCCGCCCGACAGGCTGGTGCCGCGCTCGCCGACCGGCGAGTCGAGCCCGTCCGGCAGCGCGTCGACGAGGTCGCCGAGCGAGGCGTGGGCGACGGCCGCCGTCAGCTCGGCCTCGGTCGCGTCGGGCCGGGCGATCAGGATGTTGGCCCGGAGCGTGTCGTTGAAGAGGTAGGTGTCCTGGGCGACCAGCGCGATCTGCCGGCGCAGGTCGTCGAGGCGGTAGCGCTTGAGGTCGACGCCGTTCAGCAGGATGCGGCCCTGGTCGGGGTCCCAGAAGCGCATCAGGAGCTGGGCGGTCGTCGTCTTGCCCGCGCCCGACGTGCCGACCAGCGCCACCGTCTTGCCGGCGGGGATGGCGAAGGAGACGCCGGAGAGCGCACGGCGCGCCTGGCCCGGATAGGTGAAGTCGACGCCCTCCAGGGCCAGCGCGGCCGGCCGCGCCGCCGGCGGCCCGCCGGGGCCGTCTGCGACCGCGACCGGCTCGTTGGCCAGCCCGTAGATGCGCCGCGTGGCACCCAGCGTGTCGGCGAGCTGGCGGCCGACCTGGGCGATCTCGGAGATCGGCAGGAAGGCGGCCATGGCGAGCAGCGTCAGCAGCGGCAGAAGGGCCGTGTCGATGACGCCCCGGTAGGCGAGCGTGCCGCCGACCACGACGACGGCGAGGCCGCCGAGGCCGGTCAGGATCTCGAGCAGGCTCTGCTGGCGCGTCAGCTCGCTGAAGAAGGGCAGGCGCAGGCGGATGTGCCGGTCGGAGAGGTCATCGAGCTTGCCGCCCCGCACCTTCTCCTGCTGGAAGGCGACGATCTCGCCCAGGCCCTGGACGGAATCGACGGCGAACGCGCCGAGCTCGCCCGCCGCCTCGCGCGCCTCCGAGCCCAGCTTGTCGACGCGCCGGCGCATCAGGAACGGCGCCAGCGCCACCGCCGCCAGGAACGGCACGAGGGCGAGCGCGATCCATGGGCTGGCCGAGGCGAGGATCGCCAGCACGGCGGCCGGCACCAGCACGGCGACGAAGGCCGGCGCCACGGTGTGCGCGAAGAAGTACTCGACCAGCTCGATGTCGTGGGTGGCGAGCGCCATCAGGTCGCCGGTGCGCCGGCGGACGAGATATGCCGGTGCCAGCGCGTCCAGCTTGCGGAAGGCGTCGATCCGCATCTCCGCCAGCAGGCGGAAGGCCATGTCGTGCGCCGTCCAGGATTCCAGCCAGTGCAGCAGCCCCGAGAGCGGCGCCACCACCGCCAGCGCCCAGAGCAGATGGCCGTAGGGCTGGCCGTTCTTCAGCGCCAGCACGACGAGCGCGCTCAAGGCACCGACACCGATGAAGGCGACGACGCGCGCGACGCCGAAGGCGAAGGTCGCGGTCAGCTTGCCCTTCCACGGCAGGATGACCTTCATCAGGGCGACGACGAGCTGCGGCCAGCTCAGCCCCTCGGCCTTGATGATGCCTTCCGTCACCGGCTTGGCCGGTATGCCGCTGCCCTGGGCGGTGCGCTCGGCCGCGCGCAGGACGGGCTCGGCGTCGATGGTGCCGGCGGCGGCCGATTCGCGCGCCTGCTCCGCCATCAGGGTCGCGTAGATGCCGCCCTTGGCCATCAGCGCCTCGTGGCGGCCGCTCTCGACCACCCGGCCGCCGTCCAGCACGAGGATGCGGTCGCAGCCGATGACGCTGGAGAGGCGGTGGGCCAGCACCAGCGTGGTGCGGCCCTGCATCAGCACGTCGAGCGCCTCCTGGATGGCGGCCTCGTTCTCCGCGTCGACCGCCGAGAGCGCCTCGTCGAGGACGAGGATCGGCGTGTCGCGCAGCAGCGCGCGGGCGATGGCGACGCGCTGGCGCTGGCCGCCCGAGAGCTTGACGCCCTTTTCGCCGATGACCGTGCGGTAGCCCTGCGGCAGCGATATGACGAAGTCGTGGATGTTGGCGGCGCGCGCGGCCGCCTCCAGCTGCTCCGGGGTCGCGTCCGGGCGGCCCATGCGGATGTTGTCCTCGACCGTGCCGTGGAAGAGGAAGGTGTCCTGGCTGACGACGGAGATCATCTGCCGGATCTGCGCGAAGGAGAGGCCGCGCAGGTCGCGCCCGCCGAGCCGGACCGTGCCGGCCTCGGGGTCGTAGAAGCGCAGCAGCAGGCGGACGATCGACGACTTGCCGCCGCCCGACGGCCCGACGAGGCCGATGCGCTCGCCGGCCGCCACCCGGAAATCGAGCCCGTCATGGATGGTCCGCCTGGTGCCGGGATAGCGGAAGCGCACGCCCTCGAAGGCGATGGTCGGCTGCAGGGCACCGTCGAGTGCTGCGGCCGGCGCGTCGGCGACGAGCGGGCGGTCGTCCAGGATCTTGTAGATGCCCTGGGCGGCCGACATGCCGACCATGCCCTGGTGCAGCACCGAGCGCAGCTCGCGCATGGGGCGGAAGATCTCGATGCCGAGCATGAGGATGACGACCAGCGAGGTCAGCGCCATGGCGCCCGATTCGACCCGCCAGGCACCGACCGCCAGCGCCAGCGCGGCACCGCAGGCGATCGAGCTGTCGGTGATGCCGCGGGCCAGCGAGTTGGTCGCCAGCACCCACATGGTGCGGCGGAAGAGGTCGCGCGCCTCGACCTCCAGCCGGTCGGCGCGCGCCTTGCTCTGGCCGAACGCCTTCAGCGTCGCCAGGCCCTGGATCGAATCGAGGAATTCCGCCGCGAAGCCGGCATAGGCGCGCTGGCGGTCCTGCGACTTGCGCACATCGAGCTTGTGCCAGATCGCCGGCGCCAGGAGGGCGATCAGCGCGAAGACCAGCATGACGGCGGCGACCGGAAGGTCGATGAAGGCGACGACCGCGAAGATCAGGACGGGCGTCAGCAGCGCGATCAGGAACTGCGGCAGGAACTGCCCGAAATAGACCTCGAGCTGCTCGACTCCGTCGATCAGCGACAGCGTGAGGGCGCCCGAGCGGCGGCCGCCGACGGTCCCGGGACCGAGGTCGGCGATGCGGTCGTAGATGGCGCGGCGCAGCTTCTTCTGGACGAGTGCGGCGGTGCCGTGCGCGACCACCGCGCGCCAGTGCTCGAACACGCCCCGCAGCACCATGACCACGGCGATCGCCCCGATCGCCGGCAGCAGCGACGTGATCTCGTGCCCGGTGATGACCTGCCCGATCAGCCAGCCGAGGAGCCCGAGGCGGGCCACGCCGAGGCCGACCGAGACGAGGCCGATCGCCACGGCGGCGGCGATGCGCGGGCGCACCCCCTTGGTGAAGGTCCACAGGCGCGGCTCGATATGCATCCGACCACTCCGGCACAGAGTTTGGCTATGTGGGGCGCCGCGGCGCTCCGGGGCAGGCGGGACGGAGCGGCGAAGCGAAAGATAGGGTGAACGTCGGCGTTCGTCAGTCGACAAAATTGCATGATGGAAGTACGTAGGTGAACAGCATTCCCAATCGGTGGAGATGGCGGTGCCGGCGGACTGGAGCGATCTGCGCGTCTTCCTGGCGCTGGCGCGCGAGGGCAGCCTGACGGCCGCGGCCCGGGTGCTCGGCGTCAGCCATCCGACCGTGGCGCGCCGCATCCAGGCCCTGGAGACGGCGATCGGTGCCCGGCTCTTCGACCGGCTGCCGGACCGCTTCGCGTTGACCGTGGCGGGCGAGGAGCTGCTGGGCGACGTCCAGGCGATGGACCGGGCGGCCGAGTCCATACATCGGCGGAGCGCCGGCCTCACCGATACCGCCAAGGGCACCGTGCGGATCTCGGCCGGGGAGGCGATGGCAGACTTCCTCGCCCGCCATCTCCGGCGGCTGCGCCGCGGCATGCAATGCGTCGAGATCGAACTGGTCGCCAGCCACCAGCTCGCCAACCTGTCGCGGCGCGAGGCCGACCTGCTGATCCGCGAGGACGTGCCGGACATGTCGGGCATCGTCACCCGCCGCCTCGGCCGCGCCGCGCACGCCGTCTACGCGCACCCCGACCTCAGGCCCGCCGATGCCGCGCCGGAGACGCTGCGCCGCGCGCCCTGGGTCGGCTTCGACGAGGAGCACGCCTACATGTCGGGCCACCGTTGGGTGACCGCGCTGCTGGCGGGCGCCCGGCCGGCGGTGCGGGTCAACAACTGGCTGCTCCTGCGCGCGGCGGCGCGTGGCGGGGCGGGGCTGGCCGTGCTGCCCTGCCACATGGGCGACCCCGATCCCGGGCTGGTGCGGGTCGGCGGGCCGATCCCCGAGGCTGCCGCCGACCAGTGGCTGCTCGTCCACCACGACCTGCGCCAGTTGCCGCGGGTGCGGGCCGTCATGGATGCGATCGCCGCGCTCTTCCAGGAGGAGCGGGCCGTCATCGAAGGGCGGCCGGCCGCGATCGCCGCCTGATCCGGTGCGCGTCCTCTTCCTCAACGGCGACGCCGCGATCAAGCCGGACCTCTCGGGCGCCCACTTCCCGTTCCCCGGCGCGGCCGCGTATTTCCGCTCGCCCGGCGTCAACACCGGCGACGCCTTCGTCCTCGACGCGATCCTGAAGCAGCTCCGCATCGCCGCGGCCGCCGACATCCGCTTCCGCGATGCCGCCCGGCGCGAGCTGTGGCCGGACGACGAGCCGGATCTCACGGTCATCCGGGGGTCCAACTATCTCGGCCGGTCGCTCGACCTGGGCCATGTCCTGCCGTTGGTCGAGCGCCTCGAGGGGCCGGTCGTGGCGATCGGCGTCGGCGCGCAGGCGCCCGGCTACGGGCCGCTCGACCTGCCGCCGGGCTCCGTCCGCTTCTGGCGGGCGGTCGCCGCGCGGTCGGTCTCGATCGGTGTGCGCGGCGCCTACAGCGCGGAAGTGCTGGAACGCATCGGCGTGCGCAACGTGCGCGTCATCGGCTGCCCGACCCTCTACCGCGGGCTGGCGCCGACGCTGGCGATCCGCCGCGCCGACCCCGCCGCCGCGCGCATCGGCCTGACGCTCAACCGCTATCTCGCGCGCGACTACACCGGCAGCTTCGTCAAGACGCACCGGCTGCAGCGGGCCCTCGTCCGGGCGGTCGCCCATCGCCCCGGCTCACGCCTCTTCGCCCAGGGCGAGCGCGAGGAGAGCGTCCTCGGACACCTCGCGCCGCACGACCGGCCGGCGCTGGCGCGCCGGATCCTGCGCCGC
>JBFWXJ010000167.1:0-12321 GCA_050187535.1 Alphaproteobacteria bacterium | reverse complement strand
GCCGGCTTCGCCCTGCTGGCGGGCATCGCATTCGTCGCGATGGACACGCTCGGCAAGGTTCTGGTCCAGCACTTCTCGTTCATGCAGATCACGTGGGGCCGCTATTTCTTCCACATGTTGCCGCTGGTCCTTCTGCTGGCCGTGCGTGGCCAACTCGGCAAGGCGCGCACGCGAAGGCCGGCTCTCCAGCTCTTTCGCTCGGTGCTGATCTTCTTTTCCAGTGCGGCCTTCGTGCTGGCACTGCGCTACCTGCCGCTGGCCGATGCGGTCACCATCAACTACTCGAGCCCGCTGCTGGTCACGGCGCTCTCGGTGCCTTTGCTGGCGGAGAAGGTGGGCTGGCGGCGCTGGGCGGCGGTCAGCGTCGGTTTCAGCGGTGTCCTCGTGGTCATACGTCCGGGCATGGAGGACATTCATTGGGCCGTATCGCTGCCCCTCATGACCTCGGTCGCGATGGCCTTCTACAACATCACCACACGCATGCTGGCGGCGACCGACGACCCGCTGACGACGATCTTCTACACCGGCGTCGTCGGCACCGTCGTGGCGACGTTCGTGGCGCCCTTCGTCTGGACGGCTCCCGGCTTCTGGGGCTGGGTCGGGCTCTTCAGCATCGGCTTCATCGGCTTCGTCGGGCACCTCGCCTATATCCACGCCTTCTCCTATGCGCCGCCCTCGTTCCTGTCGCCGCTGACCTATATGGGGCTGGTGTGGGCGACGCTGGCCGGATGGAGCCTCTTCGGCCAGTTGCCCGACCTCATGACCTTCGTCGGCATGGCCATCATCGCCGGCAGCGGTCTCTATATCCTCTATCGCGAATCGGTCCGGCGTCGGGAACGCCGGACATGACGGAAAGGAAGACAGCCATGGGGAAGATCGCGACCATCATCGCCGGCGCGGCGGCTGCCGCGGCCATGCTCGGCACCGCGCACGCCGCGTCGGCGACCGCGGACATCGTCGGCGCCGGCGGCAAGAGCCTCGGCAAGGCGACCTTCACCGATGCGCCGACCGGCGTGCTGATCCGCCTGGAGTTGCAGGGCCTGCCGGCGGGCTACAAGGGCGTCCATCTGCATGCGGTCGGAACCTGCGAGGACCACGACCACGGCTTCGTCGCCTCCAAGGCGCACATCAATCCCGACAATCGCAAGCACGGCCTGTTGAATCCGGAGGGGCCCGATTCCGGCGACCTTCCCAACGTCTATGTCCACAGCGACGGCAAGGCGATGGCCGAGCTGTTCACGACCGCGGTGTCGATATCCCAGCGCGGCGGCAAGGCGACGCTGCTCGATGCGGACGGGGCCGCGATCCTTGTCCACGCCAACCCCGACGACCACACGACGCAGCCGATCGGCGGTGCTGGCGCCCGGGTCGGTTGCGGCGTGATCAAGGCGGCACCCTGAGGCCGTCGCCCGTCTGCGACGCGCCGGGGACGGTCACCGTCCCCGGCGTTGCAGCTCCACAACCTGCCGGCAGCGATCGGCACGGCCGAGGATCAGCGAGCTCTCGATGACGCCGCCGTCGCGGTCGAAGTAGGTGCGCTCCAGCGACAGGAGGGGCATTCCGGGCGCGACGCCGAGGATTTGCGCGACATCGGCCGGCGCGGCGGCGGCGGTCGAGACCTGCCGGACGCGCCGCGCTTCGATGCCGTTGCACGCCTCGACGAGGTTCAGCAGGCGGGTGGTGGCGATGCGGTCGCCCCAGTCCGGCGGCAGGCGGTCGGCATAGGCCTGCGGCAGGTCGACGCGGCAGGCGGCGTTGGCGCCCTCGTCGTCGGCGCGGATCCAGGTGAAGCGCATGACGGGGCCGCTGGTGCCGATCCGTCGTTGCGCGTCCCGCTCCTCCGCGCTCCCGGCCGATAGCAGGCGCATCGCACAGGCCTGCAGCCGGTCGCCGAAGTTGCGGTTCAGCATGTCCTCGAGCGAGCGCGCCGCCCAGGCGCCGTCGCCGGACGGCTGGCCGGTGACGAAGGTGCCGCGCCCGGCCTGGCGGCGCACCAGCCCCTGCGCCTGCAACTCCTGCACGGCCGCGCGCACGGTGTGCCGGCTGACCCCGAATGCCGCCATCAGTTCGCCCTCGGTCGGAAGCTGTGCGCCGAGCCCGAACTCGCCCGCGGCGATGCGCCGCCGGAGGTTCTGGAAGATCCGGAAATAGGCCGGCGTCGGGTCGCGGTCCGGCAGGGTCGTCGGGTCGGCGGTCAGGTCCGTCATTCCTTGTCGACTCTCGAACGAGGCGCTTGATGTCCGAATGTACGTATGTTTGGATGATATAGGAAGTATCGGAGGAAGCGCCCGTGCCGCAGGACATCGCCGCAGATCCCGCCCGCATTGACAGCGATCCCGGCGCCACACGCCGTCTGGCGGAATTCCTCGCAGCGGTGCGCTTCGCGGCGTTGCCCGCCGAGGCCGTCGAGGCGGCCAAGGTCATGGTCCTCGACCTGCTCGGCTGCACACTGGGCGCCATGGGCACCGAGGAAGTGCGGATCGCGACCGAGGTGATACGGCTGGCCGGCGGCACGCCGGAGAGCACGGCGATCGGCCTCGGCTTCCGCACATCTGCGCAGAACGCCGCCTACCTCAACGGCATCTCGTCCCATGTGCTGGAGTTGGACGACACCCACCGCGACTCGATCACCCATGTCGGCGCACCCGTGATCTCGGCGGCTCTGGCGCTGGCCGAGCGGCAGGGGGCGAGCGGCCAAGCCTTCCTTGCGTCGGTCGTCGTCGGCTACGAGGCGTGCCTCAGGATCGCCAACGCGGTGCAGCCCTCGCACTGGCGGCGCGGCTACCTCAGCATGGGGACCTGCGGCACCTTCGGCGCGGCCGCGGCCGCCGGCCACCTGCTGGGCCTCGATCGGGACCGGCTGCAGGACGCGCTCGGGCTGGCCGGCATCCAGGCGGCCGGCCTCAACAGCAGCATCTACGGCGAAGGCGACATGGGTAAGCGCCTCTGCCCCGGCCATGCCGGCAGCATGGGCATCATGTCGGCGATGCTGGCCGAGCGCGGCTTCACCGGCAGTCGGCGCATCGTCGAGCAGCGCAAGGGCTTCTGCGAGTCCTTCGCCGACGAATACGACATCTCGCGGGTGACCCAGGGGCTGGGCGAGGTGTGGGAAGTGACCCGCACCAGCCTCAAGCCCTATTCCTGCTGCCGCTACAATCATGCGGCCATCGACGGGTTGCTCGACATCCTCGATCGCGACCGGGTGGCGGCACCGGAGATCGCCGGCATCACGGTGCGCACCTACGACATCGCAGTCACCAACCGGCCGCACCGGGTGCGCCCGCACACGCTCTTCGACGCCAAGATGAGCATTCCCTTCAGCCTCGCCGTCGCCGCCCACAAGCGCGCCGTCGGCGAGCACGACTTTACCGCCGACCTCGTCGGCGACCCGACGCTGCAGGAGTTCGCAGGCCGCGTGCGCGTCGAGGCCGACGACGCGATGTCGAAGGCCTTCCCGCGCGAATGGCCGGCAGAAATCCGGGTCACGACGGTGGACGGCCGCAGCTTCGAGCGCCTCGTGCCCTATCCCAAGGGCGAGCCGGAGGCGCCGATGAGCCGGACGGAGGTCGAAGGCAAGTTCCGCGACCTCGCCGGCGCCGCCGTCTCGCCGGCCGAGGCCGGCCGCATCATCGACGCGGTGTGGGCGCTGGACGGCGACGCCGGGCTCGCGCCGCTGACCGCCGCACTCGCCGGCAACCGCTAGAGGCGCAACAGGAACGGGGAAGGGGTCCGACCATGATCAATCGTCGCCAGATCGTCGGCACGCTGGGCGCCATCGGCGCTGTCGGTGTCGTTCAGGCCGCACCGGCCGCCGCGCAGACCGCCGCGCCGGCGGGTGCCAGCACGCTGGAGCGCATCCTCTCGACCAAGAAGCTGCGCATGGCGGTGGTCGCCAACCAGGAGCCCTACTTCAAGAAGAACCTCTCCACCGGCCAGTGGACCGGCTTCTGCCTGGAGATGGGCCGCAACATCGCGCACGAGATGGGGGTCGAGCTGGAGGTGCTGGAGAGCACCTGGGGCAATTCCGTTCTCGACCTCCAGGCCAACAAGATCGACATGGCGTTCGGCCTGAACCCGACGCCCAAGCGCGCGCTGGTGGTCGACTTCCCGCCGGCGATGTTCTTCAACGTCTCGTCGCTGGTCGCCCGCAAGGGCTTCACGGCCAAGACATGGGAAGAACTGAACAAGCCCGAGGTGAAGATCGCCTTCGACCTCGGCACATCGCGTGAGACCATCGTTCGGCGCTACGCGCCGAAGGCGACCCACGTCGCCTACAAGACCTCGCCCGAATGCGTGCTGTCGGTCGCGACCGGCCGATCCGACGTCTTCGCCTGCTCGGTCTTCCTCGGGCTCGCAGCGCGCAAGCAGAACGCCAATCTCGGCGACTTCATCATGCCGCAGCCCTATGTGCGGACGACCACGACGGCGGCGATCCAGTACGATCGCGACGGTCGCTTCCGCCAGTTCCTCGCCGCCTGGATCGAGTTCAACCGCGGCTCGGGCCAGGTGCGCGAGTGGATCCTGGCCTCGCTCGGCGACATGGGGATCGAGCAGGCCGACCTGCCGCCCGACCTGGAGTTCTGATCGGGATGCGGGGCGTCGGGATCGTCGGCTACGGCAGCTCGGCCTACGAGAAGCGGGCGGCCAGGACCGAGCATGCCTACATGGCGGAGGCTGCACGCGCGGCCCTGGCGAGCGGCGGCCTCGCCAAGGCCGACATCGACGGCATCGCCACCAGCTCCACGACGCTGGCGCCCGACAATGCGGTGACGACGGCCGAATATCTCGGCCTGTCGGTCTCCTGGGCGAACGTCTCGACGGCGGGCGGCGCCGGCGCGCCGATCAACGTGCTGGATGCCGTGCGCGCTGTCGAGGCGGGGCGCGCGAGCTGCGTCCTCTGTCTCGCCGGGGCGGCCCAGGACGGCGCCTTTTTCAAGGACCGCATCGGGCGCTTCACCCGCTCGATCGGCGACTACTTGGCGCCGCATGGCTTCGGCGGGATGAACGGCATCTTCGGCATCATCCAGCGCAAGCACATGGAGACCTACGGCACGACGCGCGCCCAGCTCGGCCGCATCGCCGTCGACCAGCGCGCCAACGCGCGCGCCAACGAGGCCGCATTGCTGCGCGGGGCCATGACCATCGAGGACTATCTGGCGGCACCCGTGGTGGCCGACCCGCTCGGCCTCTACGACTGCGTCATGCCGTGCTCGGGGGCGGAGGCGATCGTGGTCGCCGCGCTGGACCGCGTGCCGCGCGGCAAGGGTGTCCGCATCCTGGCCGGGCGCGACCGCCACAACCATCCCGCGGGCGAGGTGTCGCCGCTGCGCGGCGGTTGGGAGACCTTCCGCAACGCACTCTTCGACGAGGCCGGGGCCGGCCCGGCCGACATGCGGTTCGTGCAGGCCTACGACGACTATCCGATCATGGTCGCGATCCAGCTCGAGGACCTGGGCTTCTGCCGCAAGGGGGAGATCGGTCCCTTTCTGGCGGAGCGTCGGATGACCTGGGACGGCGATCTGCCGCTCAACACCGGCGGCGGGCAGCTCTCCTGCGGCCAGACCGGCGGCGGCGGCGGCATGATCGGCCTGACCGAGGCGGTAAGGCAGCTCCGCGGCGAGGCCGGCCCGCGCCAGGTGGCCGACGCGCGCATCGGGCTCGTGTCGGGCTACGGCATGGTCGCCTACGGCCACGGCCTGTCTTCGAGCGCGCTCGTGCTGGAGGCCGCATGACCGGGGTGCCGATGCCGCAGGAGACGCCGACCAACGCGCCCATGCTGGCCGCGTGGCGGGAGGAGGGGGCGCTCGCCCTCCAGCGCTGCACCGATTGCGGCAAGGCCGTCTTCTTCCCTCGCTCCGTCTGCCCGCATTGCTGGTCGGCGCACCTCGATTGGTTCCGCGCGTCGGGTGCGGGGACCATCGTCTCCTTCAGCCGCATCCACCGCGGACTGCCGGAGGCTTTCCGTGACCAGGCGCCGATCGTCCTCGCGGAGATCGCCCTGGCCGAGGGCGTGCCGATGATCGCGCGCGTCGTGGGCGGTGATCCGGAGGCGGTGCGCAGCGGCTTGCCGGTACGTCTGGTGCCACGCGAAGAGGCCGGCCGCTACGCCCTGCCGACCTTCACGCCCGCCGGTTGAGGCGATCCTGAATGAACCGTTGCCCGACCCTGGAGGCGCTTGCCGACGCCCGGCTGGAAGTCGAGCGCTCGCCGCTGCCCGAGGGCATCGGCCCGCTCTTCGATGCGGCCGTGGCCCGTCACCGCGACCGCCCGCTCTGGGTGCAGGTCGAGGACGGCACGACGCTCGACTACGGTGCCTTCGCTGCCATGGTCGACCGCTGCGTCGCCGCCTTCCATGCCATCGGCGTCGGGCGCGGCACCCATGTCGCGGTGATGCTGCCGAGCGCGCCGGCGCTGGCCGTCAGCTGGATGGCGCTGGCCAAGCTCGGCGCCGTGATGCTGCCGGTCAACACGCGCTACACCGCGCGCGAGCTGGACCACGTGCTGACCGGTGGCGACGCGACGCTGCTGGTGATCGACGCGGCCTATCTGGGGGTGATCGACCGCGGCGACGGTCCGACGCTGCCGCTGTCTCTGGAGCGGGTCGTCGTCCATGGCGGCCGGCTTGCGGGGAGTGCCGGCGAGTGGGGGGCGCTGCTGGCCGATGCCGGCAGCCTGCCACGCCTGCCCGACGCCGAGCCCGACCGGCTGATGACCCTGCAGTTCACCTCGGGCTCCACCGGCGCGCCCAAGGCCTGCATGCTGCCGCACCGCTACTGGACGACGATCGCCACGGTGAGAGCCCACCAGGCGCCGCCGGTCGAGCGCATGCTGATCGACATGCCGTTCCACTACATGGGCGGCCAGTGGCGCTTCCTGATGGCGCTGCTGCACGGCGCCACCGCCTATGTCGCGCGCCAGCCGAGCCTGACCCGCATGATCGACACGCTGCTGGCGCATGACATCCAGTTCTGCTCGGTCTCGCCCGCACTCGCCAAGCAGCCGCTCGACCCCAGGCGCGACCGCCTTGGGCTCGTCTGGGCGGGCACGATGGCGCTGCCGCGCGACCTCCACGCGTCGCTGGAGGAACATCTCGGCGGCGCCCCGGTGCGCGAGATGTACGGGCTGACGGAGACCGGCGCGGCACTCGCCATGCCCTACGGGGTCGACTGGATGACCGGCAGCGGCGCCTGCGGCCTGCCGGTGCCGTTCCGTCGATTGCGCATCGTCGACGGGAACTGTCGCGACGTTCCGGCGGGTGGTGTCGGCGAGCTCATGATCGGCGGCGAAGGCATGATGCAGGGCTACTACAGGCGGCCCGACGCCAACGCCGATGCCTTCCGCGACGGCTGGTTCCGCACGGGCGACCTCTTCCGCCGCGACGCGGACGGCTTCCACACCATCCTCGGCCGCATCAAGGACGTGATCCGGCGCAATGGCGAGAACATCTCGGCGACGGAGCTGGAGACGGTGCTGGCCGCGATGCCGGAAGTCGTCGAGGCCGCCGCCATTCCCGTGCCCGACGAGTTGCGCGGCGAGGAGGTGAAGATCTGCATCAGCCTCCGCCAGGGGCTGACGGCGGAGGACTTGCCGCCCCAGCGCGTGGTCGCGTTCTGCGCCGACCGCCTGGCTCGGTTCAAGCTGCCGCGCTACGTCGCCTATCTGCCGGATCTGCCGAAGACCGCGTCGGGCAAGGTGGCCAAGCAGGCGCTGCGCGGCGACGGCGCGGATCTGCGGCGCGGCGCCTTCGATGCCGTCGATGGGGTCTGGCGGTGAGGCAGCCGCCGGCGGCCCCGCGCCCCGGTCCCCGAGGAACGCCGTCATGACCTATCAGTGGGACTTCGGGCTGCTCCTGCGCTACCTGCCGCTGCTCACGAACGGCGTGCTGGTGACGCTCGCCTTCACCTTCGGCACGATGGCGCTCGGGCTTCTGCTCGGTCTCGTCGTCGGCATGGCGCGGCTGTCGAAGCTGCGCATCGTCAACTGGCCGCTGATCGTGGTCATCGAGCTGTTCCGCTGCACGCCGCCGCTGGTCCAGCTGGTGTGGTTCTACTACGCATTGCCGGTGCTGCTGGGCGTTCAGGTGCCGGGCACGCTGGCGGCGGTGCTGGTGCTCTCCCTCTACGTGGGCGCCTTCTACTCGGAAATCTTTCGGGCCGGCATCCTGTCGATCGACAAGGGTCAGTGGGAGGCGTCGCGTGCACTCGGCATGCGCTTCTGGCCGATGATGTACACTGTCATCCTGCCGCCGGCGATCCGCCGGATGGTGCCGCCCTTCATGAACCAGACGGTGATCCTCATGAAGACGACCTCGCTCGTCTCCACCATCGCCGTGCCCGACCTGCTCTACAACGGCTCGCTGATCACCGCGGAGACCTACCGGCCGCTGGAGGTCTACACAGTGATCGCGCTCATCTACTTCGCGCTGTTGTTCCCGGCCACGCGCCTCGTGCAGTGGTACGAGCGGCGCCTGCAGGTGCCCTGAGGGCAACCCCTCCCGTCACGAACCCGGCCGCAGAACCTCGTCGCCGGCCGAAAGGCCGCTCTTCACCTCGATGCCCTGCGGCAGCGGGGCGCCGAGCGTCACGCTCACGTCCTGCGGCTCGCCCTGTCCGCCCTTGCGCACGCGCACGCTGGCACCCTGGGGCCCGCGCGTGACGAGGTCGGGCGGCAGCACGATCGCCGCAGGCTGCTCGTGGATGATGATCTCGAGCGCGGCCGACATGCCGATGCGGATGGCTTCGCGCGCCTGCGACGGCACCTCCTCGATGCGGACGAGGACATCGAACTTGGCGCGCGCCGAACGGCCACCGCTGCCGCGGTCGGCGGATGCCTGCGACGAAACCGCGGCGACCCGCGCCGGGATCGGGCGGCCGCCGACGCCGGCCACCGTGACCGCGACGGGATGGTCGACGCGCACCCGGCCGACATCGACCTCGTCGAGCTGGCCGCGCACGGTCAGCGACGAAAGGTCTCCGATCTCCAAAAGGGTGCGGCCTTGCTCGACCCGGCCGCCCACGGTCACGTCTCTCTCGCCGGACCCACCACCGGCACTGCCGCCGGCGGATGCCGGCCGCGGCCGCAGCGCCACCCCCTGCACCGGCGCCTGGATGCGCGCCGCCCGGACCTGCCCCGACAGGTCGCGCAGCTTCTCCTCGGCGTTCGACAGCTCCAGTCGGGCCATGGTGATCTGGTCGTCCGAGCCCTTGCGGATGGTCGCCGCCAGATCCTGCTCGGAGGAGAAGACCTGCTGCTCCTGCTGCTGGAGCTGCTGCTTGAGGCTGTCGTGCTCCTGCTTGGCGATGATGCCGCGGTTCAGCAGGTCGGTCGCGGTCTGGAGCTGCTGCTGCACGCGCTCCAGGTTCTGGCGGGCGAGCGCCAGCTGCCGGCGGGCGCGCTGCACGTCCGTGCCCCGCTCCCAGGTCTCCAGCTCGCCGACGCGGTCGCGCGCCTTCATGACGGCAACCACGGCATTGCGCCGCTCGCGCTCGATCTCCGATGCATCGAGCGTGACGATCGGCGTGCCGCGCTCGACGCGCGATCCGTACTCGAACTGACGCTCCAGGACCTTGCCGGCGAAGGGGGCGGTGATCTCAACGACCTGTCCCGGCTCGATGGTGCCGCTGATTCCGACGGTCTGGCGGATCGCGACGGGCGTCACCACGTGGCCGCCGACCGGCACTCCCGCCGCCGCCGCGGCAGCCGGCCGCGAGGGACGGCTCGGCGCGTCGATCGAGCTCCAGGCATAGTACGCGGCACCGCCGAAGACGAGCAGCGCCATCAGGACGGCCGCCACCCGCAGCGCCTGCACCCGCCGCGTCACCTGATCGAGCGAGCGGTTCTTCTCCTCGAGGCTGCGATACGCATCGGTCAGCGCGACGTTCTGCGACTTCAGCTCTTCCGAAAGCTTCGCTTCCGCGACGCGCAGCAGGGCCGTCTCGGTGACGTCGTCGATGACCAGGACGACGCCCGATGCCGCTCCCTTGTCATTGCGCAGGAGGCTGGCGCGCAGGTCGAGGACGCGACGCCGGCCCTCGCGGTGAAAGTCGACCTGGCGGTAGTAGCGGCCGCTCTCGTCGTAGCTCGCCTCGACGATCGTGTCCGCGAGATGCTCGTTGTGCGGGTCCTCGAGGAGGAAGGCGACGAGGCTCTCGCCGAGCACGCGCGACGCCGGGATGCCGGTGACGTCCGCCGCGCGCTGGTTGAACGAGGTGACACGGCCTTCGCCGTCGAGCGTGACCACGCCGCTGGTCATGCTGCCCAGGACGTGGAGCGCGTGGTCCCCGCTGGACCAGGGTTGTGCGGCGCCGGTCATGGTCATAGCGCCTCCAATCGCACGCCCCACGTCCGGAGCGTCGTGCCCATCACGTCGTCCGCCGCCGTCAGCGCGTTGAGATAGCCGATCCGGGCGGACAACAGATCGGTGCGCGCGCGCACGAGGTCGTCCTCGAAGGTGACGACCTGGAAGTTGCTGCTGCGCCCCGCCCGCAGGCGTTGCCGCTCGATGTCGAGCTTGCGCTCGGAGAGCTGCACCGACTGGTCCGCCAGTCGCAGCTGCTGCCAGGAGGTCTCGATGTTGCGCAGGGCGTTGCGCACCTGGATCTCGATCCGCTGGTCCAGCTCCAGCAGCGCCAGCTCCTGCTGTCGCAGACCGATCTTCGCGGATGTCGCGCGGAACTGGTCGGAAAGGTTGGAGATCGGGATGCGCAGCTCCAGCCCGATGACGGTGCCGGGGGTGGTGCGCCCGGCGCGCCGCAGCAGCTCGGTGACACTGCGGTCGGAGGCGGAGGTGGAGATCGAGCCGACGGCGTTCAGCTCCCAGCGCAGCCCATCCTCGGCCAGCAGCAGGTTGAGCTTCGCCACGTCCACCAGCAGCTTCGCCTGGATGTAGTCGGTGCGGTTGGCCCGCGCCGTTTCGAGCGCCTTCGGCAGGTCGAGCCGCACGCGCTCGGCCGTCAGCTGCTCGGTCGGGCGCAGTCCGACCTGCACGTCCATGGCAAGAATCTGCAGCAGGTCGAGTCGTGCCTGGTCGAGCGAGTTGCGGGCCTGCAGGACCGAGAGCTCCTGGCGGGCGACGCTCGCCTGGCTTTGTACGATCTCGACCTCGGCCAGCCGCCCGGCGGCGACGAGCTGGCGGTTGACCTCGACGAGGTCGCGGGCGCGCCGCAGCGAGTCCTCGGCGATCTTCACCTGCTCGCCCGTCTGCATCAGCGTGCGATAGCTCTGGATGGCGAGCACGATCGCCGAAGAGACGGTACGCTCCAGCGCAAGTGCCTGGTTGCGACGGTTGATCCGCGAGATTTCGAGGCTGGCCGTGGTGACGTCGCTGCCCGCGCCGCGCAGAAGCGGCTGGACGATGCTGAGGTCGATGCGCTGGTCGACGACCGTCCCGGAGCCCTCGACCTTGGTGACGCTGCCGCCGGCCGACGCCTGGAGCTGCGTGCCGTAGGGCAGCAGCAGGGTCACCCGCGGCTGCCACGTGCCGAGATTGGTCGACGCGATCGTGGCGTCGCCCGGCGCGCGGCGTGGCCGCGACCGGCTGACGGTAGCCGAGAACGAGAACTGCGGGTCGAACTGGTCCTCGGCGACGCGCAGCGCGAAGTCGTCGACGATCCGGTTGAGCAGCGAGCTCCGTACGTTGCGGTTGTCCCGCAGCATCAGCGCCACGGCCTCGGCCAGGGAGAGATCGGCCGTGCGCGTGAAGATGCTGGCGCCGGTCGGCGGGGCGGCCTGGGCGCCGTCGTGCGGCGGCGCAGCCGCCCGCTGCGCCGCGGCGGTGCCTGCTGCGAGAAGGAATGCGCCGGCGAGGGCGGCGCGAAGGGCGTGAGCCGGTCTCATTCGTAGCGCAGCGCCTGGATGGGATCGACGCGTGCGGCCTGCCGCGCGGGCAGATATCCGAAGACGACACCGACCGCAACCGACACGCCGGCGCCGAAGGGGATCGCGGCCGGAGCCAGGAAGAAGGTCCAATTGGCGAACTGGGATGCGGCGTGCGCGGTGCCGATGCCGATCGCGGTGCCGATGATGCCGCCGGTCAGCGACAGGCAGATCGCCTCGGTCAGGAACATCGAGACGATCGACCGCCGGCGGGCGCCGATCGCCATGCGGATGCCGATCTCGCGACGTCGCTCGGTCACCGCGACCAGCATCACGTTCATCACGCCGACGCCGCCGACGACGAGCGAGATGCCGCCGATGGCGCCGAGCAGCAGCGTATATAGCCGCATCTGATTTGCCATCTGCTCGATCAGCTGTTCGGCACTCCGCGCCTGCACGATGGCGCCGCGATGGTTGCCGCGCAGCAGCCCTTCCAGCGCGCGCGCG